>NZ_FXUI01000002.1:0-495901 GCF_900182875.1 Novosphingobium panipatense
CTGCGCCTCGGTGAAACGGCTCTTCCTCATGCGTCTGCTCCTTCCTCGTGGGCAGACTCTACATCAGAATGAGGGACCTTTCGGGGGGCAGGTCAGAAGCTATCCGCCTCTGCTGATCAACTCTCCCATTAGAGGAAGCGTTTGAAGATGAGCGCGATGGTAGCGAGACCAGTCTGTGCCGGGCAGCATAATGGTAAATGAGGATTAACGTTGTTATCGCCCTTATTGTGCATTATCTTGAAACAAATGTTGTGCCTATTATGCGGAAAATGCAGTAAGCAAGAAATAAAGTGTTACATTCATCGTGGCCTGAACTTGCTTCTGATTTTTTGTCAAGTGTCCAGTCATCTAGATTGAGGTTGCACCTCTTCCGCCAAGCTTAGCTTTTGGCAAAAATACGGGTTTGCACTTAGGGGATATTCATTTATATTGTTAATGGTAGGATTGTCCGGCCTAAAAGGGTCCGCCTGGCGGCAGGAACCATGAGGAAGGCAGATTTTTCATGCCTATGAGAGAATTGTTACGGCTCGTTGAAAACTTATCTAACGATATATGTGCTAGTGCTTTTTCTCCCGAGGACTGTTCAGCGGAGAGCTTTCGGCTCGCAATACTACGTGCCCGTGATGATGAAGCGCGAAGGATTGCGCGCGATCTTCATGACGTCATCTCCCAGCTCCTATTCATTCTCGAATGTGATCTGAAAACCATGCGAGAGGGAGCGGAGGAAGCCAACGAGGCCGCTCACGAAAGCGCAAGGCAGATAGTGGCTGCGCTTCAACGGCAGGTCCGCTCATTCAGCTACCTTCTTCACCCTCCAGAACTGGAAAGGCTTGGGCTTCCGCTTGCTCTCAATGCTCTCGCAACCGGGATGTCGGCACGTACCGGAATCGACATTACCTTCGTGAGCGATCAATACGAAGGTAGTGAATGCAGGGAGGCAGAACTCGCGATCTTCCGTGTAGCCCAGGCAGCATTGATGAATGTTTTCAAACATAGCCAAGCCTGTTGTGCGGACCTGCGGCTTACATCGCGCCGCAACTGGATCGTTTTACGTGTTCGGGACGATGGGTGCGGCATGCAAGCGAGTGCCCCCGCTCGGATTCGAAAGCCGGAGGCAGGTGTCGGGCTAGCAGGTATGAACGCTCGGATGGAGGGATTATCAGGTCGCTTCTCCATCCGCCGAAGACCGGAGGGAACCGTGCTAACCGCCATCGTTCCGCGCCAGAGCGTTTCTGCGATAGAACCAGCGCTGATCAGCAAACGCCAGGGTTAGGACTTGCGGATTATAGCCGGAAGAGGACTGTCGCGGCGGAAGCGAGTGCGGAGACGAAAAACGGTGCAGCACCGGACGTAGCGTACCGCGACCCCGCGCCGCCGCTCCTACAGACGGCTGATCAGGATCTCGTACGGTTGCGGTTTGTATCGCCTCTTGTCGTATGTGACAGGCAAGGAACGTGATTTCCGGCTCGGAGCGCAAGGCTGGATACGCTTTTGCAAAGGGGGCTGAGCCTAGAACTTGTCGGCTAGGAAAAGCGGAACTCAAGGTATGCCTCGCATCGCGATCAGTTCATAGGTTGAGCCTCTGGGAACTTCCATTGGCCGCTCAAGATCTCGGCGCGTGGCCGATAGAGACGTACCATGTAGTTCCAGCCTTTGGTGGTTGGCAGGCAGTTCGGGATCTTGCCGTCGCACCCCCCAAACTGCACCGTGATCGTTCCGTTGCTGCTCTTCTTCGCTGTTATGTTATTGAGCGCGTAGGCATTCAGGGCATTCTTCTCGTAATATCCCTCAGCGTTGTAGACACTGATCGACCAGAAGCCATCGACTGGAACGGAACCGACATTGAGCCTGTAGACCGTCGTGCCATCGTTTCTGGCTGGCGTGACGTTGAGGTACATCGCCTCTTTATCCGGGTTGCCGCCCCAGGCGGACGCCGCGCCGATCAGGCGCCGTACGGGATCGACCTGCTCCTTGGTCCCGAACATGCGATTTGCGTCGGGCAATGTCGAGGCCAGCACGAGCAAGGCGTCGCGCACCTTCTTCTGGCTGGCCTGATCCCATGTGGGTGCTTCAAATTTCCCGGGTGCCCTTTGCGACACCTTGATCGCGTCCTGCAGCGCGTGAACCTGCTGCACATCCTTAGGGTCGGATGGATCGACCAGCGTGCGGACGGCCACGACGACGTAACGCGTGCCGATCCGCTCCTTTGTCAGGGTGCGCACGCCGCCGCCGTAGCTGACCTGCGGTGTGTACTGGTCCTCGTCGATGACCTGCATCGAGAGGAAGCGCTTGCCCACTTCCGGGACGGTGATCGTCACAGGGCCGGCATCAAGGTCGAAAACCGCCGCCGAATACAGTGTGTCGCGGTTGAGCCGGATGACCGTCTGGTTGTCGATCCCAGCGGGCTCGCGTCGGTGAACGAACTTGCCCAACCCGCCATCCTTGACGATGTTGCTGAAGTAGAGATCAGTCTCTGCCCTTACGAAGTTGTCGGGAGTGACCGGGACAGCGCCTTGATGTTCGGAGTTTGCCGGCTGAGCGGCGGCTTGCGCAGCAAAAAGGGACAGGATTGCGACCTGTAAGCCGTTGACCGTCTTCATGGGGAAGTACCTCCAGATGAATGCTTCGGCAGGGCAGGGGCTAAGTGCCTGAGCGAGGGCTGCCGGTCACTCCATTGTTACCGGACAAAGGAAACACGATCGGGCTTCGATCCGGCGGTTAAAGTGGCCTGGGCGGGGGTAGCTGCCACTTGCCGGAGATAAGATCCGGACCAGGGCCGTAGACCCGAACAACCAGACTGTACTTGCCCGCAGGCGTCGGAAGCCAGTTGCTCTCCTTGGAACGACCCGGTGATTCATGCGACAGATAGATCGTCAGTCCGCCATCCGGATCGTAGACAAGTCCCTTGGTCCGGTCCCCGATCGAGTAACGCTTGATCGGGTTGGCATAGAGGAAGCGATCAGGCAGCGTGTAGAGCGTCGCCGACCAGAAGAACTTCGCCTGCGGCAGTTCGGACTTGCTGAAATGAAGCACCGAGGGCTTGGTCCCATCGCCGACAAAGCCACCATACCAAGCTTCCTCAAGCGAGTTGCCATAGAGGCCCTTGGCCGCTCCTGCATCCCGCGTCAGATAATCCGTGCCGAGCTGGGCCCTTGAGCCGAAGAGTCCGTTCGAACTGTAGGTGGTTGCCAGCTTTTCCGCGATCGCCTTTTTCCCGTCGGCCACGCCGGCGTCGATGGCGGCAAGCTGCTGGGCATCAAATTGCGTCGGGTTCCACGGTTTTCCCGGCTCGATACCGATGCGCCTGAAGCTCTCGCGCAGAGCGGCCTCTTCCTTGATGGGAGGCTCGGCGAACTGAAGAAAGAAGTTGAGATAGGTGATGAAATCCCGCGACTCCGCCTTCGCCTTGCTATACTCGGGGAGGAGATCGGCGCCGCTGGCTTGGGCGCCTTGGTGCCAAGGAACTGATGCAGGGGCTGAAGCTTGTACTTGGCCTGAATTGCCTTCACGTTGGCAACATCTTCGGGTCCCGCTAGAGACGTCCTCGTCAGCGTTCCTACGATGTCCGTCTCGGATTTGAGCACCGCCGTGATGCCTTCGGGCGTCCCGCCATTCCATTGGGGCCCGGCGATCAGATAGCTGCCGGCCTTGTTCCCCGTAGCCCGAACGCCGACATAGCCGAAATTCTGTGTGAACAGGTCGATCCACTGCATCACGTAGTAGCGGTCTTTCGGCACCTCCGGCACGCTGACGACCCATGGCTCCGCGCGCAGGTCGAGCCATGGCCAGGAATAGGGGGTGTCGTTGTTTGGAGTGACAATATCCTTGTTCTCGGGCGTATAGACCTCGGAGTAATGCCTGAACTTGCCGAAACCGCCCACATAAGTGGGCGAGTTCGGGTCCACGGCCTGGCCGCGCCAGGTCTGATAGCTTTCCATGGGAGCATAAGCGTAGATGTACGCCTGCTTCGCGATGGCCCGTGCTTCCGTAGGAGTGACCGGCGGCGCGGCAAAGGCGCTCGAAGTTGTCATCATCAACGCGGCTGCCATCGAAAGCTGGTGAGTCTCTCGCATTGCACACTCCCTTTTGAAGTTTGCTGAGAGGTCATCGGTTGAGCGCAAATTGCAGGTTGATCCCGGCGAGGATCTGCCACTTCGGCATACCGATCCCGTTGCTCCACACGGTATACTGGGGCTCGATGAAGGCGTTGACCGTCGTTACCTCGCTTGCCTGCCAGACCTTCCCGAAGCCAAAGCCCACCGGCACGTAGTCGTTCGCCCGTTCCAAATCGAAGCTCCACGTCCCGGAGGAACGCAGGTAGAAAGCGTCGGGCAGGTTGTAGATCACCAGCGGTTGGAAGGTCATCGACTGGGCGGTCGGCCGATCGTCATCGCCCGCGAACGAGTGCTGATAGGTCGCTACGGCCCCCATAAGGCCCCACTTGCGTGGGAATATGGCAACCGCTGACACGCCGGCCTGCCACTTGCCGGCACCCAGGTCATCCCGGGCGGTCGGAAGCACCAGGACCGGGCCGACCACGAACTCGGCCGTCTTCGTGCTGAACGGCATGGCGACCAGGTCGATGAGGGTGAGGTCGCCCACTCCCGTTTTCGAGCCCCCCGGGAAGGTGGGTGTCGTCACCACTGGCAGGGTATAGCGAAACAGCTGCCCGACACCGAAAGTCTTGTGAGGGATGACTCCGCGGAAAAGGAAGGAGTTCGCCTCGCGGTCCGGAACGCCTTCCAGCTGCGGTATGTAGTATTCGTGGAAGTTAAGCGTGATCTTCGGCGTCAGCGGATTGTTCGCCGCGTTCGGGTCAGCGGCTGGCGCCGGGGTCGCTGCATCGGCCGGCGATGCCGACTGGCCGGCGGCCGGAGCCGCGGCTTGGCTGGTGGTGTCCTGATCGGCGAATTCCTGGGACTGGCCCGGCGCTGCCGACAGGCCCAGCCCGAAGGTGCTGCACGACCAAAACATGAGGCGGAAAAACCGCGAAGAGCATGACCCGTACATGGAATATGTTCTAAACATTGAAATAACACGCAGGTATCGGGGTTTTCCCCGAATAATGCGAACGTAACCCTTATTCTTTCTGCACGGGCACAGAATGAAGATTGTGCAAGAAGGAAATCGTTAATCGTCGGCGTCGCGGACGAAGGACGGTCAATGCGGCAGTTTGCAAGCCCTTACAGTGGGTTTAGCACTTATGTTCAACAGAGTTCTGGCGAAGATATCGCCGGGGCTGTCTGTTCAAGGAGACTGTTGTGAACGCTGCTCCAAATCGGCAGCGGATATCAAACTACGACTGATAATGTCGGCTATCGCCTCCGGACGGGCTGCCATGGGTTGGATGCTCTTGCGATCACCGGGCCCGATCAGACCCGCGATATAGGCACGCCACATCAGCCGCCGCGTCTTGTTGCCCGGTGTCTCCAGATAAAGCTCAAGCCACCGTTCCAGATCGCGCTGCCAGCCCTCTTCATCGTCAGCCTCCGTCAAAGCTGGCTCTCCATGAATCACGCAATCAGCGCCATGGGAATTCCCAAAAAACAAAGTTCTGCGAAGTAGTGCTAGGCCGTAAATTCATAAACACGGAGCCGAGAGGACCTGCCGGGAAGGCGTGGCGGAGATCGAACCCGATACGATGTGCACCATGGCACGCGCCCTCATCGGAGGCATCAGTGAGCGGTGCTTCGGCCGGATCATCGACATATTGTCCATCAAGGGACAAAAGGGCCAGGTAGCCGTTTCCTATATCGCGAACGGCTGAAGGCTTCCTTCGAATGGCCGTGTCCTCCCGATAAACCCCGATGTCCCGGCGGTGCATGGGAAAATACAATATGGTCTGTCTCCGTCCTCAAAGGAACAAACCCATGACCACTCCAACCGATCAGATCATCGCGCTCACCAAGGCCAATCGACAATCGGCGCTGAAGCCAGCCCTGAACCCGGCACCTGCGACGCCGCTTAAAGGCGCATAAGGCGCAACTTTGAGGAAAGCCGACCTGTCGGATCGGCCTTCTCAGGCACTACCAGCGAGAACGGCGGGGGCATGACCGATCGCGAGCCCTATAGGATCAGACGCAAGAGGGGCGCTCTTGCGAGCACGACCGCCATGCTGCCGGTGTGTCTTGCCGCATGTTCGTTTGCGCCCCAGCATGTGCGTCCCGCACAGCCGGTGCCTCAAAGCTATGCGCAGGCAGAGGCTACCGGTCCTTCCATCGCACACGTTGGCTGGCACGACTTCTTCCGCGAGGAGCATTTGCGCACGCTGATAGCCACCGCTCTAGAGAATAATCGCGACATCCGCATTGCCACCGCCCGGGTCGCCGAGGCGCGGGCTACATGGCGTATCGAGGGATCGGCGCTCTATCCCGAGCTCGAAGCGGTAGCTTCGGGCACCCGGGCCCGATCGATCATCAACCTGCCGGGCGCGGGCACGCAGAGCTACGATATCAAGCAGGTCACGGCGCAGTTGAGCGCCGGCTGGGAAATCGACTTCTGGGGCCGGCTGCGCAACTTCAACGACGCGGCCCGGAATCAGTATCTCGCGACGGAGGAGGCCAGGCGTTCGGTCGCGACGGATCTCATCGCACAGGTCGCGAACGGCTATCTGCTTGAGCGCGAATACGAGGAACGTGTGGCGCTCGCCGCCCGCACGATCTCCACGCGCCAGCAAGCTCTGCGAATCCTGCGTCGACGTTATGAGGTGGGTTCAGGTTCCAAGCTGGAGATGGCCGAGGCGCAAATGCTGCTTGGGCAGGCACAGACAACGCTTGAAGCGCTCGAGCAGGACCGCGCCGTCAACCGAAATGCGCTGGCGCTGCTGGTGGGCCAACCGATCGACATACCGGTGGGGCCGCTAGGACTTGCGGAGACGGCGCCCGACATCGTCCTGCCGGCCGGCTTACCATCGGAACTGCTCGCCAACCGCGCCGATATCATGGCTGCCGAATATCGGCTGCGCGCCGCCGATGCGAATATCGGCGCCGCGCGGGCCGCTTTCTTTCCAAACATCACGCTGACCGGCGCGTTTGGAACCAGCAGCGACGACCTTGATGGCTTGTTCGGAAACGGGAGCCGCTCCTGGAGCTTCGCGCCCACGATCAGCCTGCCGCTGTTCAACGCCGGGCGTCTTGCCGCCAATCTCGACCTGGCGAAGGCGCGCCAGGTGGAAGCCGTGGCGGATTATGAAAGGTCGGTGCAGGCGGCGTTCCGCGATGTCTCGGATGCGCTGGTCCGCCGCCGGCAACTGGCACGACAGATCGAAACGACACGTACCGTGCTCGACGCGCTACGTGAGCGCGCGCGCCTGGCGCAGTTGCGCTTCGATAACGGCCGATCGGCCTATCTTGAGGTGCTCGATGCGCAGCGTGATCTGTTCGACACCGAACAGGGGCTTGTCCAGCTACGCCGCGCCCATCTGGCGAGCGGCGTCGCGCTCTACGCTGCGTTGGGCGGCGGACTCGTCAATTCCGCATTCGATACCAATACAGCGAACACCGGGGGACAGGCACGATGAAGCTGCCGCAGAACAAATGGATTATCCGAGGCGGCGTGGCCGTGGCTGTCGTCACGGTAATCCTGCTGCTGTGGCTACTGCTGAGGCCCCGTGATCTTCCCGAAGGCATTGTTGGCGGGAACGGTCGCATCGAGGCGGTGGAGATCGACGTCTCGGCCAGATCATCCGGGCGCATCCGCGACATCGTGGCCGACGAAGGCGATTTCGTGAAAGCCGGCCAAGTTGTCGCGCACATGGATACCGACGTGCTTGCCGCCCAAAAGAGGGAGGCGCAGGCGCAGCTGGCTCAGGCGCAAAACGCGATCTCCATCGCGCAGAGCCAGGTCGCCCAGCAGCAGAGCAACCGCGCGGCAGCTCTCGCAGCGGTGCGGCAGCGCGAGGCCGAGCTCAATGCCGCGCGCAAGCGGCTGCGACGGTCCGAGACGCTGGCGCTCGAAGGGGCGACTGCGGTTCAGGAACGCGACGACGATCAGGGGCAGGTCGAGGGCGCGAGCGCGGCGGTCGAAGCGGCCAAGGCGCAGCTTGCCGCCGTTGATGCGGCAATCGGGACGGCGCGTAGCCAGGTCATCGGCGCACGATCGAACGTCGATGCCGCGAAGGCCACCATAGAGCGGATCGAAGCGGACCTGCGTGACAGCGACCTGCGCGCACCGACAGCGGGACGGATCCAATACAGAGTGGCTCAACCGGGCGAAGTGGTGGCGGGCGGCGGCCGGGTGCTCAATCTTGTCAATCTGGGCGACGTTTATATGACCTTCTTCCTGCCCGAAACGGTGGCGGGCAAGGTGGCGCTGGGGTCGGAAGTCCGGATCGTGCTCGACGCGGCGCCCGACTTCGTCATACCTGCCAGGGTCTCATTCGTCGCGGACGTGGCCCAGTTCACGCCCAAGACTGTGGAGACGGAGAGCGAACGGCAGAAACTCATGTTCCGCGTCAAGGCGCAGATCGATCGCAGGCTCCTGGAACGGCATGTCACTCAGGTAAAGACCGGCCTTCCCGGCATGGCCTATGTGCGCATCGATCGGAATATCGCATGGCCTGAGAAGCTCGCGATCCGGAACGGTCGGTGACCAGTCGGGTGGCGGAAAGCTCAGCCTGGTCGGACATGCCTGCTGCTATACGGCTGACGGGCGTCAGCATCCGTTACGGCGACACGCTGGCGCTTGACGCGATCGACCTGGAAATCCCCGCCGGTAAGATGGTCGCGCTCGTCGGCCCGGACGGCGTGGGCAAGTCGACGCTGTTCTCACTGATCTCCGGAGCACGCAGAATTCAGGACGGGACAATCGAGGTCCTGGGTGGGAGCATGGCCGAGCGTGCGCATCGCGATGCCATCTGCCCGCGCATCGCCTATATGCCGCAGGGCCTGGGCAAGAACCTCTATCCCACGCTCACGATCGACGAAAATCTCGAGTTCTTCGGTCAGCTGTTCGGCCAGGGAGCCGGTGAGCGGGAGCGGCGTATCGCCGAGCTTACGCAGAGCACGGGTCTGGCGCCGTTCCGCCAGCGGCAGGCCGGCAAGCTCTCCGGGGGCATGAAGCAGAAGCTCGGTCTGTGCTGCGCTCTCATCCACGATCCGGACTTCCTGCTGCTCGACGAACCCACCACGGGGGTCGATCCCCTGTCTCGCGCACAGTTCTGGGACCTGATCGATCGGATCAGGGCCGACCGTCCGCAGATGAGCGTGCTGGTGGCAACCGCCTATATGGAGGAGGCGGCCCGGTTCGACTGGCTGGTCGCGATGGACGCGGGGCGAATCCTCGCCACCGGCACGCCATCGGATTTTTACGAGCGGTCGGGCACGAAGACGCTGGAGCAGGCGTTCATAGCCCTGCTGCCCGAGGAGCGCCGCCGCGGCCATAAGCCGGTGACGATCCCGCCACGATCGGCGGACGGCGATGATATCGTGATCGAGGCGAAGGGCCTCACTATGCGCTTCGGCGACTTCACCGCTGTGGATCATGTCGATTTCCGTATCGCGCGCGGGGAGATTTTCGGCTTCCTCGGCTCCAATGGCTGCGGCAAGTCGACGACGATGAAGATGTTGACCGGCCTCTTGAAGGCAAGCGAGGGGCAGGCGTGGCTGTTCGGGCGCGAGGTCGAGAATGACGACATGGTCACCCGCCAACGGGTCGGTTACATGTCCCAGGCCTTCTCGCTCTATTCCGAACTGACGGTCCGGCAAAATCTTGAGCTTCATGCGCAGCTCTTCCATGTCCCGGCCGGCGACATTTCGGGCCGCATCGACGAGATGGCGGAGCGTTTCGGCCTCCGGGACATCATGGAGGCGCTGCCCGACGCCCTGCCGCTCGGTCAGCGCCAGCGCCTCAGCCTCGCGGTCGCGATGGTCCACAAACCTGAGATGCTGATCCTCGACGAGCCGACCTCCGGCGTCGATCCGATCGCACGGGACCAGTTCTGGCAGATGATGATCGACCTCTCCCGTAACGACAGGGTGACGATCTTCATCTCGACCCACTTCATGAACGAGGCGGAGCGCTGCGACCGCATCTCGCTCATGCACGCCGGCAAGGTGCTGGTGAGCGACACTCCAGCAGCGATCGAGGAGAAGCGCGGCAGCGCCACCCTGGAAGAGGCGTTCATCGCCTATCTTGAAGAGGCATCGGGCACGGATGGCCAGGCGGGCGCCTCCGCGAGACCCGTCGAGCCGAACAGCGGCGAGGCGGATGAGCAGGGCTCCTCCTCGCCCTTCTTCAGCCGTCGCAGGGTTATGAGTTATGCGCGGCGCGAGGCGCTCGAGCTCCGGCGCGACCCCATCCGGGCGACGCTGGCGCTGCTCGGCAGCGTTCTCCTGATGTTCATCATGGGCTATGGCATCAGCATGGATGTCGAGGACCTGCCGTTCGCCGTCCTCGATCGCGACGCCACCACCACCAGCCAGAATTACGCGCTCAATCTCGCCGGCTCCCGCTATTTCATCGAGCGTCCGCAAGTTACCGACTATGCCGACCTCGATCGCCGAATGCGCTCGGGCGAGCTCAGTCTGGCTATCGAGATCCCGCCCAACTTCGCGCGCAATGTCCGGCGGGCCGATCCGGTCGTAATCGGTGTCTGGATCGATGGCGCAATGCCGCAAAGAGCCGAGACCGTGCAGGGCTATGTTCAGGCGATGCACGCACATTGGCTAAGCGAAATGGCTTTGCAGGAGTCGGGCACGCGGCTCGCCAGCGGTCTCATCGATATCGAGACGCGCTATCGCTACAATCCCGACGTGAAGAGCCTGGTGGCGATCGCCCCGGCAGTCATCCCCATGCTCCTGCTGCTGTTTCCCGCAATCCTGACCGCGCTCAGTGTCGTGCGGGAGAAGGAACTGGGCTCAATCATCAACTTCTATGTGACGCCAATCAGCCGATTCGAGTTTCTGCTCGGCAAACAGCTCCCCTATGTCGTCCTCGCCATGTCGAACTATGTGCTGCTGGTATTCCTCGCAGTGGCGATCTTCCGCGTCCCCATTACCGGTAATATCCTGGCGATGACGCTGGGAGCCTTTCTCTACACGCTTTCGGCGACCGCTATCGGCCTGCTATTCTCGATTTTCATGCGCAGCCAGATCGCGGCCTTGTTCGCCACCGCGATCGGCACGATCCTGCCCGCTGTCCAGTTCTCCGGACTCATCAACCCCGTCTCGTCGCTCGAAGGAGTGGGAGCGGTCGTCGGTGCCATATTTCCCGCCAGCCATTTCGTCACGATCTGCCGTGGCGTCTTCTCGAAAGGGTTGGGCTTTGGAGACCTCGTACAACCGCTTCTGGCGCTCACCATCGCTTTTCCGGTGATCCTGGCGGCATGCGTCCTGTTGCTGAAGAAGCAGGAGAGCTGAGCCATGAGCCATGTCTCCAACATCTACCGGCTCGGCATCAAGGAACTGCGCAGCCTGTGGCGAGATCCAATGATGCTGGTGCTGATCGTCTATGCCTTCTCCTTTGGCATCTACGTTGCCGCGACGGCAATGCCCGAGACCCTGCACAAGGCTCCGATCGCGATCGTCGACGAGGATCAGTCGCCTCTTTCGACGCGCATCATCGGCGCGTTTTACCCGCCGCATTTCACCGCGCCCTCGCTGATCGGCCTGCGAGAGGTGGACAAGGGCCTGGACGCCGGCCGCTTCACTTTCGCGCTCGACATCCCGCCCGACTTCCAGCGCGACGTGATGGCCGGCCGCCAGCCTGCGGTCCAGCTCAACATCGACGCTACCCGCATGAGCCAGGCCTTCATTGGCGGCGGCTATATCCAGCAGATCGTGCAAGGCGAGGTTTCCGAGTTCATGAAAGGCACGCGAGCTTCGACGGCACCGCCGGTCGATCTCGCCTTGCGTGCCCGCTTCAATCCCACGCTTGCTCAGAGCTGGTTCGGATCGGTCATGGAGATCATCAACAATGTGACGTTGCTCTCCATCGTGCTCACCGGTGCCGCGCTGATCCGCGAGCGTGAGCATGGCACGATCGAGCATCTCCTGGTCATGCCGGTGACGCCGTTCGAGATCATGGCGAGCAAGGTCTGGGCGATGGGTCTCGTGGTGCTCCTAGCCTGCGCCTTCGCATTGATCGTCGTCATCCAGGGGATCCTCAAGGTGCCGATCGACGGGTCGGTGTCCCTGTTCCTGTTGGGTGCGGGACTCCACCTGTTCGCGACGACCTCCATCGGCATCTTCATGGGCACGATCGCGCGCTCCATGCCGCAGTTCGGCCTGCTGCTGATGCTCATCCTGCTGCCGCTCCAAATGCTTTCGGGGGGCTCGACGCCGCGCGAAAGCATGCCCGAATTCGTCCAGTGGATCATGCTGCTCGCACCCACGACCCATTTCGTGAAGATGGCACAGGCCGTCCTCTATCGCGGAGCCGGCTTCGACGTGGTTTGGCCTCAATTCATGGCGCTCATCGCCATTGGCGCTGCATTCTTTGGCATCGCGCTTGCGCGGTTTCGCAGGACGATCGGGACGATGGCATGACGCGGCAGATCCTGCAGATCCTGCAGAAGAAGGTGGATCACAAATCCAACCGCCCTGATGCTGGCGGACTCAACCACCGTCCTCTTTGCGCTGGTGGCAATCGTGGGTCAGCTTTATATTCGGCGGGCTATTCCTTGCAATGTTCGCCTTCCGGCTAAGGCGAGGACGAGATCCATTGGAAGCGGAGGTGTAAGGAGCGTCGCACTGAGCTCGGCAAAGTCCGAGATGCCGGCTTTTCGTTGTCAAGCCGAGTAGCGTGACACAACAATTAACACGAGGATCGACCCATGGCATGGTTGGCGAGATTGCTTCTGCTGGTTCCGGCGATCGTGGCCGGTTGGTTCGTATCGCGTGAAGATCCGCGATATTGGGTTATCGCTATGGTGGTCGCATTGGTCTTCCTGGCGTTGACGTGTGTGGCGGCGATCTATGCTCCCCGTCTCTCGATCGTTCCACGGCGGCACGGCAAGCGCCGCGGGGCAGGAACTCGCACGAGAGGGCGATGACAGCGGCATCTTGCAGGAGGTTGCACGCCTCCCTCACGTCTCCACAGGTGCGCGCACGCTACGGCCGCTCACACATTGGCGGAACGAATCGGCTTGGATGAGGAACTATGCTGGATCGTTTGTGTGGATCTACGTTGCTAAGCGTGTGTGGTTTCGCACACGCTACTGCTCCGTCGCGCCCCATCGTTAGCTTCGGGGGCACCGGTTGCTACAGCATACATCCTAAGCCGTTTTAAACGAAGAATTTTTGGAAAATGGTCGGGGAGACAGGATTCGAACCTGCGACATCCTGCTCCCAAAGCAGGCGCGCTACCGGGCTGCGCCACTCCCCGACCTGGGGTGTCGATGTCCGGCATCACGAGATGCCGTTCGGCGTTGGTGGGCCCGGCAGGATTCGAACCCGCGACCTAGCCGTTATGAGCGGCCAGCTCTAACCGCTGAGCTACAGGCCCCGCCTTGCCGTTCCGGCTCCATCGACGAAGCCGGCCTGAAGCGCGTTAGCTTGGCTTTATGAATCAGGCAAGCGGCCTTCTGACGGTTTTACACCGCCTCCAGGATTTCCTTCGCAGTGGTCGGCTTCACACCGCGCATCATCAGGTGCGTGAAAAGCCTGCTCCACCAGGCATAGAGAGTGTCCAAATCGGCTGCGCTGCGCACGTAGGGTGTGTGGCCTGGTGCCAGCGAGGGGCTGTGGAAGGAGAAGACGAGAACGGGCAACCCTTCGTCGAGGGCGATGTCGACGCCGCGCAGGGCTTCTTCGGCGGTGACGCCTTCCGGGGTCAGCGGTATGCGTTCAAGCAGCCCGGCTCGTGCGAGGGCACCACGGAGCGAAGGCGCACGCCACAGGTGAGGATAGAGAATGTTGCCGATCTGGCGCAGCGGTCCCCAGTACACCGTGGTCAGGGGCAGTTCGAGCAGCCGGCGTGCCGGATCAGCCCAATAGGGGTGAACGGGGTGCTCTCGAAAGTTGGGGCCGCCTCCACCGCTGTAGTCGAACCGGGCCCGCACCGACGTGTCGATCCGAATGCCGCATTCGAGAAGGATTTCGGCCGTCTTCGGGCCAAGACCGTAGCGGCCGGCGCGGTAGGTCTGCGGTGCGACTTCGAAGACCTCCTCCAGCCGATCCCGAAGCGTCAGAAGCTTTTCCCGTTCCAGCGCGAAGGGCAGGTTGCCGGCGTAGCTGTTTCGCTCGTTCACCTCCTCGCGAAAAGGCGGGCTGACCCAGGGATGGAGCTGCACACCGATTTCCGCCGCGCCCCGTGCCACCGCGTCGCCGAGTGCATCGCGGGCGAGCGGCGAAACGGCGACCGGCCAGTCGATCAGGTACGTCGGAACGACCCCAAAGCCCTCGCAGAACTGCTGGAAGTGGCGAAGTGCCGGCACCGTGGCGGTGCCATGCGTCGTCCGGTCCAGCGGTGAGGACCAGTCGAATTCCTCTTCCGTGTCCACCGTGACGATGAAGCGTTGTCCGAAGCCTTGATCAAAGGTCGCAAAGGCCTGCCGGGACGGCGGCAACAGCAGATTGGGGGTGGGCAACTGGTTTCCGTTCAGGAGCGGTGCGAAGACATGGCCGGGCCGTCCGGGGCATCGGCAGCGAGCGCGGGTAGCGAGAGCCGCAGGACGTCACCCACGCGATGAAGACTACCGCCCGCAGCGGTCGCTTCGGCCGTGGCAAGGCGCAGGGTGAAGCCGATGCCGAACATGCCTGCAGCCAGAGATTGTTCCCGGTCGCCGGCGATCGCATCGAAAAGCGCGTCGGGCTCCCTCTCCACAAGTGCGGCGGGCAGGGCGATGGACAGTTCGACGGCTTCCGGACGCACGAGCCATCCGATCCTCAGCATTTCGCCCGGAGCGGCCGAGCCTGCAAGCGCGGCGAGCAGGCGCCAGATCAGGCGCTCGGCCTCGACCTTTGCCAAGCGGACGGGGAGGCGGGTGGCCGCAAGATCCGCAGCAAGAGAGAAGCCACTGTTTCGCGGCTCCGTCCAGGCCCGCAGCTGGACAATCGTCTGGGCGAGGACATGGGCAAGGTCGCACTTGCCAGCCTCCATCGCCTGAACCCCCGATTCGAGCTTCACCAGCCGGTCAAGCTCCTCGAACCCGGCGAGGATATGCGCGCAATCGCCCGCGATCGCGGCAGCAAGAGCCCGATATTCATGAGGGGCGGGCCCATAGAGCTGCTGCTGGATGATCTCGGCGGCGACCTGGATCGCGTTTGCGGGCGTCCGCAGTTCGTGAAGCACCTCCCGCATGCGCTCGGCTTCCGCATGGGGGCCGGACCGTCCTGCCGTTTCAGCCGCGGAGGCTGGCCGACGAAGGCGGCCGCAGTACCCTTCGAAGCGGCCATGGCGGAAACGTGCCACGGCATCCACGCGCCACGGACCGCTCACGGCCGGAGCACCAGTGACGACGATATGGGCGCCCTGGATCGCAAAACGCTGCCGTAGGCTGTGAGCAAGATCGCTGACGCAATCGGCTTCCTCGGCAGCCAACGCCAGGTCAAGCCCGGTCACGGAGGGCGCGTGAGGGCCATCCGCCCAGTCGATTCTGCCTTCGACATCCGTTGTGAAGTCGATTGCGCTGGCCGTGCGTTGAGCGGGCGCGGAAGCGCTTTCCGGGCCGATGCCCGTAAGGTCCGCCGGCGCCTGGGCCAGCGCCTTTTTCTCCCGGGCCTTGCGGAACTCCTCGATCCTGCGGACGATGGCCCCGATGCCCTCGCGTGGGCTGGCGGCCGGATCGGCCGCGACCTTGTGCTGAAGTTCCTTTTGCTGCTGCACCGCCCGGGCTCGCGCCCAGTCGCTCAACGAGGTGGGCGGTGGCGGCTGATCGTCGAACTCCAGCAGCTTCATCACATCGGCCGAGATATCCTGATCGGCGGCGATGTCTCCTGTCGGGAGCCTGGGGCCGGGTTGTACGCTCTCGGGGATCGGGTCTTCTGGCAGGGGCTCGGCGGAAGGCGCCGCCGGCAATCCCCGGTCATGCACGCCAAGCTGCTCAAGCAGGTGATCGACGCCTGCGGGAAGATCACGCCGGTGGCGCAGAATGCCACGTGCCCGGACAGGCAGGCGCGGCACGAGCGCCAGCCACTCTTCATCTCTCAGTCTTGCGGACGCAATTGCCGCGCTGGCGACGTCGGGTTCGGCCTCGGCCAGCCAGCCGAGAAGGCGCGCGTTCGAAAGCGGTTGCAGCGGATGGCGCAGCAGCCGCGCCCGCTCACCAGCGGGGAGACGACGGGCCAGCCGCTCAAGCTGCGCGAAGGCCGCTTCCACCGTTTCGCTCCTGCCGGCGCGGTCCGGCGCGCTCCCGAGTATATCGACGAGTTGCCGAAACTGGATCCGCGCCATGCCCTCTCCCGAGGAGGGCAGGCGCAGGACAGTGGCAAGGCGATCGTCGAAGTGCATTCCAACTCCAGGAGTGCGACCGTTGGCCGCGCCGATTCGGGTGACAGGCTCGTTCTATGGACCGTTTAGGTTTACGATAAGGAAACCGCCGGGAAGAACTTTGTAGCAGCGCCGCTTTTAGACGAAAGAGTGCGTTTTGCGGCGTTGCAAACTGGCACGATTACGCTATGGCATAATTATATTACGGCGTTCTAGCTTTTTTGAAGTGTATGTTGCTATGGGGCACGGAAGACGTCTGCCCGGGGAAAGCAAATGATCAATCTTGATGAAATCGACCGCCGCTTGCTTGCGGAACTGCAGGCGGAAGGCCGGATCACCAATGTCGAACTTGCGCAGCGCGTGGGCCTCACCGCGCCGCCGTGCTTGCGCCGCGTGCGCAGCCTGGAGGAAGCCGGCGTCATCCAGGGGTATCACGCTGACCTGGATGCATCAAAGCTCGGTTTCACCATCACGGTCTTCGCTCTTGTCAGCCTCAAGAGCCAGGCGGAGGAATCCCTGCGCGCCTTCGAAGACCACATGAAGGGGCTCCCGGAAGTCCGGGAATGCCACATGCTGAATGGCGAAATCGACTTCATCCTCAAAATCGTCAGCCGCGACCTGCAGAGCTTTCAGGAATTCCTGACGAGCAAGCTGACGCCCGCCCCGAACGTGGACAGCGTCAAGACCTCGCTCACCATTCGCACCGCGAAGAACATTCCGGGTGTTCCGCTGGGCTGAGGCCGAATTCTGAGATGAACGTTCGATCACGACGCACCCTGCTGCTCGCTGTCGTGGCGTTGCTGTTGCTGGGGGCCAACATCTGGTGGCTGACACGGCGAGCCGGGGATACGGAGCCTGCTTTCGTGCTTGGCGGCAGTTCCACCGCCATCACCGTCGACAGTTCTGAGCTTGGCAGCCTTCCAATGTTCGAGGGGAAAAGCGGCTGGACTGTGCAGGGGCGCCCGCTGTCGTCCCTGCGGGGCTATGTGCGTCAGCCTGATGACCCGCAGTCGAAGACAGGGGGAGCGTCACAGCCTTACGTGCTTGTAGCGCTGCCTGCCAGGGCGGATGCTGAAACGATGCAGGCGATGCTGCTCTCGCTCGTCCGGGAGGACCTGTGCGCCGTCGCTGTCGTGCAGATGGACGAGAAGCGTGCCACTGGGACCTCGTTGAAGGCGTTTGTTCAGCGCATCGTTCTTGTGCGCGATGAGGACGGCGGCCGGCAGAGCTGCCGCGCCGCCTGATACCGATATCGTCAGAGCCGTGCGGCCGCTTCGAGCGCCAGCACGTAGCTTTGGGCGCCGAATCCCGCGACGGTTCCCTTCGCGGCTTGACCCACCCAGGAAGTGTGGCGGAATTCCTCGCGAGTATGAGGGTTTGAAAGGTGTACCTCGATCACGGGCACCGAAATCGACCGGATCGCATCGAGCAGCGCGATCGACGTGTGCGTATAGGCTCCGGCGTTGAGCAGAACGGCTTGGGCTCCACTGTCTTCGGCTTCGTGCAACCAGTCTACGAGCGCTCCCTCGTGATTGGACTGGTGCATGACCACCGAGATCCCCAGTTCACGTCCCCGGTCCGTGAGGAGAGCGGCGATGTCGTCCAGGCTCTGCGAGCCGTAGATCGAGGGCTCGCGCTTGCCCAGCCGGTTGAGGTTAGGGCCGTTCAGCACGTAGACGAGCTTTTCCGCCATTTCTCTTGATAACTCCGCTGCTCAAAGGGGGCGAAGACTCCGCTTTAGCGGAGGCACCCACAGGCGCAACCTGCGGTCAGCGCAGAGCAGCCTTTGGCATTATCCGACCGGCGGTATACCGGGGTCCGGTGCAGGAGCATTGCCGGGCAGGGGTGGTGGCGGCGGCGCGCCATCCGGCGCCATGGGGAACCGCGGCTGCTCCTTGATGTCCTCGTCTCGCGTGGTCTCCGCACCTTCGGCCTGTTCGCCCGCCCCTGCATAGAAGCGCGCCAGATCGGCCTCCCGCTTCGCCTTGGCCTCGGCCTTGAGGCGGGCGGCCTCCTGTGCCGCCTGCTCCTCCGACGGGGCTGTGCTCTCGAGAGCCTCGGGTGAACCTGATTGTCCGCAGGCAGCAAGGGCCGGAACAAGAGCAAGGGACAGAAGAGCTGCGCGCACGGCGTAGGAAGGAGCGGAACGGGCCATGGGCATCACGTAGCAGAAAAAGTTAGCGTTTCGTTCAACGGTCCGAGCCCTTGCCTTTCCCCCACTGGCGCATAGCCGAATAGCCGAGGTAACCCGTGCCAAACAGTACGTACAGCGGTTCAGGAAGCCCGGCGAGATAGCTGTTCATACCATCACCGATCGCCTTCGCGAGCGTGGGGTCGAACGCTGAAATCAGCCCCATCGGCAGAGCCCACAGGATCACGATGTACATGACGTAGAGAAAGGTCGGCCGCGCCCGGCTGGTCCACGGGTCCGCACTGCTGCCTTCGGCAATGATGGCCGAGACGCTGGATTCCACCCGTGCGATTTCCTGCAGGCTTTCGAGTTTGAGAAGCTCCAGCTTCGCCCGATCACGCGCCTCGGTGTCGGGAACGACCCTGTCGATGATGCGGACGAGGGGTGCGAACAACGATTCGGGCAGCGCCATGACAAGTCCTCGCTGGAAGGTAGACTTGCCGATCTTTAACCGATCTGGTTCGTGTAGGAAAACGGAAAAGGCTTTCCGCTGCTCTTCCAGCTTCAGCACGGTGCGCCAGGAGAGACCGTGCCGCGGCGACCAGCCGAGGGTGGCGACAGTCAAAGCAAGGAAGGCCCGGTCTGAAGAAACAAAAACAGCCGTCTGTTGCACAAGGCAGCAAACGGCTGTTTTTGATTGGTCGGGACGAGAGGATTCGAACCTCCGACCCCCACACCCCCAGTGTGATGCGCTACCAGGCTGCGCTACGTCCCGACCGGAGCGCGGCCTATAGGCAGGTCCGTCGGGATGCGCAAGCGTCTCTGTAACAGTTTTTCGTCGCAGCCCGCGCTCGCTTGAACCTTAAAGGTCAGGACCTATCTGCCTCACGCGGGCGAGGGGTGTGCGAAGGCGTTCGCGTTGCCACCGCTCGCCTTTATTGCTAACCGCCCGCATCCGACTGCACGTTGGGGCGGATATTCTCCACCACGCGTGCAGGAATCGACCGCTGTACGAATCGCCGGTCGATCCGCGACACGAGAAGGCCCATCATTTCCATGCAGACCTCGATCCTTGCCCAACTTGCCGCAGCCGCTCCTGCCGGTGCTCCACCGGCCTGGATCACGTATATGCCATTCGTGGCCATGGCGCTGATCTTCTGGTTTCTCATCCTGCGTCCGCAGATGAAGCAGCAGAAGGAACACAAGGCGAAACTTTCCGGTCTCAAGAAGGGCGACGAAGTGCTGACCGGCGGCGGCTTCATTGGCCGGATCGTGAAAGTGGATGACACTTACGCCGAGGTTGAGCTTGCGCAGGGTCTCAAGGTCAAGGCGCTCAAGTCGACCATCGTCGATGTGATTCCGCCTGCCGGCGCAAAGCCCGCGAACGATTGAGCGGACGCTTCTTGGGGAAAGCGATAGGCGATGCTTGAATTTTCCATCTGGAAGAAGGTCTGGTACTGGGGGGTGGCGCTGGTGCTCTGCCTTCTTGCGGTACCGACGCTGCTTTCCTTTACCACCGTTCACCTGCCGGAAGGCGTACCCGCTCCGAAGGTCAACCTCGGTCTGGACCTGGCGGGCGGTTCGCGCCTTCTGCTTGAGGCCGACCGCAACCAGGTCATCCAGCAACGCCTGGAAGGCATGGAGGAATCGGTCCGTACCAAGCTCAACCAGGCTCAGCCGCGCATCGCCATCGGCGACGTGTCCAGCCGCGGCGGACGTCTTACATTCACGGTACGCGATGCCGCGCAGGTGGATGCCGCGCGCGAAGCCTTGCTGCCGCTGACCAATGGCGCCGGTCTTTCCGGACAGCGCGACTGGGACATCCAGGTCGTGAACGGCAACCAGTTCGTGCTGGCGCCCACGGCGGCCGGCATCGATCTGGAAGTCAGCAACGCCATGGAAACCGCGGTCGAGGTCGTGCGCAAGCGCATCGACGCGCTGGGGACCAAGGAGCCCGACATTCGTCGCCTCGGTGGAACCCGCATCGACGTCCAGGTTCCGGGGCTTCAGGATCCCGCCGCGCTGAAGGCGCTGCTCGGCCAGACGGCCAAGCTCGAATTCAAGATGGTCGACGAAACAGCCTCGCCGGCTGACCTGGCACAAGGCGTCGTGCCGCCCGGTTCCGAAGTGGTACCCTACGCCGATGCTGCCGACGCCGCTGGCGGTGCTCCCGTGATCGCCGTGAAGCGTCTGGGCGGGATCAAGGGCGATCAGCTCACCAATGCCAAGCAGAGCTTCGAGCAGCAGACCAACCAGCCGGTCGTCGATATCACGTTCAACCAGCAGGGCGGCGAACGCTTCGCTCAGCTGACGAGTCAAAATGTCGGCAAGCGCTTTGCCATCATCCTCGACGGCAAGGTGCTCTCGGCGCCTGCGATCAATGAACCGATCCTCGGCGGCAGCGCTCAAATTTCCGGCAGCTTCACGACCAAGTCGGCGACCCAGCTGGCGATCGCCCTTCGTTCGGGCGCTCTCCCCGTCGATCTCAAGGTCGTCGAGGAACGCACCGTCGGGCCCGATCTCGGTGCTGAAGCCATCGACAAGGGCGCCATCGCCATGGCCGTGGGCACGATCGCACTGATGCTCTTCATCGTGCTGACCTACGGCCGTTTCGGTATCTATGCCTGCGTCGCGCTGGTGCTGAACGTGCTCATGATCCTTGGTGTCATGGCTCTTTTCGGAACGACCCTGACGCTGCCAGGCATTGCTGGCTTCGTCTTGACCATCGGCGCCACCGTCGATGCGAACGTGCTCATCAACGAGCGCATCCGCGAAGAACTGGCGAGGGGGCGGCGCGTCGTCCAGTCGGTGGAACTGGGTTACCGCGAAGCAAGCCGCGCCATCTTCGATGCGAACATCACCAACTCCATCGCGGCGGTTCTGATGTTTGCCTTCGGCTCTGGCCCGGTTCGCGGTTTCGCCGTCGTGCTGATGATCGGCATCGCCACCTCGGTGTTCACGGCCGTGACTCTCACCCGCATGTGGATCGCCGGCTGGTTGCGCAAGGCGCGGCCTGCGACCCTCAATCTGTAAGCTCGGACAAAGATCATGAAGCTCCTGAAGCTTATTCCTGACAACACGAACATCCGCTTCCTCAAGTGGCAGTGGCCGTTCTTCATCAGCAACATCGCGCTGATGCTGGCGTCCGTCGTGTTGCTGTTCACGCACGGGCTCAACCTGGGCGTGGATTTCGTCGGCGGCCAGATGATCCGGGTCACGTTCGAGCGCAGCGCCACCGCGCCTGTCCAGCAGCTGGAGAACGCGGTCGGCAAGCTCGGCTACGGCGAGCCGGTCGTGCAGACTTTCGGCAAGCCCAACGAGATCTCGCTGCGCATGAAGCTGCCCGAAGGCACGGAGGCCCAGCCGCAGCTGGCCGATGCCATGGCGCGCAAGATCACCGAATCCATCAAGCAGAGCTTTCCCGACGCCCGCATCGACGGTGTTGATTCGGTGTCCGGCAAGGTTTCGGGTGAGTTGTTCAAGACCGGCATGATTGCGCTCGGTCTGGCGATGATCGGCATCTCGATCTACATCTGGGTCCGCTTCGAATGGCAGTTCGGCGTCGGTGCCCTGTTCGCCCTTCTTCAGGACATTCTCCTGACGGTGGGGATGTTCTCCTGGACGCAGATGGAGTTCGACCTCAACATCGTCGCCGCTCTGCTGACGTTGCTCGGCTATTCGCTGAACGACAAGATCGTGGTCTACGATCGTATCCGTGAAAACCTGAAGAAGCACCGCCGAATGCCGATGGCCGAACTTCTCGACCTGTCAGTGAACGAGACGCTTTCGCGTACCGTGGTGACGTCGCTCTCGATGCTCATCACCTTGCTCGCGCTGCTCCTTCTCGGGCCGGACGTGATCTTCGGGTTCACCGCTGCCATCACGCTGGGTATCTTCATCGGCACCTACAGCTCGATCTTCATGTCGGCGCCGATCCTGATTTGGCTGGGCGTGAAGTCGGACAGCTTCGTAACGACGGAGTCCGCCATCGACCGACAGGAGCGCCTCGCGCGCGAGCAGGGCTCGCCGCAGGTCTGATCACCGGAGCCTGGCAGGAAAAAAGCCCGTTCCGCCAATGCGGGACGGGCTTTTTCGTGTGCAGCCTTGTTTGAGCTGGCGGCCGGTATTCAGATAGCGGGCGTCAGAACCCGGGCGACGCTGACAAACTCCGCAACCGTCAGAGTCTCAGCGCGGCGTTGCGGATCTATCCCCAGCGCCTCCAGAGCGGCCAGAGCGCCGGGTACGCCCTTCAGGCTCTGGCGCAGCATCTTGCGGCGCTGCCCGAAGGCCGCTTCGGTCACGCGCTCCAGCACCCGCATGGAAACACCCGGGGGCGCGGCGCCGGGCACGACATGCACGATCGCCGACATGATCTTCGGCGGCGGCGTGAACGCGCTCCGGTGCACCTTCATCGCCAGCTTCGATCGGGATCGCCACTGGGCCAGCACCGCCAGACGGCCATAGGCGGACGTATCAGGCTCCGCGACGATGCGACGGGCGACCTCTTCCTGGAACATCAGCGTCAGCGATGCCCATTGCGGCGGCCAGGTCTCTCCGGACAGCCAGCCGGTAAATAGCGCCGTACCCACGTTGTAAGGCAGGTTCGCGACGATGTGGTAAGGCCCCGCAAACAGGCTCTTCGGGCTGATCTTGAGAGCATCCCCCTCGATCACCTTCAGCTTGCCCGGATAGGCGGCTTCCACCTCAGCCAGCGCCGGCAGGCAGCGCCGGTCCATCTCGATGCCCGTGACGTTAGCCCCGGCGCGCAGGAGCGCGCGCGTCAGGCCGCCGGGGCCGGGGCCGATTTCCAGAACGTCACGGCCTTCGAGTGAGCCCGGGATGGCGGCTATGCGGTCAAGAAGCTGTTCGTCGAAAAGGAAGTTCTGGCCGAGGGCCTTGGACGCCGAAAGCCCATGGCGAGCGATGACTTCACGAAGGGGGGGGAGGGAGGTCATCTTCTTCTCGCGGCGCATTCGCCGGCCATTCTCAGCGCCGCAATCATGGCGCCGGCGTTGGCCAGCCCCTTGCCAGCGATGCCGAAGGCCGTTCCATGGTCAGGGGAGGTGCGGACGATCGGCAGGCCCAGCGTGACATTCACACCCTGGTCGAAGTCGAGCGTCTTGATGGGGACGAGTGCCTGATCGTGGTACATGCAGAGCGCCACGTCGTATGCGGCGCGCGCGTGAGGCGTGAACAGGGCGTCGGCTGGGTGGGGGCCCGTCACGTCCAGACCTTCGGCGGCCAGCGCCTGGATGGCCGGTAGGATTATGTCGCGGTCCTCCGTCCCCATGCGGCCGTCTTCGCCGGCATGAGGGTTGAGGCCGGTGATGGCGATGCGGGGGTTCGGCAGGCCGAAATCGCGGGAGAGCGCACGGGCAACAATGCGCGCCTTCCCCTCGATGAGCTGTCGGGTGATCAGCCGGGGAACTTCGGCCAGAGCTTCGTGGACAGTGAGAGGCACCGTTCGCAGCGAAGGGCCGGCCAGCATCATCACCGCGGCATCATGGGGAAGGCCGGAAGCGTCCGCCAGAAACTCCGTCTGACCGGGCTGCGAGAAGCCGACCATGGCCAGCCGCGACTTCGCAATAGGCCCCGTGACCACCGCGCCCGCCCTGCCGGAAAGCGTCAGTTCCGTTGCACGGGTGAGGGAGTGCAGCGCGAGCCTTGCGCCGTCCAGCGTCGGCTGCCCGGGAGAAGCACCGCAATCCTCTTCCCCGAGCACAGGCAGGCCTGCAGCGAAAGCGTCCGCAGCCTCCGCAGGATCGCCGATGCGGATGATGGGAAGGCTGATTCCGCGCGTCCGGGCCGCGCTTTGCAGAACATCGGCGCCGCCAACCACAACGAACGGGGGAAGAGCGCTTTCCTCTCGCCGGGCCCAGCTTTCAGCGATCACTTCCGGAGCGATGCCGGCAGGGTCGCCAAGGGAGACGGCAAGCGGCAGGTCGGCCTGCGGGGCAGCCCCAGCCTTGCCAGGGTTCATGTCAGCTGCCCCGCCCGATCTCAGTTGTATTCGATGACTGCGTCACGACGCAGATCGCGCAGGTACGTCTGCGCGCGTTTGTTCACGCGATCGTCCTCGAGCTGTGCCTGCAACTGTTCGAAGCTGGGTCCGCTTTCGGACTGCGCGTCGTCGCGGCCGCACAGCATGAGGATGCGCACGCCGTCCTCAAGCGAGCCGAAGGGCGGCAGGGTTTCACCGGGGGAAAGCTGCAGGACCGCGTTCTGAAGCTGGCCCGGAAGGTCGCGGGCCTTGACCTGGTCGTTGGTCACGACCTGTGCTCCGAGGGTCTTGGCAACGCCGTCGACATCGCCGCAGCCCTTGGCCGCCTTCATCGCCTTGGCGAATGCCTCGGCGCGCCGGCTTGCTTCCGCCTCGCTGACGCCTTTGGGGAAGGGAAGCGAGATCTGCTTGAGCGAGAGGATCGCGTCGCGGGGGTCGGCCGTCAGAACTTGCCGCTTGTCGATGAGGTAAAGAATGTCGAAGCCGCCGGGGACTTCGATCGGACCGGCGAGCTGACCGGTGTCCAGGTCACGCGCGACGGTCTGGAGCTCGGCGGGAAGCTGTGCCAGGCGGACCCAGCCCAGATCGCCACCGACGGACGCCGTGCTTGCCTGCGAATACTGGCGTGCGTAGGCGACGAAGCTGCCGCCCTGCCGCAGTTGCTGGACGATCTGGCTGGCGTTCTTGTACACCTGCTCACGCGTTTCGGGCGTGGCGGCGAGATAGATCTCGCCCAGGCGGTATTCGTCCGTACCCTTGGCCGCCTTCAGGCGGGCGAGCACGTCGTTCACTTCATCGTCGGAGACGTTGATGAAGGGTTGAACGTTACGCTGGAGCAGTCGCTGCCACGACAGTTCGCCCCTGATCTGGCGCTTGAGCGATTCGGGCGAGGAGCCCACGCGCTTGAGGTACGCGTCCATCGCGGCGGTGTTCTGGCCGAAGTTCTGCTGTGCGACGCGCGCGTAGGACTGGTTCACCTCGGCGTCTTCCACGGACACGTCGGCAGCCTTGGCTTCCTGGATCTGCAGCGTTTCGTCGATCAGGTTGCGCAAGATCTGCAGGCGCAGACGCTTCATTTCCTCGGCGTCAATCTTGCCCTGGTTGGCCGCGACGATCAGCGCCAGACGCTGGTCGACGTCCGTACCGGTGATCACGTCGCCATTAACTACCGCCGTCGCGCGGCGCATGTTCGGGTTGTCGTCCCCGAAGATCTTCACATTGTCGGGAATCACGATCTGGCCCTGGGGGGCCGACTGCGCAGACACGCCCTGCGCGGCGCCGAGGGCGGCGGACACGGCGACGAGGCTGCCGAAACATTGAAATGCGCGCTTCAGGAATCTGCTGCGATTGACTGCTTGCACCGTGATATCAATCCCGTTTCTGACCGGCCGTAAGCCGGTTCATCCGCGGCAGCGCTTCACCGAAGCTGTCTGCCGCATAGTACGTCGCACTTGCCGCGCGGCGGCTTAACCGAAAATGAGCACACCCGATAGCGGCTTTGGCCGGCAGTGCCAATGGTCCGAAATCAAACGGCAGGGCGTCACCCCCCGCCGATGTTCTTAAGCGTGAAACCAAGCTGGAACGAATCGCCGCGGCGCACGTCCCCTAACGCCACGTAGTCGCGGCGCCACGTCAGCGAAAGCTGGATACAGTCGTCCTCGTAGGCCGCGCCGATGCGCGTCCGGAGAGGCTGGAAACCATCGGAGCCGTTGAGGGGGTCTTCCTGCCTGTCGGTCATGTTGACCACGGCGGAGCCGAACACGGACCAGTAGCGCGCGAAGGCCAGGCGACCGGCGGCGCGCAGCTCCTCGCGATCCTGCAGATCCTCGATGTCGACTGAGATGTCCCGGTTCAGCTTGGTGTAGCCGACCTCGAGATATGTGCGGGTATTGCCGATGACCGCGTCGAACTCGTTGCGGCGCACGGCGAACGTGTCCTTGTCCACGCGGAAGCGGTGGATGAAGTTGATGAAGTCGCGGTATCGGATTTCAGTGCGCCCGACGATGTCGGACGTCTTGTTCGCCAGCCCCGTGCCGTCCGGCAGGACCGTGGCGCGGTTGTTCAGCCGGACCGACTGGCCAACCGTCGTCTTGATGCGCCAGCGCGAGCGCTCGAACTGCCAGTCGAGTCCATAGGTGAAGCGCACGCCGTCTTCGATCCGATCGTAGCCGGGGAAGCGGTTGATGGCGAAAAGATTGCCGGTATCGAGTTCGATGGCGCGGGAATCTTCATTGGGAATGTCGAGGTTTCGGATCTTCGGGCTGGCAACCAGCTGTACGCGTGGGGTGAGCACCTGGGTCCCGCCGAATGCCTGGCCGACCAGGGGCCACTTCACGTCGATAGCGGCCGTCGCCACGCCGCGGCCCTGCCACCCGGACATGCCGCGGTAGAGATCCTCGCTCGTCAGTTCGTTCTGCCGCGAATGATAGACGTCTCCGCGCACGAGGCCGGTGAGGGTGATTTCCTGGCCCATTCCGGTCAGGCGGCGTAGTGACCACTCACCGTAGGCGAAGGCGCGCTGCGTATCCTGCCCGTCCGGGCGGGTGATCGCGAGCGAATTTGCCCGCAGTTCGAACCGTCCACCCAGCAGCGGATCCTCGAGCCGGCGGCGGTATTCGACAACCGGCAAGGCGATCGGAATCAAGCCCTGCTTGCGATCCGCGACAAGCGTCTGCGTCGCATAGCCGGCAAGGGAGAAGTAGCTGTCCTGATCGATCCGCTCCAACTCGACCATGGAGCGCAGCCGGTCATCGCGGTTGATGTCGTAGCGGCGCAGGAAAGTGCGGTCCGTGGCGCGGCGGATCGATCCGGTCACGCTCCAGTTGTCATTGAGCTGAAAGCGGCCGTTCGCAAAGATGTAGCCACGAAACGCACGTTGGCCATCGACATCCTCGCGCCCGTCCGAGATCGGTATCTTCTGGCTTGCGGTGGCGTAGCCGGTGATCTGGTAGGCCCCATTTTCCGTAAGGGCCCGGTACTCCAGGCGCCCCATGGGCGCCGCCTCGGTGAACACGGAGAACGTCCCGGTGAGGTCCCGGTTTTCCGCTATCTTCCAGTAGTACGCCTGAGCGACTTCAAACCCGTTCGACGGGCTCGACTTGATGTCGGGCATAAGGAAGCCGGACACCGCATGGCCGTCGGTGCTAACCGTGAGGCCGAGCAGCGGAAGCTGCACCAGTCCGAACAGCTCGATCCGGGCTCCCTTGAAGCGAACCCGCTTGTCAGCGTCCGAATAAATGACCTGCTTTGCAACGACGCGCCAGCTGGGGTTCTTGGGGCAACCATCGTCATCGACCACGTCGCACCCGGTATAGGCGGCACGGGTAAGGATGACGTCCCCGTTGGGGATGCGTTCCCCTTTGAGCGCCGCGAGGCGGCCTCCTTCGCGCAGTACGAGAAGGAGGTTCTCCATCATCCCCGTCTTTAACTCGTCGGTAAGCTCGACCTGTTCGGTGTAGAGCTGGTTGCCGTCGTCGTCGACCATGCGCACGTTGCCGTCCGCGACGATCCTGCCGCTGTCCCGGTCCCAGCGGACAGTGTCTGCCCGAACCGACTGGACGCGGCCCTGGTCGTCCCGCCGTCGTAGAACGACGTTGCCGCTTGCGGTGACGACCTCGCTGTCCTGCTCGTACTGCACGTCGTCCGCTTCGAATGCGACCGGTTCGGTGTCACCGGTCGAAGGAGGCGGAGCGGGGGGCGCACCTTCGATCGGTGCTGCATCGACGGGCCGCGCGACGTCCTGTGCAAACGCTGCATGGGGCAGAACGAAAGCAGAAATTCCCATCGCCAGTGCACAGAGGGGAAGGGAAGGCAAGCAGCGGTCCGAAAGGGGAAAACGGGCTTGCAGGTTGGGCTGCGCGGCTGGGAGCATGGGTTGCCTATCGCATCGCCTGTGCCTAACTGCAATCCAGTCATGCGGTGAAGCGCAAAAGTTCAGCGTTTCATCGGGGAAATCCAGGAGAATCCATGAAGATCCAGTTCCTTGGCGCGGCTGAAGGGCCGAATGCCCTCAACGGAGCCACCGTCGCTGCACGCCTCGTCAACCAGGACGCCGTGCCTGCCGACCTGGAGCCCGTTCTTGCCGAGGGGGCCCGCCGGGCTCGCTTCACCGGCAAGGCAGGGCAGATATTCGAAAGCTTCGTCGATCGCGGGGGTAAGGTGGTCCGCGTTGCGCTCGCCGGTTTGGGCGAGCCGTCCGCGAAGGATCGCAAGAGCGCGATCGAACGGGCAGGCGCCGCGGTCGTCGCGAAGTACCTGACGAGCGGAGAGACCGCACTCGTGCTCGATGTGACGGGCGCGGGTCTTTCGGCCGAGGAAGCGGCCGGTGCGTTGCTCGGCGCGGTTCTGCGCTCCTGGCGTCATGACGTATACCGCACCAAGCTGGCGGATGACGCGAAGCCCTCTCTCGCGCAAATCGCACTCGTGGGCGCGCCAGACGGCACCGAGGCGGTGTGGGAGATCGAGCAGGCCATCGCCCAGGGCGTGGCATTCACGCGCGAACTGGTGACCGAGCCTGCGAACATCATCTATCCGGAAAGCTTCGTGGAGCGCTGCAAGGCGCGCATGGAATCTTCCGGTCTCACGATTCGCGTTCTCGACGAGAAGGAGATGGCGGAGCTTGGCATGGGCTCGCTGCTTGGCGTGGCGCAGGGGTCGGTCAAGCCGGCCCGCCTGCTGGTCATGGAGTGGCTGGGCGGCGAAGAGGGTGCCAAGCCCGTGGCCTTCGTCGGCAAGGGTGTCTGCTTCGACACCGGCGGTATCTCGATCAAGCCTGCCGCCGGCATGGAAGACATGAAGTGGGACATGGGCGGCGCCGGTGCCGTCGCCGGGACCATGCTCGCACTGGCGCTGCGCAAGGCCAATGCGAACATCATCGGCGTGTGCGGTCTCGTCGAGAACATGCCCGACGGCAACGCCCAGCGTCCGGGTGACGTCGTCACCTCGCTGTCGGGCCAGACGATCGAGGTGATCAACACGGACGCCGAGGGTCGCCTGGTGCTCTGTGACGCCCTGACCTGGGTACAGCGTGAGTACGCTCCGGCCAAGATCGTCGACCTGGCAACGCTGACGGGTGCGATCATCCTCAGCCTCTCGCACGAATATGCCGGCTTGTTCTCCAACAACGACGATCTGGCAGCAGCCCTCAACGCAGCCGGCGATGCCTCGGGCGAGCGTCTGTGGCGCATGCCGATGGGTCCGGCTTACGACAAGATGATCGACAGCCCGATTGCCGATATGAAGAATGTCGGTCCGCGCTTCGGCGGCTCGATCACTGCGGCGCAGTTCCTGCAGCGCTTCATCGAGAACGATACGCCCTGGGCGCATCTCGACATCGCCGGCACTGTCTGGACCGACAAGGCAGGGGCGACCTGGGACAAGGGCGCCACGGGCTTCGGCGTGCGCCTGCTTGATCGCTTCGTGCGCGATACGCTGGAAGCCTGAGCGGAGGAACGCGGCTGATGCGCGTGGACTTCTACCAGCTCAGCCGCGACCCTGTCGAAGCGGCGCTTCCCCTGATCGCACGCAAGGTGCTGGCGGACGGCGGGCGGCTGCTCGTCGTTTCCGCAGACCGCGACCAGCGGGAACGCATATCGCGCAGCCTATGGTCGCTCGGGCCCGAGACGTTCCTGGCGAACGGTCATTCGGGCGAGGGGGAGGATGAGCGCCAGCCCATCCTCCTGTCGGAGAACGTGGCGCCCGTGAATGACGCCACTTTTCTGGCTCTGGCCGATGGCCGCTGGCGGGAAGGGGAGGCTACGTTCGCGCGCACCTTCTTCATGTTCGACGAAAATACCGTCCAGCATGCCCGTCAGGTCTGGAGGGACCTGCGCGCCCGAGAGGGTGTCGAGCACTTCTACTGGAAGCAGGAGAACGGCCGCTGGGTGCAGGCCGGATAGCCTTGCGACTGCCGCAAATCCCGGCTAGGGGCGCGCGCAACAATCACGCTTACATTCGCAAGGAACACCCCATGGCGGTCACTCGCACCTTCTCGATCATCAAGCCCGACGCCACCCGCCGTAACCTGACCGGCGCCGTCACGAAGATGCTTGAAGAAGCCGGCCTGCGGGTTGTCGCTTCGAAGCGCATCCAGATGACGAAGGAACAGGCTGAAGGCTTCTACGCCGTTCACGCCGAACGCCCGTTCTTCAACGACCTCGTTTCGTTCATGATCTCGGGTCCGGTGGTCGTTCAGGTGCTTGAAGGCGAAGACGCCGTGAAGCGCAACCGCGACATCATGGGCGCGACCAACCCCGAGAACGCCGATGCAGGCACGATCCGCAAGGAGCTGGCCGAATCCATCGAAGCCAATTCGGTTCACGGTTCGGACTCCGACGAGAACGCGGCCATCGAGATCGCGTACTTCTTCAAGCCGGAAGAGATCGTCGGCTAAGAAGACGGTTAATTTTCGTTAAGAAAGACGAAGGCCGCCGGTTCTGGCGGCCTTTTTCTTTGTCTGATTCCAATCACGGTCTTATCCCGTTCTTGAACGCTACCAAGGCGATTCTGGAGGGTAGGATGGCAAAGACAATTCTGGCAGCGGCATCCGTGTCGTTCCTTGCGGCGGTCCTGATGTCGCACGTCGCCAGCACGAAGGCGGTGGCGTCCGGCGGAGCGATGCAGGCCTACGCCGCCGAAGTGGAAACGCGCTGATTTCGCCCATATCGGCATGGCGCTTGACGGCTCGCAGTTTCGATTTGATCGAGCCTGTCTCGCTGCTGTAGCGTCTGCGCGATAGGAGACGCGCTATGCAAGGCATGGGTGAGACAGGAGAGGCCTGTCCCTTCGAATTCAACTTCGATGAAAAGAGCTTCAAGGTCGGGGACACGGTAAGCTACCGCGTGAACGGCAGCCTCGAAGGTTTTCCCTTCGTTGGCACGCTCGTCGAAGTTCATGAGGATTACGTGCTGATCGCCGGAGATCCTCAGGACCCGGACAAGCGGTATCGCGGCACGCGCGAGAGCCGGCCGATGGTCGATTACGAGCAGATCTGAGGAGGCACGGCCAACCGTCCGCTGCGGGTCTAGGCCCCCGGCGTCGCCTGCGTGACGAGCCTGGCGAGGCACCGTGAATAGAGCTGGTGCTCCGCGATCAGCACGCGAGCCGCCAGACGGTCCGCCGTGTCGTCCGGCATGATGGCAACTTGCGTCTGGCCGAGGATGGGACCGTCGTCGAGTTCGGCGGTCACAAGGTGGACGGTGACGCCGCCATGGCTGTCCCCCGCCTCGATCGCCCGTTCGTGCGTGTGGAGCCCAGTGTACTTGGGCAGGAGAGAGGGGTGGATGTTCACCATCCGGCCTTCCCACTTCGCCACGAACTGGCCGGTGAGGATGCGCATGTAGCCGGCGAGAGCGACCCACTCGGCCCCTGCAGCACGAATGGCCGCGTCCATCGCGGCGTCATGCTCGGCGCGCTTCATGCCCTTGTGGCTGAGGGCGAAGGTCTCCACCCCCTCGGCCTGCGCCAGGCGCAGGCCCTTCGCATCAGGGTCGTTGGCTGCGACCAAAACGATCTCGTAAGGGCAGTCGTTCGCGCGGCTGGCGTAGAGGAGGGCAGCCATGTTGGTGCCGCTCCCCGAGATCAGAACGGCGACTCTGGCCTTAGCCAAGGTGGACCGCCTCCCACTGCTCACGTGCCGACCAGGCTTCCGCCGATCCCTGCACGGTGCAGCCCTTGTCGCCCGGTTCGATGGCGCCGATCACGAAGACCGTTTCGCCGGCCGCTTCAAGCTCGGTCTTGAGGGCCGCTGCCTCGTCGGCCGCCACGGCCAGCACCATGCCGATGCCGCAGTTGAAGGTGCGCGCCATCTCGGCAGGTTCGATGTGCCCCTGCGCCTGCAGGAAGGCCATCAGTCGCGGCTGGGGCCAGGCATCGGCATCGATGCGGGCATGAAGGCCCTTGGGCAGGACGCGCGGAATGTTTTCAAGCAGGCCGCCGCCGGTGATATGGGCAAGGGCATGGATGCGGCCGGTCCGGATGAAGGGCAGGAGGCTTTTCACGTAGATGCGGGTCGGCGCGATCAGCGCGTCGATCAGCAGGGTGTCCTGGTCGAACAGGGATGGGCGGTCGAGCTTCCAGCCCTTGTCCTCTGCAAGCCGGCGGACGAGCGAGTAGCCGTTGGAGTGGACGCCTGAGGAGGCAAGGCCCAGCAGCACGTCGCCTGCGGCAACCTTGTCGCCGGTAAGCTGCTCGCCGCGTTCAACGGCGCCCACGCAGAAGCCGGCAAGGTCATAGTCGCCAGCGGCATACATGCCCGGCATCTCGGCGGTCTCGCCGCCGATGAGAGCGCAGCCGGAGATCCGGCACCCTTCGGCGATGCCCGCCACGACCCGCTCGGCTACGCCATTCTCCAGCTTGCCGGTCGCGAAGTAGTCAAGGAAGAAAAGCGGCTCGGCGCCCTGCACGATGAGGTCGTTCACGCACATGGCGACAAGGTCGATGCCGATGCGGTCATGACGGTCATGATCGATGGCCAGTTTGACCTTGGTGCCCACCCCGTCGTTTGCGGCGACGAGCAGCGGATCCTTGTAGCCAGCAGCGCGCGGATCGAAGAAGCCGCCAAAGCCTCCCAGCTCCGCGTCGGCACCCGGACGCGCGGTGGACCTGGCGAGCGGGGCAATGGCTTTCACCAGCGCGTTTCCGGCCGCGATGGAGACGCCGGCCTGCTCGTAGCTATAGCTCTTGGGGGAGTTATCGTCGGACATTGCGGCCGCGTAGCCGTTTGTGGCTTGGATTTCCATCTTCGTTTAGGCAAAAGGCCAGCGGTTTCGACAATGGCGATCACAATCTCATCAAAAAACCCGCGGCCTGCCCGCATGGGCCTGGCCTTGAAGAGGTCTGCGGGCAAGGCTGCGCTCTGGTGGTGCGGGGCTGCGTGCCTTGCCGTCGGCGCCATAACCGGGGGCCAGATCCTCGCGCAGATCGAGGGTGATCGCGGCATAGCGCCGCTCGCCAACTCTCAGGACATCCAGGTCAACGGCATCACGGTGGATGTAACGGCCAAGACGGGCGCTGAGGCGCGCATCGCGGGCTGGAAACAGGCTCAGAAGGAAGCCTGGAAGAAGCTCGGCGGGCCGGACATGCCAATCGAATCGATCGATGCGATGGTCTCTTCCGTCGTTATCGGGCGGGAGCAGATCGGGCCAAAGCGGTACATCGCGACGGTGGGGGTCATCTTCGACAAGGCGAAGGCAGGACAATACGTCGGGGCAGGAGCCGGAACCGGTCCGCGGTCAGCGCCCCTGCTGCTGATACCCGTCCTGGATTCCGGTGGTGTGCGGCAGGTGTTCGAGGTTCGCGGCCCGTGGCAACGCGCCTGGGCGGAGTTCCAGGCCTCCTCCAGCCCCGTCGACTATGTGCGACCAACCGGCTCGGGCGGCGAATCGCTGATTCTGACCGCAGGGCAGGCGTCCCGGCGCAGCCGCCTTTGGTGGCGAAGCGTTCTCGGGCAGTTCAATGCCTCGGACGTGGTGATGCCGGTCGCGCGCCTTGAGCGGCAATGGCCGGGCGGTCCCATCAAGGCCACGTTTACGGCGCGCCATGGGCCCGACAACACGTTTCTCGGCAGCTTCACCATGCAGGCGGCGACCGAGGAAGAACTCCCGCGCATGCTCGAGCAGGCCGTGGTCCGCGTCGATGGCATGTACCGCGACGCCTTGTCCTCCGGTGCTCTGGATCCCGATCCGTCCATCAATGCGGGCGGCGTGGCGCTGGACCGTGCCTTTGCCGAACTGCGCGAAAAGCTCATGCCGAAGGGCGACGTCAGCCCGCCTGCCGCTGCCCCGCAGCCGGCGACGGAGCAGACCGAAAGCGCGGCGCCCGTTATCGCGGAGGCCGTGTCGGTCCAGTTCGCGAGCCCGGATGCCGCGTCGGTCGACAGCGCTCTGGCTGCGGTTCGCGGCGTACCCGGCGCGCAAGGGGCCGCAGCGGTCAGCCTTGCGATCGGCGGAACTTCCGTGATGCGGGTCATGATGGTCGGTGGCGGTGAACGCCTTGCCGCCGCGTTGCGGGCGCAGGGCTGGAAGGTTTCGGGCGGCGGTTCCGCCCTGAGGATCAGTCGCTAGGCTTCCCGATGAGGCAGATCGCTCTCCCACTGTCCGCCGCGAGCGACAGCCCGCCGCGCATTGTCGTCGGCGACGCCAATGCGCCTGTCATCGACGCGCTCATGGAAGCGGACAAGTGGCCGTTCCACACAGCGATCCTGTCTGGACCACCCCGATCCGGCAAGTCTCTCCTGGCGCGGTGGTTTGTTGAATCGGGTGCCGGGAATGCCGTGGACGATGCGCAGGACATGCCGCAGGACGAACTCTTCCATCGCTGGAACCGCGCGCAGGAGGACGGGCGGCCGCTGCTGCTCGTCTCGAACAGGCCGTTCGTTCCCGGCGTAGGGGAAAGCGACGCGAAGTGCTGGCGGGTCCAGCTTCCGGATCTGTCCTCGCGCCTCGGCGCCGCCCTTGACCTGACATTGAGCGAACCCGACGACGCGATGCTGATCGCTTTGATGGAGGTTCACGCCGAAATGCGCGGCCTCGTTCTTGATCATTCGGCAACGCAATATCTTGCGGGACGTTGTACCCGTAGCCATGTGGGCGTCGAAGAGCTCGTTGCTGCCATTGACCGGTTGAGTCTCGAGCGCAAATCACCACCCACTCTGGCCATCCTGCGCGAGGCGCTGGATGAAACCAGGGCGGGCAACCCGTTGCAGGGATGACGGCTGTTTTGCGGCCTGAGTCCGAGAAGCGGGAGTTCAACGCGAGCCGTTGCAAAGCGGTTCAATCGATGGGAGTTTCGGGCAATGCTGCGTAAGATTGTCCGCTACCTTGATGCTGTCGTCGCGCGCGATCCGGCGCCGCGTTCGCGCTGGGAAGTCCTGCTTTACCCGGGCGTCTGGGCGCTTTTCTGGCACCGCGTGGCCCACGCCCTCTTCATGGCGGACCTGTTTTTCCTCGCCCGCCTGGTGAATCACCTGTCGCGGTTCCTCACCGCGATTGATATTCACCCCGGCGCGCAGATCGGAAAAAACTTCTTTATCGATCACGGGTTCACCGTCATTGGCGAAACGGCTGTGATCGGGGACAATGTCACGATCTATCAGTGCGTTACGCTTGGTGGCTCAAACCCGACGAACGGTGTCGGCGGCAAGCGTCACCCGACCTTGCTCGACAACGTGATCGTGGGATCGGGGGCGCAGATCATCGGTCCCGTGACCATCGGTCGCCGGGCGCGGATCGGCGCTAGCGCCGTCGTGACCGAAGACGTGCCGGAAGGGGCCACGATGATCGGCCTCAAGGCCCGGTCCACTCTCGTCAAGGCGGAGACCTGGGCGAAGGAGTTCATGCCTTACGGCACGCCATGCAAGGAGCCGTGCGAGCCGACTGGCGGCACCCAGCGGGTAGAGGATCTGGAACGGCAGGTCGCCAGCTTGCGGGCGCAGGTGGAGGAACTTCTGGCCGCCAGGTCGGACGGCTCGCAGACCGCGCGCGAGAACGAGCGTTGGTGATGGCCTGAATGGCGACAGGCGGCATTTCCTCCGGCGGCACTTCCGGCACCGTCGTGGCGTTTCCGGGTAATCAGACGCTGCAGGTGGGTTTCGACCGGCTCGAACTGCAGCGCATTCTCGATCTTTATGGCCGAATGGTCGCGGCGGGTATCTGGCGCGACTACGCCATGGACTTCGCCCGGGAGGCGGCCAGCTTCAGTGCGTTCCGTCGCGCTGCGGAGCGACCGCAGGCCCGCATCGAAAAGCGTCCGTCACTGCGCAGCCGGCAGGGCATGTGGACGCTCTTTGGCGAGATGGGGCAGATCCTCAAGCGCGGTCATGAGCTTTCCAACGTGCTGAGCCCGCTTGAACGCAAGCTCCTCAAGGTTGTCGAGGATTAGCCATCCGTTCGGCGCCGGCCCGTTCGGCTTCCATCACGATTGCTCCCGGGCTTTGGCTAGAACGGAAAGCGCGTTGTGCGCCTGATCCATGCCGGTGTCGAACGGGTGGTCCGGCTCTCGCTCGCTGATTTCCTGCCAGGCAGCGGCCACATCTTCTGCCGTCGGCGCATCGCCCGGCAGCAGGAGGCCATCGTTCATCGTGACCCACGCCCGCTGGAAAAGCCCGCCGCCGGCGGCCAGAACCGCGTCCGTCGGAGCGTCTTTCGACACGAGGAAAATGGCGGCGGGGACGACCTTGGCGGGGTTGAACGCGCGGTACGCGTCTTCCGGGAAGATGTCTGCGGTCATCCGGGTTCCGGCGGTAGGCATGAGTGTGTTCACCCGGATGCCGTACTTGGCGCCTTCCAGCCGCAGGGTCCGCGCCAGACCCCAGACACCGGCCTTGGCCGCGCCGTAGTTGGCCTGCCCGAAGTTGCCGCCAAGCCCGGTGGAGGAGGAAGTCATGAGGATGCGGCCGTAGTTCTGCTCCCGCATCGTCTCCCAGGCGGCCTTGGTGGCAAAGGCGCTTCCGAGAAGATTCACGCGGACGACGAACTCGAAGTCGGCAGGGTCCATTCTGGCGAAGGTGCGGTCCCGCAGGACGCCGGCGTTGTTCACCAGCACGTGGACACCGCCCCAGGCCTCCTTCGCCCGTGCGACCATCGCTTCCATCTGGTCGTATTGCGAGACATCCCCGGCATCGGCCATTCCTTCGCCGCCAGCTTGCCGGATCTCCTCCACCACCGACGCCGCTGCATCGGAGTGGCCGGAACCGTCCCGCGCCGGACCGGGGTCGTTGACCACGACCCGCGCGCCCCGCCGGGCAAGTTCGAGTGCGTAGGCACGGCCGAGGCCCTGGCCGGCGCCAGTGACGATTGCGACCTGATCTTTGAAGGAAATGGACATGGGGGAACTCCAGATTCGAGGGTCGTCGTTGGCAGGTCCCCGCTTCGCGTTCAACCTTGCCCCGGCGGCGCCGAACAGCCATAGGCGCTTCCAACGAATCTGCCTGCCCTCCACCGAAAGGCCCCGAGATGAAAATCCGCGTCCACGTCAGCCTCAAGCCCGGCGTCCTCGATCCGCAGGGCCGCGCGATCCATCACTCGCTGGAGGGCCTGGGCTTCTCGGGCGTGAACGATGTTCGCGCCGGACGGCTGTTCGAACTCGACGTCGAGGACAGCGTTACCGACGAGGCGCTGGACGACATGTGCCGCAAGCTCCTCGCCAACATGGTGATCGAGAACTACCGTATCGAGAAGGTGGCCGCCTGATGCCCTTCAACTCCGCCGTCATCACCTTCCCCGGATCGAACTGCGACCGCGACATGGCGGTGGCGCTGGAGAAGGTTGCGGGCACGGCCCCGCACCGCGTATGGCATGGCGACAGCGAATTGCCGGCCGGGCTGGACTTCATCGCGGTCCCGGGTGGTTTCTCTTACGGCGATTACCTGCGCTGCGGCGCGATCGCCTCGCGTTCGCCGATCATGCAGGCTGTCATCGCCGCTGCCGGAAAAGGCGTTCCTGTCCTTGGCGTCTGCAACGGGTTCCAGGTCCTGACCGAGAGCGGATTGCTGCCCGGCGCCTTGCTCCGCAACGCGGGGCTTAACTTCGTCTGCCGCGAAGTGGGGCTCGAGGTGGTCAACGCCCAGTCGCTGTTCACGTCGGGCTATGAAGCGGGCCAGGTCCTGCGCATTCCCGTTGCCCACCACGACGGCAACTACTTCGCGGACGAGGAAACGCTCAACCGTCTCGAAGGGGAGGGGCGCGTGGCGTTCCGCTATGCCGAGGAGGTCAACGGCTCGGCCCGTGCGATCGCGGGCGTGCTCAATGACACGGGCAATGTGCTCGGCATGATGCCGCACCCGGAGCGTGCGGTCGAGACGACGCATGGCGGTACGGACGGCCGCGGCCTTTTCGAGAGCGCCATTCGCGGGCTCGTCGGCGCCTGAGCTTCGGCTAGGCGACCTCGCGGGTTTCGCCCGACAGCCACTGGCGCACCACGAGGTAGCGCCCGTGCAGCGCACCGCGGTCATGGACGCCGAAGCCGAGAAGGGTACCTTCATGCCCTTCAGCGGCGGGCAACCATTTGACCTGCTCCAGTCCGAGCCTCACGCCCTCCCGCGTGAAGTCGCTGGAGCGGGCGAGCGCTTCGGCTATCAGTCGGCCGATGTCGTGCCCTCGGGCCACGGAAAGGGCCTGACGGGGGGACGCGCGGAGCCGTTCCATCACCTCGCGCAGCGTCAGGTTCGCGTCCGAGTGCATGTCGATGTAGAACCAGCCGTCGCATGCTTCCGCAAAGGTGCCGTGGTAGCCGCGCAGGCCGGCCGTGTTCATGATTCTCGGACCATCCCAGCCCGCTTTCCCGAGTGCGCGCGCCACAGCGGGAGCCGAAAGTCCGAGGCCGAGGTAGACCACGGCCCCCGGCCGGGACGGCAGCAGCGTGGAGATGACGGCCTCGGCATCGTCCGCGAGAGGGGAGATGCCGGCCTCCGCAACGATCTCCATGCCGAGAGCCTTCGCCTCCAGTTCGAGGAACTTGAGGTGGCGTGTACCGATGGGTGAAAGGTCATGGACGACGGCCAGCTGTGTACAGCCCAGCCGGGCAATGTGGCGGGCCATGACGATCGACTCGTCCTCGTGGCTGCCCACCTGGTGGTGGAACATCCAGCGCCCGCGCGCACGCTCAGCGCCAGCCCAGTTGATCGTGGGCACACGCAGTTGCTCCGCAAGGGGCGTGGCGACGAGGGCGTTGTCCCCGATGGCCGGTCCCACGATGAGACTGACGCCACTTTCCGCCAACTGTCTGTACGCCTGTTCGACCGCTTCCGCCGTCCCTGTAGGCAGACCGAGCGCGTAAGCGTGAATAAACTCTACTTCCGCGTTCAGACGGCCGGCGGACTGGACGGCAGCGACCTCGCGTTCGATCCAGCCGGTAATGTCGCCCGGCACGGGAACGTCATCGTCCAGCGCTGAAAGATCAGCCATGTCGTTGAGAATGCCGACCTTCAAACGTGCTGGCATCAATGTCCTCCAAGGGGCGGACGCGCCCCTGTCGGGCCTAGCAATGAGTCAGTCGCCAAAAGGCTGCACGAATGGCCGGAAGAAATGTCCTCAGCTGCGGGCGCCGCGGCGGAAGAGGGGCAGAAGGCACTCGGCATAGCTGGGATCGCGCTCGCCCTGTCCCAGATCGCCGCCACCCGTGAACGGTCGCCTCAGCTTGAGGTCGTATGTCACCACGCGCTTGGAGAACCGCCAGCGACCATCCCCGCACCGTCGGTAGTTGTCGATGTAGCGCACGGCCATGAAATCCTCTTCCCGGCCGCCGTCCCGCGTCGGGATCAGGTGATAGGCCAGGGCGTAGACCTCACCGTTGGCGACATTTCCATCGACCGCGATCAGGTGATTGCACACGTGATGTCCCGAATAGGGCATGTACGGGAACGATCCTTCGATAAAGTGGCAGTAAGCGGGCGCCGGGCCATCAAAGCTGTCACCGTGGGTGTCCGTCGCGTCATCGGTGTAGAGATCGCGCAGGAGCGCGATGTCCTGCCGGTCGATCGCGCGCGAGTAGAGAAGCACCAACTCGCGGATGGCGTCCTTGTCCACCAGCGTTTGCAGCGCCGCCTGATCAATCGTCATGTTCATCCCCTTCCGTCGTCGTCTAGAGCAGGGCGCCGCCGTCCACGGAGTAGACCTGCCCGGTTATGAAACTTGCCCGGGAAGAGGCCAGGAACACGGCCATGGCGGCGATCTCCTCCGGTCGGGCGAACGGGCTGCCCGTGAAGGTGCGGCGCTGCCGGAGGGCGCGTTCGTCTTCGGTGAGGTTCCCCATTCCTCTAGAGAACACGCCGGTTTCCGGATGGAAGCGGCTTCCGGTACTCAGGCTGGCCGCATCGGTCGGGATGGTAGCGTAAGGCGCAACGGCGTTCACGCGGATGCCGTGTGCGCCGACTTCCTTGGCCAGTGCGATCGTGAAGCTGTGCACGGCGCCCTTCGCTGCCGAATAGACCGGGAGCATGTAGTCCCCGACGAGGGCGGCGGTGGAGCCGATGTTGACGATGGCTCCGTGCCTGCCGGCGATCATCCCCGGCAGCACCGCGTGTGTCATGCGCAGGACGGTGCCGAAATTGAGATCCACGTCGGCCATCCACTTCGACGGGTCGGATTCGACGAAAAGACCCTGATCGACGTTGCCGCCGACATTGTTGATCAGAATGGCGACGGGCCCGAACGATTCGGCGGCCCGGAGCACCCGTGCCGGTGAGGCAGGGTCGAGCATGTCGGCGGCGATGAACAGCGTTTCGGGTGCGCCGCGGACCCTGCAGTCTGCCTCCAGCCTGGCTCCGGCCGCTCCGTCGCGACCGACGAGGATGGGGATCGCGCCTTCGCTTGCCAGGTCCAGCGCGATGGCACGCCCGATGTTGGCCGTCGCGCCGGTGACGATCGCCACTTTTTCCCGCAGCTGAAAGTCCATAGGTCCGCTCCCGAATGGTCTACGGGAGCTACCGGGGCGCGGGTCTCGGGGCAAACCGCGCTGGCGATGAAGACTGGGGGAGGAGTGGCGTCAGTGGTGCGAACTGCGCACGCACCGCATCTCGCCGTCCGTTCCGTCTTCCTCGACCTTGCGCAACACGTTCGAGGAGATCCGGTGCAGGCGGAGCCCCCTGAGATTGCCGCCGGTCATGCTGACATGCTCACCGGTCAGGAGATAGCTTCCGCGGACACCGCCGGCCTTGTACGTCGAGGCGTTGGTGACGCGAAATTCGTATTCGGGAAGAGGCTTGCTCACGGGGCCGCCGGCATCGCCCGCAAGTTCGCAGGTGTAGGTGCCGAGCGGGAGCGCGGAAATCGGACCGCCGGGGACCATCGGCGGCGGCTCGCTCGCCGCGCAGCCGGAAATGACGGCGCCGGCGAGAAGAGCCAGCAGGACGGCAGGTTTGGCAGCACGCTTCATGGCATTCAGCTAGCATCGCCTTGAAGCAATTGCCATGCCTCGCTGCCTCGTCTAAGGGCGCATCCTTTCGAAGGTTGCGCAACCAGCACCAGGTTCCGCGATTCCGATGAAGCTCTTTCCCATCCTGAGGCCAACACCATGAAGATCAGCGGCGTCGATATCCGTCCAGGTAATATTCTTGAATACGAAAAGGGCATCTGGAAGGTCGCCAAGACGCAGCACACCCAGCCCGGCAAGGGCGGTGCCTTCATGCAGGTCGAGATGAAGAACCTCATCGATGGCCGCAAGACCAACGTGCGTTTCCGCAGCGCCGACACCGTCGAGCGCGTCCGTCTCGACACCAAGGATTTCCAGTTCCTGTACGCCGAAGGCGACGATCTGGTGTTCATGGACATCGAGACCTACGAGCAGATCACGCTTCCTGCTGACCTGCTGGGTGACGCTGCCGCGTTCCTGCAGGATGGCATGCAGGTGCTTCTCGAAATGTGGGAAGAGCGTCCGATCTCGGTCCAGCTTCCCGAGCAGGTCGAAGCCACTATCGTGGAAGCCGATGCGGTCGTGAAGGGTCAGACCGCCTCGTCCAGCTACAAGCCGGCCGTGCTCGATAACGGCGTGCGCGTGATGGTGCCGCCGCACATTGAAAGCGGCACGCGCATCATCGTGGACGTCTACGAGAAGACTTACGTGAAGAAGGCTGACTGATGAGGGCGCTGGCGCTCTCGCTCGCATGCCTCGGCCTTGTGGCCGGTGCGTCCGGCGCGGCGCCGGCCTTGGCTGCGCCCGCCAAAAAGGCCTCTCCCAAGGCGTCTGCGGCCAAACCTTCGGAGCAAACGCAATCGGCGCATGCCGTGTTGTACCTCAAGGTCCTGATCAACGCCTTGCAGTCAGACGAGGTGAAGGAAGAGGCGAAGGCCAGCCTCGTCGCGTGCCTCTACAGCCACACGCTGCAGGAAATCACGACGGCGGCGGATGAAGTTTTCACCAAGGCAGCCGGGAAGGTGAACCGGGATAAGCCGGCCCAGGTGCTGTTCGTGCTCACGAGCGTCTGCGGCTTCGAGGGCGACCCCCGCAACGCGGCAACCAGCAGCGTGCCCAAGGGTCGCTGACACCATCATCGGGCCAGCTCTGGCTGCGGCCCACAGGAGTGAAGTAAAGTCATGGCCGCCATTTCCGGTCTTATCCGCGTCATCGAAAAGGCCGCACGCAAGGCCGGCAACCGGCTGCGTCGCGACTTCGGCGAAATCGAGCACCTGCAGGTCAGCCGCAAGGGCCCGGCGGACTTCGTCTCGAAGGCCGACCAGGCTTCGGAGCGCACCATCTGGGACGAACTGCGGGCTGCGCGGCCGGACTGGGGATTCCTGTTCGAGGAAGCCGGTGAAATCGAAGGCGACCCGACGCTGCCGCGCTTCATCGTCGATCCGCTCGACGGCACGACGAACTTCCTGCACGGCATTCCGCACTTCGCGATCTCGATCGCCGTGCAGGAGCCGCGTCTGGACGGGAAGGGCTGGGGTGAAGTCACTGCCGGCCTCATCTACAACCCGGTCACGGACGAGAGCTACTGGGCTGAAAAGGCACGCGGGGCGTGGCTGCAGGATCGCCGCCTGCGCGTATCCTCGCGCCGCCATCTCGACGAAAGCTTGATCGCTACCGGCATTCCTTTCGCCGGACACGGAGACGCCGGGCAGTGGACCAAGATCTACCATGCGCTGGCACCGCAGGTTGCGGGCATTCGCCGCTTCGGGTCGGCGGCGCTTGATCTCGCCTGGGTCGCTTCGGGCCGCTACGAAGGGTTCTGGGAAGCCGACCTCAAGCCGTGGGACACGGCGGCAGGGTGCCTTCTGGTCCGGGAAGCCGGCGGCTTCGTGTCGGACTGGAAGGGTCGCTCCTCGCCAATTTGCGACACCGAGGTCCTGGCAGGCAACGATGTGCTGCACTCGCGGCTGCACAAGATCGTCGCCGGAGCGCTGAAGGCCTGATCGGCCGTCGCTGCAAATCCGGAACGGTTCAGCAGGAGGGGCGGGGAAACCTGCCCCTTTCGCTTTGGTGGCGAAGAGCGGGGTGAGAGAGCCCTGACCCTCTTTCTTCATGTAAATGTCGTCCTACGCATGAACACACTTGAACGAGAGCGCAGCGCCGTCTAAGCGTCCGCCTCTTCGTGCCCCTGTGGCGGAATGGTAGACGCGAACGACTCAAAATCGTTTGCCGCAAGGCGTGCCCGTTCGAGTCGGGCCAGGGGCACCATCTTTCCGCGTTCTGTCCTAGGCCGTGTCATTGGGGCTCGATCCGCTGTGACATCGGCGGTCCGGGGACCAGAGCGCCGATGTCATCAACGTCAAAGACCGAGGCGGGACCAGAAGTCGTCCGCCGTTTGGATGCGGGCGCCATCCTCGTTGTGTTCACGCGTTGCGGCCCGCCATGACGGATGCGGCAGCCGGCCGTCGGAGCGGCGGCTGGCCCGGAGCACCTGTGATCTGATGGGTGGTGTCGAGATTGGCATTCGTATCTCCGAAGGAGGCACGAAGGTGGCGTGGTCGCCTTACTTCGAGCGCTTTAGCGGTTGGTGACGCGGAGCAAGCTGACAAGCATCAAATGCCGCGGAAGACCGAGCGAACCTCAACCTTCGAAGATGACTGTACTTCCATGGCAGGCGTTGTCCATTTGCCGTTTCTATGGGTCTTATCAGAAAAACTTCACCGGATCGGATCCATACCTTCAAAGCCGATTGCGCGGCGGCGGCGCCTCGCTTAGCCTTGATGGATGCGCGCCATTCTCCTTGCTTCCGCCTTCGTCCTGACGAGCCTTCCGCTGACCGCTCACGCCGAAACCGTTGCCGATACCGTCTCCCGGGATATGCCGGGACTGCTGGAGATCTACCGCGATCTTCACAGCAATCCGGAACTGAGTTTTCAGGAAGTCCGCAGTGCCAGGATCATGGCGGACGCTGCCCGGAAGGTCGGCTTCACCGTCACGGAAAAGGTCGGGAAGACGGGCGTAGTGGCCGTGCTGAAGAACGGCGCGGGGCCGACCGTGCTGATCCGGGCGGACATGGACGGCCTTCCCGTGGTCGAGCAGACGGGCCTGCCCTTCGCTTCGACCAAGCGTGGCACTTCCACCGCAGGCGTGGAAAGCGGTATCATGCACGCCTGCGGTCACGACACGCACATGACCGCGTGGATCGAAACCGCGCGGCTCATGGCGGCCCGCAAGGACGAGTGGTCCGGTACGCTGGTGATGATCGGCCAGCCGGCAGAGGAGATCGGCCTCGGTGCATTGGAGATGCTCAAGGACGGGCTCTACACGCGCTTCCCCAAGCCTGATTACACTCTGGCGTTCCATGATACGCCCGAACTGCCCGCCGGGACGGTCGGGGCAGCGAAGGGTTGGGCGCTCGCCAACGTCGACAGCGTGGATTTCCTGGTACGGGGGGTGGGCGGCCACGGGGCCTATCCGCAGACCACCCGCGATCCCATCGTGCTGGCAGCGTCCATCGTTACCAAACTGCAGACGCTGGTCAGCCGGGAGAACAACCCGCTGGACCCGGTGGTCGTGACCGTCGGATCGTTCCACGCGGGAACCAAGCACAACATCATCTCCGACGAGGCGAAGCTGGAACTGACTGTGCGCAGCTACTCGGACGAGACGCGGACGCGTCTTCTCGACGGCATCGCGCGCGTGGCAAAGGGGGAGGCGATTGCCTCGGGCATGCCGGACGACCGGATGCCGCAAGTCACGGTGAAGGAACCCCATACCCGGGCCACATGGAATTCGCCTGAGTTCGCCGAAGAAGCCGTGGCCGACCTCAAGTCAAAGATGGGAGCCGACAAGGTGGTCATCACGCCCTCGGTGATGGGCGGCGAGGACTTCGGGGAATTCCGCCGTGCCGACGAAGGCAGGATCAAGTCGGTCATTTTCTGGGTCGGGGGAACGGATCCGCAGAAGCTGGCTGCGGCCAAGGCAAACGGTACGGCCATGCCTTCGCTACACAGTCCCTTCTGGGCTCCACAGGCAGACAAGGTGATCGCGTCCGGCGCCAAAGCCCTGACTCTCACCGCGTTGCGCCTGATGCCGCGGTAGGCCTGCTCTTCGCCCGCTGCGGATGGACGCTTTCCCGTGGGGCAGGCTCTCGTCCCGTTTGTTACCGATCCGCCATGCTGCGCGCTCCTCGGGCCGCAGCGCTTCGAAGACGTGCTCTGGTGGATCGTGGTAACCGACATTTTACGCCTTTAACCTAATGGCTTCGGCAGAGCCGCCCTTTGGGGCGCGAAGGATGCACAAGCGACGATGATTCGGCTGTTCAAACACTACATACCCCATGCTGTGGTGTTGCTCTGGCTGGTCGATATCCTGCTGCTCGTGGCTGCCAACGAAACGTCCTGGCGGCTGCGCGCGGGCCAGATCGGGATGGAGCTTGCTCCGGCTGCAGACCGGCTGCTTCCTCATTTCGCCTTCGCTGCCGTCATTTCCATGTCGATGGTCGCAGTCGGCGTCTATGGCGCCGAAGCGCTGCGTTCCATGCGGTTTGCGGCAGCGCGTCTTCTGGTCGCCATCTCGCTGGGCGTCATCGCCCTTTCCTTCGCGGACTTCCTCCTCAGCGGCCATACCTTCTGGCGCTCGACGCTGGCCTATTCGATGGCGCTGGCTGTCGTCCTGATGATCGGGAACCGCCTGATCCTGGGCATGTTCCTGGGAACAAGCGCCTTTCGCCGGCGCGTGCTGGTGCTCGGCGCAGGGGAGCGCGCAGCGCGCTTGCGGCTGCTGGGTGAACGGCCTGAAAGCGGCTTCGCGATCGTCGGTTACATCGCGATGAGCGACGGCGTGCCGGTGATCGAGGAAGCGATCCCGCGCGGCGCCATCAGCAATCTCACACGCTACGTGGAGAATCTGGGCGTAAGCGAGGTGGTCCTCGCGCTGGAGGAGCGGCGAAATGCCCTGCCGCTGAAGGACCTGCTGAGGGTGAAGACCACCGGCGTTCACGTCAATGAATTCTCCAGCTTCCTGGAACGCGAGACCGGCCGCGTGGACCTGGATACGGTCAATCCCAGCTGGCTGATCTTTTCGGACGGCTTCTCGTCAGGCCGGGCCATCTCCGGGGCGGCCAAGCGGCTGTTCGACATCACCGTCAGCCTCATCCTGTTGGTCGTCAGCGCACCCGTGATCCTGCTGTTCGCGCTGCTGGTGAAGATCGACAGCCGGGGGCCGGCCTTCTACCGCCAGCCCCGCGTCGGGCGGTTCGGTGAACCGTTCGATGTTATCAAGCTGCGGTCCATGCGAGTCGATGCCGAGGCTGCGGGCGCGCAGTGGGCGTCCAAGGACGATCCGCGCGTCACTCGCATGGGCCGCTTCATTCGCAAGGTGCGGATAGACGAGCTGCCTCAGGCCTGGACTGTCCTTAAAGGCGAGATGAGCTTCGTAGGCCCTCGGCCCGAGCGTCCGGAGTTCGTGGCCGACCTGGAGCAGCAGCTCCGCTATTACGCCGAAAGGCACATGGTGAAGCCCGGCATCACCGGCTGGGCGCAGATCAACTATCCCTACGGCGCGTCCATAGAAGATTCGCGGCACAAGCTCGAATACGACCTCTATTATGCCAAGAACTATACGCTTTTTCTGGATTTTCTCATCATTCTTCAGACCCTGCGCGTAATCCTCTGGAGCGAGGGCGCGCGGTGACGAGTGGCTCGTCCCCCTTCACCACCCTTGGCGTGGGGCTGGACCTCACCGGCGCGATAGCGCTGGTGAGTGCGGCCTTCTGGTTGCTGCCGCGCCGGAACCGGTATGGGGCTGCCGGTCTGTCGATCATCTTCGCTCTTCTCATGACGGGCCTGTGCCGGCTGACCGAGGCGGCTTCATTAGCGTCAGCATCGCCGGTGGCAGACCTGCTGCCGTCGCTGGCGGAAAGTGGCCGCAACCTGGCGTGGCTTCTGGTCGTCTATCGTTTCTTCGCCAGCGACGGGCGGCACGCCAGCCTTTCGCCGATACGCTCCGTCATCTTTTCCCTTGCCTTCGTCGAGATGCTGCACCTCGTCGTCGACTATGGCTTCTCGCGGCTGGTACTCGCGGGAGAGGTAGTCGCCACCGGGTTCGAAGTGGGCGTGATGTTGCGCCTGCTGATCACCGTAGGAGGCTTGGTTCTCGCTCATAACCTCTACGCGGGAGCACCCCGCGAATCCCGCTCCTCGCTACGCTGGCCGGCGGTGGGTCTGGCCGTCCTCTGGGCGTTCGACCTCAATCTGTACACCATCGCTTATCTTGCCGGGACCTGGCCCGGCGAACTGGCGGCGCTGCGGGGCCTGACCACGACGGCGCTGGCCGCGTGCATCGTCCTTGGCGCGGTCGGAGATCGGGTGGACTTCAGGCTGCGGCCATCAAGGGCGGTCACCTTCCAGACGTTTTCGCTTCTGGTGATCGGCGTCTACCTCATCGCCATGGTCGCAGTGGCCCAGTGGCTCTCCTATGCAGGCGGTGACTTCGCGCGGCTTGTCGAACTGGTGTTCCTCACCATGGGGAGTGCCGGCGCACTTGTCATCCTGCCGTCGCGCCGCGTCCGTGGCTGGCTGAAGGTGATGCTGGCGAAGCACTTCTTCCAGCACCGGTACGACTATCGGGAAGAGTGGCTGCGCTTCACCCGCACGATCGGATCGGACCAGTCCATTCCCCTGGGGGAGCGGGCGGTGCGTTCTATGGCTGATATTTTTGATTGCTCCTCCGGCCTGCTGCTGGCGCCGGGAGACGGGGGCGAGATGACTCTCGCGGGGCGGTGGAACTGGCCGCAAATCGACGTACCGGGCGTTGCGATGCCTCTTTCCGCCGTCTCCTATTTCGAACGGACTGGGTACATCGCGGACCTTGACGATATCCGGGCCGGTCGCGTGACCGGGTGCGAGGTTCCGTCGTGGCTCCTGGAGGATGCCCGCGCCTGGGCCCTGATCCCGCTCGTGCATTTCGACCGGCTCGTGGGCATGGTGGTGCTCACCCGCCCACAGGTGGCGCGGGGGTTCGACTGGGAAGACCTGGACCTTTTGCGGGTGATTGGCCAGCAGGTGGCCAGCTATCTGTCCGAGAATGCCAGCCAGCTTGCGCTCGCCGAGTCTGCACGCTTCGAGGACTTCCACCGGCGCATCGCCTTTGTCATGCATGACATCAAGAACCTCGCCAGTCAGTTCAGTCTTCTTGCCCGAAACGCAGAGCTTCACGCTGAAAAGCCGGCATTTCGTGCCGACATGCTGATCACTCTGCGCAACGCGTCGGATAAGCTGAACGCTTTGCTGGCGCGGCTTTCGCGGTACGGGTCGGGTGCCATCGACAGGATCGAGCCGGTGAATGCGGCCGAGGTCCTGGCGCACGCCATGGAGCGGTTCGCGGGCAACCCGCAAGTGGTCGCGGGCACGTCCAGCCAGGTGTCGATCCTGGCGAGCCGTCACCCGCTGGAGCAAGTGCTGGTGCACCTGATCCAGAACGCCGTCGAGGCCAGCGAGGCGGGAATGCCGGTAATCGTTTCACTCACCGCCGATGGAGCGGACGCGTACTTCGAGGTGCTCGACAGCGGCAGCGGGATGAGCGCCGACTTCGTTCGCAACCGCCTGTTCAAGCCTTTCGTCTCGACCAAGTCCGGCGGGTTCGGCATCGGCGCCTTCGAGGCGCGCGAACTGGTCAAGGCCATGCGGGGGCGGCTTGAGGTTGAATCGCGCGAAGGTCTGGGTTCCCGCTTCACCGTGCGCCTGCCGCTTGCCACGCCATCCCGAGATTACCTGTACAACGCCGAAAAGGTGGCCTGATGACTGATCCTCTGCCCAAATTGCTCGTCGTCGAGGACGACGCCGGGCTCCAGGCGCAGCTCAAATGGGCATATGAAGACTTCGAGGTATTCGTTGCCGGCGATCGACTCAGCGCCATTGCGCTGCTGCGGTCGGAAATGCCGGATGTCGTCACTCTCGATCTTGGCCTGCCCCCCGATCCCGATGGAACGACCGAAGGCTTTGCAATTCTCGATGAGATCATGGCGCTGAAGCCCGATACCAAAGTCATCGTCGCCTCTGGCCATGGAGCGCGGGAAAGCGCGCTGCAGGCAATCGCCCGCGGTGCCTACGATTTCTACCAGAAGCCGATCGAGATCGAGACGCTTGGCCACATCGTCCGGCGCGCGCTTCAGCTGCACCGGCTGGAAGAGGAAAACCGGCGGCTCGCCAGCAGGGTGGTGAAGGACGAGCGTGTTCTGGGCGGCATCATAACGGCCGCGCCGGAAATGGTGAAGGTGGCCCGCACGATCGAGCGGGTGGCCAATACCAATGTTTCCGTCATGCTGCTCGGCGCGAGCGGCACCGGAAAGGAGCTTCTGGCACGCGGACTTCATGAGGCAAGTGCACGCTCGAAGCGCGGGTTCGTGGCGATCAATTGCGCCGCGATCCCGGAGAACCTGCTGGAAAGCGAGCTGTTCGGACATGAGAAGGGCGCCTTTACCGGGGCGGTGAAGACGACGCCGGGGAAGATAGAACAGGCGGCTGGGGGAACGCTCTTCCTGGACGAAGTAGGCGACATCCCGCTGCATCTGCAGGTCAAGCTTTTGCGCTTCCTTCAGGAGCGGGTCATCGAACGTGTCGGCAGTCGGGAATCTATCCCTGTAGACACCCGCGTCGTCTGCGCGACGCACCAGAACCTGGACGCCATGATTGCCGAGGGTCGTTTCCGGGAGGACCTGTATTATCGTCTGGCCGAGATCGTCGTGCGCATACCCAGCCTTGCCGAACGTCCCGGTGATGCCATCCTCCTCGCCAAGGCTTTCCTGACGCGGTACGCCAAGGAGATGAACACGCGCGTGCGGGGCCTTTCGGCTGATGCGCTTGCCGCGATCGACGCCTGGCACTGGCCGGGCAACGTGCGCGAGTTGGAAAACCGCGTGAAGCGGGCTGTCATCATGGCCGATGAGAAACTCGTTTCCACCGCGGATCTGGATCTGAACCATCCCGGAGAAGAGGCCGCGACGGCGCTTAACCTCAAGATGGCGCGCGAACAGGCTGACCGCCGCGTCATTCGCCATGCCCTGGCGCGCAGCGAGGGCAACATCTCCAACACGGCCAAGCTGCTCGGCATCAGCCGGCCGACGCTGTACGACCTGCTCAAGCAGTACGATCTGCAGCCGGCCTGAAGGTCATCGGGGGGTGGCAAAACGGAAGTGGCGCTGGGCGGCGCTGATTGTGCCGCCTCTGCTGATGCTCGTCATGGGCAGCGCCCTTGCGCTTCGCCTTACGCGCGGAGAGGCGCATCCCGAGACCTCACTGATCGAGCAGGCGCGCCGGTCTCTGCTGAGGGGCGACGGGATCGACGCGGAAGTCAAGCTGCGCGCCGCTCTTCTGCAAGGCGCTGCACGGGCGGAAATCGCTCCGTTCATGGGCCAGGCCTATCTTGCGCAGGGGGATCGCAGCCGCGCGCGCCAGTGGCTTCAGACAGGTGCCTTCGCACCGTCGACTGCGGGAGAGGGGTGGCGCGCACTGGGCTTTCTCGAGAGAATCGACGGGAACCTTGAGGCCTCCGCCCGGGCCTACGACAAGGCGCTGACCATCCGCCCGGACGACGCGAGTCTGTGGGTTGAACTCGGCCGTCTGCGCTATGTCGCGGGGGATCACGGCAGGGCGATCGCCGCTGCGGAACGGGCTATAACGCTGCAACCCGACGATGTTCGCGGGCTGGAGTTCCAGGGGCAACTGGTGCGCGACCGCTCCGGTCTGACGGCAGCGCTTCCGTGGTTTGAACGCGCCATCGCGGCTGCGCCGTCCGATGTATCCGCGCTCCTCGAATACGCGGCGACGCTGGGCGAGTTGGGGCGGGCGAGCGAATGCCTTCAAATAACGCGCCGCGCGCTGGAACTCGGTTCGGGCAACCCGCGCGCCTACTATCTGCAGGCGCTGATCGCCGCGCGGGCAGGGCGCTATCCGCTCGCCCGGGCGTTGCTGATCCGCACCGGCGGCAGGTTGGACGACCGGCCCGGTGTGCAACTCCTGAAAGGTAGCCTTGAACTCGCGTCCGGAAATCCGGGTGCCGCCGAGGAGGCTCTAGAAGCCGTTTTGCGGGCGAGACCGGATCATCGGGCGGCCAAGGAGATGCTCCTGCGTGCCATCGCCATGAGCGGGCGTCACCGCTACGCCACGATGCGCTTTGCCGACGAGATCGCCGGCGGCGGCGCTTCTCCTTACATGATGACAGCTGTTGCCCGCGCCTTCGAGGCTCTCGGCGATCGGAAAGCGGCGGGGGAGTTGCTGGAGCGTGCGGCGCGGCCGCCGGCCTTCAGCCTGCGCGTCCAGGCCTCGGCCGGACGGCTGGGCGGGATGCTGCGCGCAGGGCGGGGGCAGGCGGCACTCGCTCTGGCCGAGGCGGCGCTTCGTCGGGCTCCGGGTTCCTACGATGCCCGGTCCGTGGCGGGCGACGTTCAGCTTGCGCTCGGTCATGGGAAGAAGGCTCAGGCCCGGTATGCGCTGGCCTCGGAAATCCGGATGCCCGACAGCCTGCTGGAACGGCGTCTGGCCGCTTACGCCATGGCCGGCGATCGCAGCGGGGCGGAGGCTTTGCTGCAGGCGTACCTCAGGCAGAATCCCACCAGCCGCGCCGCCATGCGCCTTGCGGCGGAACTGGCCTCCCGGTCGGGAGATCCTGACAGCGCGCGTGCAGCTCTTCTGCGACTGCGTGCCGACGGGCGCGAGCAGGACGTGACTCTCCTGTCGAACCTGGCAGCGGCGGAAACCGCAATGGAGAACCCCGGCGCCGCACGGGAAGCCGCGTGGCGGGCTTATCGGTTGCAACGGTCCAGTCCGGTGGCAGCCGAAGCGCTGGCGATGGCCTATGCCGCTTCGCCTCGCCATGCCGCCATGGTCCGCGCCCTGCGCGCCAAGGCCGGTCTGGTCGGAAACAAGCCAGCGGCGGCCTCACCGCCCGGAGCGCTTCCGCCCTGAACGGAGCTCACGGTTATCTGGGCTGGTAGGTCTGTTCTATGCCCGGGAAGGTGCGATCCCGGACTTCGGCTGCGTAATGTGCCGCCGCCTCCGAAATAAGCGTCGCCATATCGGCATAGCGCTTCACGAAGCGCGGAACGCGCTCGAACATGCCCAGCATGTCTTCCGCGACGAGCACCTGCCCATCGCACTGGGCCGAACCGCCGATGCCGATGCTCGGGCAGGCAATCGCGCGGGTTGCTTCTATTGCAATCGGTTCCACCACACCTTCGATCACGATGGAGAAGGCGCCCGCCTCGTTAAGGGCCACGGCATCGGCTACGATCTTTGCGGCTTCCGCTTCGCTGCGGCCGCGTGCGTTGTAGCCGCCCAGCACGTTCACCGCCTGCGGTGTGAGGCCGATGTGACCCATAACGGGAATGCCCCGTTCGTTGAGGAAGCGGACGGTTTCCGCCATCGTGGCCCCGCCTTCAAGCTTGACGCCGGCACACCCGGTTTCCTTCAGTATCCGCGCGGCGCTCTCGAACGCCTGTTGCGGAGACTGCTCGTAGGATCCGAAGGGCATGTCGACGATGACGGCAGCGTGATAGCTGCCACGCACGACGGCGGCGCCGTGAGCGATCATCATATCGAGAGTGACAGGAACACTAGAAGGAAGGCCATAGATGACCTGACCGAGGCTGTCCCCGACCAGAAGCATGTCGCAATGGGCGTCGAGGAGTTGTGCCTGGCGCGCCGTGTAGGCCGTCAGCATGACGATGGGCTCCTGTGTGACCCCGTCCTTCTTGCGGCGGCGGATCGCCGGGACGGTAAGGCGCTTCATCGGAGCCGGCGTGGGAGTGGCGCGACTGGTGGCGGTGTCGATCTGAAAGGTCGTGGACATGCGCGGCCTTTTAGCGAGAGCAAAGGCCCTCGGCAAACATGCAGCCATGCACCGGTGGAGAATCGGTGGCGGCATCTATCACAATGCTGCAATATCGTTACAAGTCTGGGGAATTTCCGTCCCAGGCCTCTTGCCAAGTGGTACGTTCTCGTTAGCGTCCTGCCATTCGCAATTCGGGGGTCCACATGTTCGGACGCGTAAAGCCGCTCGACGCTATTCTGGCGACAGCGGAAAAGAAATCTCTTCACCGATCACTGGGTCCTGTTCAGCTTACGCTTCTCGGCGTCGGGGCGATCATTGGCACGGGCATTTTCGTGCTCACGGCTGCAGCGGCGCAGAAGGCCGGGCCGGGCATGATGTGGAGCTTCGTCATCGCGGGCTGCGTCTGTGCCGTCGCTGCGCTGTGCTACTCGGAACTGGCGTCGATGGTGCCTGTGTCCGGTTCGGCATACACCTATTCCTACGCTGTCGTCGGCGAATTGCTCGCCTGGATGGTGGGGTGGGCCTTGATCCTGGAATATGCCGTCGCAGCCTCCGCCGTTTCAGTGGGCTGGTCGGGCTATTTCATGGGGCTGCTGAAAAGCCTCACGGGTTTTGAATTGCCTCCAGCTCTGGCGGCCGGACCGACCTGGTCCCTTGGCGGCGTCGATTTCTCCAGCGGCATCATCAATGTGCCTGCCGTCGTGGTCGCCCTTGCAGTGACCTTGCTGCTGATGCGCGGCACGAAGGAGAGCGCCACGTTCAACGCCGTGCTGGTGGCCATCAAGGTCGCGGCGCTTGCCATGTTCGTCATCCTCGCGCTCCCGGTCATGGAGGGCGAGCACTTCGCGCCGTTCGCTCCGAATGGCTGGTTCGGCCCCGAGGGTACGAGCGGTCTCGGCATCGTCGGTGCGGCATCGTCGATCTTCTTCGCCTATGTGGGCTTCGACGCCGTCTCAACGGCAGCGGAAGAAACCAAGAACCCGCAGCGCAACGTCCCGATCGGACTGCTGGGAAGCCTGGCGCTTTGCACCGTGTTCTATCTGCTCGTCGCCGCCGGCGCTATCGGTGCCATCGGTGCGCAGCCCACGGCACTGGGCGTTCAGCCCGGCTCGGCGGAATTCGCGGCGCAGTGTTCCGCGCTCGCCCGCCAGGGGCAGGAGCCGCTGGTCTGCTCGCAGGAAGCGCTGGCGCACGTTCTGCGCGCGATCAACTATACCCGGGCCGGCGATCTCATCGGTCTTGCCGCGAACCTGGCGCTGCCCTCGGTCATCCTGATGATGCTCTACGGCCAGACCCGCATCTTCTTCGTGATGGCTCGCGATGGCCTGCTGCCGGAGAAGCTGGCGTCGATCCACCCCAAGTGGAAGACGCCGCACGTCGTCACGCTGATCACCGGCCTCTTCGTTGCGATTGCAGCGGCCCTTTTGCCGGTCGGCCAACTCGCCGATATCTCGAACTCGGGCACGCTGTTCGCCTTTCTGATGGTCTCCGTGGCCGTCCTGATCCTGCGCGTGCGCGATCCGCACCGCCATCGCCCGTTCCGCACACCGCTGGTCTGGGTTGTCGCACCCATCGCCATCATCGGCTGCGTCATGCTGTTCTTCAACCTTCCGATCGAAGCCATGCTGGTGCTGCCGGTCTGGGGCGCGATCGGGCTCGCGTTCTACTTCGCGTACGGCTTCCGCAAGAGCCATGTTGCACACGGCGTGGTCGAAGTGCACGAGGACGACAGCGACGCTCCGCCGCAGCCGGTGCCGCCGATCTCCTGAAGCGAGCAGGTATCGTCGCACGAGAAAGGGGAGCCTTGGCTCCCCTTTTTTATGCCGCATTGTCCCTCGCTTATCCACAGGGTTGGGCACAGGCATGCACGCCGGATGGCGCCTGCCCGAAGCCACGGCGCGAGAGCCCCGCCGATGCACACAGACTCGCGCCAGGTGCTCGCAACACCGCAGCGAAGGCATTGGGCCTTCACGGGTTTTTCTAGAAAGGAGGTGAGGATGAGCCCTGCGGCTCGGCCGGACGATCCCGGCGACCGAAGCTTGGTGGTGACCCCTACGGGACTCGAACCCGTGTTTCAGCCGTGAAAGGGCCGCGTCCTAGACCGCTAGACGAAGGGGCCTTGTTGTTCCGCCAAGATCTGGTGGTGACCCCTACGGGACTCGAACCCGTGTTTCAGCCGTGAGAGGGCCGCGTCCTAGACCGCTAGACGAAGGGGCCATAAAGGCAATTTAACGCTGCCTCCCGCGCAACCGATGGTGACCCCTACGGGACTCGAACCCGTGTTTCAGCCGTGAAAGGGCCGCGTCCTAGACCGCTAGACGAAGGGGCCAGCCGGGTTGCGCCGGAGGCAGGACCGGCCCTCTAGCGGCCGGTCCCGGGGTGGTCAACCCTGCCGATGCGAATTTGTGGATTTTCTTTTCAATCGCAGAACGCTGCGTCGTCGAGGTGGAGTTCGGCTGCGGGGCGGCTGCCCCAGTCGTCGATCTTTGCGCGGCCCGCCAGCCATAGCTTGCGACCCTGAGAGGCGTGGAGCAGAGCCTGTCCCATGTCCGTTTCCGCAGATCGGAAAGCCATGGCCTTGAAGCGGCCGCCGTCGGGCCCGGACACGATCAGGCGCAGGTGGTCTGCGCCGACCACGTCAGCCTTGACGATCCGCACCGGGCCGACCGCCACACGCGGGCCAGGCCAGCCCATGCCGTAAGGACCGGCGCTTTCGAGTGTCTCGACGAGGGACGGGGTCAGTCCGCCCGGCGACACCGCGAGGTCCAGCAGCATGTGGCGGTTGGCGCTGGCGCGGGTGACGTCGGCGGCAAGGCGATCGTTCAGCCATTCCGACAACGCCTCCAGCTTGCCGGGGGCCACGGTGAGGCCGCAGGCCATGGCATGACCGCCGCCAGCCACGAGGAGGCCTGCCTCACGCGCGGCGATGATGGCGGCGCCCAGATCCACGCCTGCGATCGAGCGCCCCGAACCCTTTCCGTTGCCGGCCTCGTCGGCCTCCTGCGCGATGACCAGAGCGGGCTTTCCCGTCTTCTCCTTGATCCGGCCCGCAACGATGCCGATCACGCCGGGGTGCCATCCGGCTCCCGCCAGCACGAGCACGGAGCGGTTGTGCTGCCGCTCGATCTGCGCTTCGGCCATCTCCTGCACCGCTTGTTCGATGGCCCGCCGCTCGTCGTTGAGACGGGATAGCTGCGCAGCGATCGTCCGGGCCTCTTCCGCGTCGGTGGTGGTGAGGAGGCGCACGCCCAGCGTCGATTCCCCGACACGTCCGCCCGCGTTGATGCGAGGCCCCAGCGCGAATCCGAGGTCGCTGCAGGTGGGCGCGCGTCCGAGGCGACTCGCGTCGATCAGGGCGGACATGCCGATGTTGTCGCGCCGTGCCATGATCTTCAGCCCTTGCGCCACCAGCGCGCGGTTCAGGCCATGCAGGGCGGCAACGTCCGCCACGGTGCCGAGGGCCACGAGATCGAGAAGAGCGAAGAGGTCCGGTTCCCGGCGGCTCTCGAAGTAGCCGTGGCGGCGCAGCGCCCGTACGGTCGCGACAGCGAGGAGAAAGGCAACGCCGACGGCCGCTAGATGCCCGTGGGAGGCGGCGAGAACATCCTCGTCAAGCCGGTTGGGATTGACGAGGGCGGCGGCTCGCGGAAGCTCTGGAGAGCACTTGTGGTGGTCCACCACGATGACGTCTACGCCGGCCTCATGCGCCATCTCCAGCGCTTCGTGCGCCATTGCTCCGCAGTCCACCGTGACGATCAGGCTGGAGCCCTCTGCGGATAGCCGCACGAGCGCCTCACCGCTGGGGCCGTAGCCTTCCAGAAGGCGGTCGGGTATGTAGTAGCCGGCCGTGTGGCCCAGTCCCCTCAGCAGCAGGATCAGCAACGCGGCGCTGGTCGCACCGTCGACGTCGTAGTCGCCATAGATGGTGACGGTCTCATTCGTCATCACCGCCTGCGCCAGCCTCTCGGCGGCAGCGTCCATGTCGCGGAACGCGGAAGGGTCGGGCAGGAACGCTCGAAGCGAAGGGTTGCGATGGCGGTCCAGATCGTCGCGGGCGACGCCGCGCGAGAGGAGGAGTTGCGTGACGATATCATCTTCGAGGCCAGACGGACCTTCGCTCAGGTCCATATTGCCGCCGCGCCAGTGCCAGGCCTTGCCTGTCAGCGAACGGTCGATCCCGAAAACACAAGCGGATCGTGATTCCATGCCGGCAGCGTTACCGTACGGTCCTTCCCACGGGAAGTGCCGTCGGTATGATCAGCCGGCGGGAGGGGAGACGATTCTGTGTTCGTCATAATCTGGCATAGCCGCACAGGAGCTGCCCGCGCGATGGCGTCGGCTATTTGCGCCGGCGCAGAAGGTCGCGGCCGGCTGCTGGCTGCCGAGGAGGCGCAGCCTGCGGATCTGTTCTCCGCCTCCGGCTACGTCTTTGTCTGCCCCGAAAACCTCGGCTCTATGACGGGCATGATGAAGGACCTATTCGATCGCTGCTATTATCCGCTGCTTGGCCGGGTCGAAGGGCGCCCCTATGCTACGGCGATAGCGGCGGGTTCGGACGGACGCGGCGCGCAGGCGCAGATCGATCGCATCGTCACGGGCTGGCGGCTGCGGAGAGTGGCAGACCCGCTCATCGTGAACCTTGGCGTGCAATCTCCTGAGGCCATACTTGCCGAAAAACGGGTACCGTCCGAAGCTCTGGACCAGTGCCACCAACTTGGCGCGGCGATCGCAGAGGGATTGGCCCTGGGCATATTCTGAGAGGATGACGGACGTGGGGAATGATGTGTCAGCACTGTCGGAGCCAGCGGACGGGCAGATGATGACCGGTAGTCCGGACGCATTCACCTTGCTGTTCAGGCGTGGCGAGAGGCCGGATGCGGCGGCGATGGTCCGATGCCTCGCACGCGCTCGGAAGGCGGGGTTTCGGGTACGCGCCAGTGAAGAAGCGGAGTTGTCGGGAGGCATGCTTGAAGTCACGGCTGCCGGTTTGACGTTCGACCTTGGTGGACTGGCTCCAGGAGCGGCTCTACCCGCTTTCCAGCCGCTGCAATGGCTCGGCTTCGAAGGCTCACCGGACCGCTCATTGATCGAGCGGGTGGAAGTGCGGGCGGGAAATCACATCCGCGCCGGGGCTTCCCTGCACCCCGTGATGAAAGTGATGACCAGCCTTGTGGCTGCTCTCGCACTTGATCTTCCAGTTCGCGCTGTCGGATGGGGACCATCGGGCATCCTGATGGAGCCGGGATATTTCTGCCGCATGGTGCTTGGCTGGCTTGGCGGTGGCCTGTTCCCGGCGCGCGGCCTCGTCGCACTCGTGCCGGCGCCGGACGGCGGACTGACCAGTCGTGGCCTGTCCGCCTTCATCGGGCAGGAGATTCAGATGGAAGGCGCCTCCGCCGACATCGTGCAGGTCGCGGAACTTGTGATCGATGATCTGGTGAAGCGTGGCGGCATGAACGCACCGGGCTCGCTCAGCGTCGGTGCGCGTAAATTCCTTGTCGAGCCCTCCCGCTTCGGAAAGCGCCTGCATATCTGGGGCCAGGACGACTGATGCCGCCCTTTCACCGTGGGATCACGCTATAGGAGCGCGGGCTTGCAGTTCGGCTTTCGCAGCCTCGTACTGAGCCTCCAGAGTGGCCACCCGGTCCGCAACAGGCTCGACCCGGTGAATGGCCCCGATGCCCTGTCCCGCGCCCCAGATGTCCTTCCAGGCCTTGGCTGCGCTGCTGCCGCCGGAGCCGAAATCCATCTGGCTCTTGTCGCCTTGAGGAAGATTGTACGGGTCCATCCCGGCCGCCACGATAGAGGCACGAAGATAGTTGCCGTGAACGCCTGTGAAGAGGTTGGAATAGATGATGTCCGAGGCGTGACCGTCGACGATCGCCTGCTTGTAGCCTTCAGCGGCGTTGGCCTCCGTCGTGGCGATCCACGGCGTTCCGATATAGGCGAAATCCGCGCCCATCGCCTGGGCTGCCAATATCGACCGGCCATTCGCGATGGAGCCCGAGAGAGCGAGCGGACCGTCGAACCACTCCCGGATTTCCTGCACCAGCGCGAAAGGCGACTGCGGACCGGCGTGGCCGCCCGCGCCGGCGGCAACGGCAATCAGGCCGTCGGCGCCCTTTTCTACGGCCTTGCGGGCAAAGGTGTTGTCGATCACATCATGCAGGACGATTCCGCCCCAGCCGTGGACAGCGGCGTTCACCTCCACGTTCGCGCCCAGCGACGTGATGACAAGAGAAACCTTCCACTTTTCAAGGATCGCGAGATCCTCCTGAAGGCGTGAATTGGTTTTGTGAACGATGAGGTTTACGGCGAACGGCACGCCGCTCCCGGCGGTCTCCTCATGGATGCGGTGAAGCCATTCGTCCAGCTGGCTGGCGGGGCGCGCGTTCAGCGCGGGGAAACTGCCGACGATCCCGCTGCGAACCTGCGCGATGACCAGCTCCGGATTAGACACGATGAACATCGGCGCCGCGATCACCGGAAGGCGCAGCGACTGGAACAGCGCGGGCAGGGGCATCATGTCTCCGTTTAATCGAACGCTTAAGCGTTTCGCATAAGCCGCCTCGCGAAAACTGTCGAGGGAGGATGGGCATACCGCCCCCGCGTTTCCCGCTTGGCGAAGCAGCCAACAGGGATGACGTTTCCTCTCTGCACTAATAGACACCATTGTCGATTAAGTGCTGTGGGAGAAGTTATCGTCATGACAGAGGTTGCGGAGCAAACGTTCGATTGCTCGGATATCGATCAGTATCTGGGCAAAGTCATTGATTCCTCACCCTTGCGGGAACCGTTGGGAAACAATGACATACGGCGCTGGGTTCAGGCGATGCATTACCCAAATCTCGCTCACTTCGACCCCGCGTACGCCGCCAACAGCCGCTGGGGTCGCCTCGTCGCACCGCAAAGCTTTCCGATCGTGATGGACGATGGGCACGGGACGGCGCCTTCATGCGTGGGCAAGATCGAGAACTCGCACCTGCTCTTCGGTGGAGACGAGTTCTGGCACTACGGCCCTCGCATCTTCGGCGGAGATGTCGTCACCAACGAGCGGGTGCCGTTCGATTACGTCGTCAAGAACACCGGCTTTGGACCGACGTGCTTCCAGCGTGGCGACAACTTCTACCGCAACCAGAACGGCGAGTTGATCGCAAAGCAGCGTTCCACGGCCATTCGTTACCGGGCTTCGGCAGGTGGCGACACGGTCAACTCGGCCGAATTCGAGGAGCCGGAATGGACGGACGCAGAACTGGAGCAGCTGGAGGAACGCAAGTTCGCATGGATTCAGATGCTGCATGACCTGGGTCATGACGAGCGCTGGTGGGATGACGTCAACGTGGGCGACCAGCTGCCGGAGCGTGTTTTCGGCCCGCACACGGTGGCCAGCTTCACGACGGAATGGCGCTCGTTCCTGTTTACCACCTGGGGGACGCTCGACCGCCGTGAACTGAACCTGGAAGCGCTCGGCTTCACCAAAGAAATGGCGGGCCACGAGAACGATCCGCACATGGAACGGATCAATCCGGAGCTGACCGATGGCGCTTACTTTGGCCCTTCACGCGGTCATCTGTTCCCGAAATACGCCCGCAAGATCGGGATGCCGCGCGCCTACGGCTACGGCGCATCGATGGGTGCATGGGTGACGGACTATCTCGCAGGCTGGGCCGGTGAGTGGGGAATGGTCGTTCATTCCACCGCCAACTACCGCGGGCCGGCGCTTTCGGGCGACATCACGATCCAGACGGCTGAGGTCGTCGACAAGATGGTGGACGAGGAGGGCCGTCATCTCGTGCAGGTCAAGCACCTGATGGAGAACCAGAAGGGCGTGAAGATGTGTGTTGGCGTCGCGGAGATCGAACTGCCCAAAAAGAAGGGCTGATCTGCACCAAGTCGGCGCGTCCGGCCGCCGCGCAACGAAAAAGGGTCCGATCTGTCGATCGGGCCCTTTTCTATTTCCCGGCAGCGGGCGTCGGTCAGGCGGCGTTCGCCGCGCTCAGTACGGCACGAACGCCTGCGGTAGCCACATCCTCATCGATGCCCACGCCCCAGACGGTGCGGCCATCGGCGAGGACACATTCCACATAGGCGGCAGCGCGCGCATCGCTGCTCTGCCCCATCGAATGCTCGGCATAGTCGCGCACTTCGAGCTGGACGCCAAAGCTGTCCGCCAATGTGGCGGTAACGGACGAGATCAGGCCGTTGCCACGGCCGGAAACGGATCGTTCCTCACCATCGACGCCGATCTTGCCTGCGAAGATGCGCGTGTTGTCCGCACCCTTCGCTTCGTCCCAATCGATCAGCTGGAAGCGCTGCCCGTCTTCGAGGCGGTAGGCCTTGCGGAACACATCCCAGATGTCGGTCGCCTGCAGTTCGCGGCCCAGTTCGTCAGCCAGTTCCTGCACATGCTTGGAGAAGTGCGCCTGCATCCGCTTGGGCAGTTTAAGTCCCTGATCCTGCTCGATCACCCAGGCGAAGCCGCCCTTGCCGGACTGGGAATTGACACGAATGACCGCTTCGTAGCTGCGGCCGAGGTCCGCCGGGTCGATCGGCAGATACGGCACGGACCAGATCTGGTCGTTCCGCTTCTCCTGAGCCGCGAAGCCCTTCTTGATGGCGTCCTGGTGCGACCCGGAAAACGCGGTGAACACCAGTTCGCCGCCATAGGGATGACGCTCGGCGACCTTGAGCTGGTTGCAGTACTCGACGGTCTGGATCACCTCGTCGATGTCCGAGAAATCGAGGCCGGGTGCGACCCCCTGCGTGTACATGTTCATCGCCACCGTCACGAGACAGCAGTTGCCGGTGCGCTCGCCGTTGCCGAACAGGCAACCTTCCACGCGGTCGGCACCCGCCATCAGGCCCAGCTCGGCCGCCGCAACGCCGGTGCCCCGGTCGTTGTGTGTGTGCAGCGAAATCACCGCCGCATCGCGGTTGGGCAGGTTACGGCAGAAATACTCGATCTGGTCGGCGTAGATGTTCGGCGTTGCGGCTTCCACCGTAGCCGGCAGGTTGAGGATAATGGGGTTCTCAGGCGTAGGCTTGAGGATCTCCATCACCGCTTCGCAGCACTCGATCGAGAAATCGAGTTCTGCCGTCGAGAAGGTTTCGGGCGAGTACTCGAAGTGCCATTTCGTCTGCGGGTGGCGAGCCGCCTGATCGCGCAGGACCTTGGCGCCCGCTTCAGCGATGGCGCGGATTTCATGGCGTTCCATTCCGAACACCACGTTGCGCCACAGCGGCGAAACAGCGTTGTACAGGTGAACGATGGCACTGTGTGCGCCGGCGAGGCTTTCGAATGACCGCTCGATCAGATCCTGGCGCGACTGGGTGAGCACTTGAACCAGCACGTCATCCGGAATGCGATCGTGATCGACCAGACCACGGATGAAATCGAACTCGGTCGCACCCGCGCTGGGGAATCCGACCTCGATCTCCTTCAGTCCGACTTTCACCAGAAGATCGAAAAACCGGTTCTTCTTCTCCGCGCCCATCGGATCGATGAGAGCCTGATTTCCATCGCGCAGGTCCGTCGACAGCCACCGCGGCGCCTTGGTGATGACCTGCGACGGCCACTGCCGGTTCGGCAGATCGATCTGCGGGAAAGGGCGATACTTGACCGAGGGGTCTTTCAGCATGGTCATGGGTAATCTCGCTCGGATATCTGGTCTGCAGCTATGGTCGGGTCAGGGTCCCTTGAGCGCCGAGCGCGCCGCAGGCCGACGCGTCACCTCACGCCCAAGGGCGGGTAAGTCGCAGGGTAAGGCCGAGACGAAGGGTCATGGAGTGCCTATGCGCACGTGTGGCACCGATGTAAAGAGGCAAAGCGCCAGGGGCGAAAACCGTCACCTGGAGCCTCGTAGAAATCAGCGCCGATCGGCACAGCCGCAAGGACGATCAGGAGCAGTAGAAACGCTTGATCGTTTCGCTCTCGTCGACTTCGATATTCAGGCGATCGCCCCGGAAATCCATGGTGACGGCCATCCCCGGCTTTATGACGCGCAAAGGAGCGTTGCTGCGCGATGCCTGAACGGTGGCGATTAACTCGGGCGTGGCCTTGCTTCCCACATAGTTGGCAAAACGGCCGGCGCCGCAGTCCGCCTCAGACCCGGCTGCTGGCGGCAGAGTTGCGGGCGGGCTATCCGCCTGCGTCGAGCATGCCGCAAGCGAGGCGACAAGAAAAACCGAGGGGCCGATCGACTTCAAAACCATCTGTAATCTCCTTCCCTGACGCTAACGCTTGAAAGCTGAACAGGAACTAACGCTCGGCCTGATTTTGCCATCGCTCCCTCGGAGCGATCCCGGCCGATGGAAACCTTCGCCAATGCACATACAAAAGAGGCGCCGCCGACAGATGCCGGCGACGCCTCTTGTTTCTTTGCGTCTTACGATCAGCCTTCGACGTGCTCGGCAAGCACGGTGAGGCCCGCATCGCCGACTTCCGCGAAGCCGCCGGTGATGCGGATTTCCTCAGGCGCGCCGTTCTCGGTCCGGTAGACCTTCAGCGCACCGTCGGCGATCGTCGACATGAAGGGCGCGTGGCCCGCCAGTACGCCGAACTCGCCTTCCGTGCCGGGGACGACCACCATGTGGACGTCCTCGGAGCGGACCAGCTTTGCAGGCGTGACGAGTTCGAAGTGCAGGGCCATCTAATCAGGCCTCCGCGGCCAGCTTCTTGGCCTTCTCGACAGCTTCGTCGATGCCGCCGACCATGTAGAACGCCGCTTCCGGAAGGTGGTCGTACTCACCGTCCACAACGGCCTTGAACGACTTCACAGTGTCTTCGATCTGCACGAACTTGCCCGGAATGCCGGTGAAGACTTCCGCCACGTGGAACGGCTGCGAGAGGAAGCGCTGGATCTTGCGGGCGCGGGCGACCGTGATCTTGTCCTCTTCCGAGAGCTCGTCCATGCCGAGGATCGCGATGATGTCCTGCAACGACTTGTACTTCTGCAGGGTTTCCTGAACGCGGCGTGCCGTTTCGTAGTGCTCGGCACCGACGATACGGGGCTCGAGAACGCGCGACGTCGAGTCGAGCGGATCGACGGCCGGGTAGATGCCCAGCTCCGAGATCGCGCGGTTCAGCGTGGTCGTCGCATCAAGGTGCGCGAACGAGGTTGCCGGCGCCGGGTCGGTAAGGTCGTCCGCGGGAACGTAGATCGCCTGGACCGAGGTGATCGAGCCCTTGGTGGTCGAGGTGATGCGCTCCTGCAGCGCGCCCATGTCCGTCGACAGGGTCGGCTGATAACCCACGGCGGAAGGAATACGGCCGAGAAGAGCCGACACTTCCGCGCCCGCCTGAGTGAAGCGGAAGATGTTGTCCACGAAGAACAGAACGTCCTGACCTTCCTGGTCGCGGAAGTACTCGGCCATGGTCAGACCCGAAAGAGCAACGCGAGCGCGGGCGCCCGGGGGCTCGTTCATCTGGCCGAACACGAGGGCCACCTTGGAACCGTCCGAGGTCGGGTTGCCTTCGGCGTCCTTGGCGATGACACCGGCGTCGAGGAATTCGTGGTAGAGGTCGTTGCCCTCGCGGGTACGCTCACCCACGCCAGCAAACACCGACACGCCGCCATGGCCCTTCGCGATGTTGTTGATCAGCTCCTGGATGAGCACGGTCTTGCCGACGCCGGCGCCGCCGAACAGGCCGATCTTGCCGCCCTTGGCGTAGGGCGCGAGAAGGTCGATGACCTTGATGCCCGTGACGAGGATCGAAGCCTCGGTTGACTGGTCGATGAACTCGGGAGCCTTGGCGTGGATCGGGGCGAACATGTCCGAACCGACGGGGCCACGCTCGTCGATGGGATCGCCAACGACGTTCATGATGCGGCCCAGGGTCTTGGGACCGACCGGAACAGAGATCTGCTTGCCGGTGTTGGTCACGGCCTGGCCACGGGTCAGGCCATCCGTGCCGTCCATCGCGATGGTGCGGACGGTGTTCTCGCCAAGGTGCTGCGCAACTTCGAGAACCAGCTTCTGGCCGTTGTTGTCAGTTTCGAGAGCGGAAAGAATTGCGGGCAGTTCGCCTTCGAAGGTCACGTCGACGACGGCGCCGATGACCTGGCTGATCTTGCCGGTAGTGGTGAGGTTAAGCACGGGTGCGGTGGCCATTATGGTTTCCTTGCCTGCGGTTCTTAGAGCGCTTCCGCGCCCGCGATGATTTCGACGAGTTCGGTGGTAATCGCGGCCTGGCGGCTGCGGTTGTACTGGATGGTCAGCTTCTGGATGAGTTCACCGGCGTTGCGGGTGGCGTTGTCCATCGCGGTCATCGAGGCGCCCTGTTCAGACGCGGCGTTCTCCAGCAGCGCGCCGAAGAGCTGTGTCTTCAGGTAGCGCGGCAGCAGCGCGGCGAGGATTTCCTCCTCGTCGGGCTCGTATTCAGTGACGGCATCCGCGGTGATGGCGGCTGCCTTGGGAGCGGGAACCGGGATGATCTGCTGATCGGTCGGTTCCTGCAGCAGGGCAGAGCGGAATTTCGAATAGAACAGGTGCGCGACGTCGAACTTGCCCGCCTCGTACATGGCGACGAGTTCGTCTGCGATCCGCTCCGCTTCGTTGAAACCCGGATCCCGCACGTCGGTGGTGTCGAACATGTGCGCGATCTGGTTGGGGTATTCGCGGCGAATGACCGCGCGACCCTTGCGGCCGATCAGGTAGAACAGGACAGTCTTGCCCTGTGCTTCCAGTTCCTGCGCCTTGACGCGGGCGGCCTTGACGATGTTCGAGTTGAAGGCGCCCGCCAGACCCTTGTCCGAGTTTGCGACGACCAGGAGGTGAATCTTGTCGCTGCCGGTGCCGGCGAGGAGCTTGGGGCTGTTCTCGGAGACCGTGATCTTCGAGGCCAGCGAGCCCATCACTTCGGCGAGGCGTGCGGCATAGGGGCGCGCAGCCTCGGCGGCAGCCTGCGCCTTGCGCAGCTTGGCCGCAGCGACCATCTGCTTGGCCTTGGTGATCTTCTGGGTCGACTTGACCGAGTTGATGCGGCCCTTGAGTTCTTTAAGGCTGGCCATGTCAGTCCTTCAGTTCCGTCACTTCCACCAGCGTCGGAGCGCCCCGCAGCCAGCCTTCGTACTTGGCGAAGACGTCCTTGGTGTATTCCTGCGCATGGTGGAAATCGAACGCTGCGCGGTCGGCCCAGCGCTCGAAGATATAGAGGTTCGACGATCCATCAGCCGCCCGATAGGGCTCAAAGTGTTCGCAGCCATCCTCGGCGCGGGTCCGGGGCACGATGCCCGCCACCGCTTCCCGAGCATCTTCAAGATGCTCGGGCTTCACCGGGATGGTCGCGAAGACCGTATAGCTCATCAGGCGAACTGCTTGGCGAAAGCGTCGAGTGCGGCCTTGGTCTTGCTCTTCGCTTCGTCGCCGAAGTCCTTGGTCGAGCGGATCAGGTCCAGCACGTCCTGGTATTCGGAGTGCATGAAGCTGAGCATCTCGGCCTCGTACTCGGTGACCTTCGAGACCGGCAGACCGTCAAGATAGCCGTTGGTGCCGGCGAAGATGGACACGGTCTGCTCTTCGAACGAAAGCGGCGAGAACTGCTTCTGCTTCAGCAGTTCGGTGAGACGCGCGCCGCGGTTGAGCAGCTTCTGGGTCGAAGCGTCGAGGTCCGAACCGAACTGCGCGAAAGCCGCCATTTCGCGGTACTGCGCGAGCTCCAGCTTGATTGAGCCGGCAACCTTCTTCATCGCCTTGGTCTGGGCCGAACCGCCGACGCGCGACACCGACAGACCGACGTTGATGGCCGGACGAATACCCTGGTAGAACAGGCCGGTTTCAAGGAAGATCTGGCCGTCCGTGATCGAGATCACGTTGGTCGGAATGTAGGCCGAAACGTCGCCGGCCTGAGTCTCGATGACGGGGAGGGCGGTCAGCGAGCCGGCGCCGTTCTCATCGTTCATCTTCGCAGCGCGCTCGAGGAGGCGGCTGTGGAGGTAGAAAACGTCGCCGGGGTAGGCTTCGCGGCCCGGCGGGCGACGCAGCAGCAGCGACATCTGGCGATAAGCCACGGCCTGCTTCGAAAGGTCGTCGTACACGATGACGGCGTGCATGCCGTTGTCGCGGAAGAATTCACCCATCGCGGCGCCGGTGTAAGGCGCGAGGTACTGCAGCGGAGCGGGCTCCGAAGCGGTGGCGGCGATGACGATGGAGTATTCCATCGCGCCGTTCTCTTCGAGCTGGCGGACGATCTGAGCCACGGTCGAGCGCTTCTGGCCGACGGCGACGTAGATGCAGTACAGCTTCTTGCTCTCGTCGTCGCCCTTGTTCGCTTCCTTCTGGTTGATGAAGGTGTCGATGGCAACGGCGGTCTTGCCGGTCTGGCGATCGCCAATGATCAGCTCGCGCTGGCCGCGGCCGACGGGGACCAGGGCGTCAATCGCCTTGAGGCCGGTCTGCACGGGTTCGTGCACCGACTTGCGCGGGATGATGCCCGGAGCCTTGGCTTCGACGCGGGCGCGCTTGTCAGCAACGATCGGGCCCTTGCCGTCGATCGGGTTGCCGAGCGCGTCGACGACGCGGCCGAGAAGGCCCTTGCCGACGGGAACGTCCACGATGGTGTTGGTGCGCTTGACGCTGTCACCTTCCTTGATCTCGGCGTCCGAGCCGAAGATCACGACACCGACGTTGTCGGCTTCGAGGTTGAGCGCCATGCCCTGAACGCCGTTGGCGAACTCGACCATTTCACCGGCCTGAACCTTGTCGAGACCGTGGATACGGGCGATGCCGTCACCGACCGACAGAACCGAGCCGACTTCGGAAACCTGGGCTTCGGTGCCGAAGCTGGCGATCTGGTCCTTGATGACCTTCGAGATTTCTGCTGCGCGGATATCCATTGTTCTGCCTTTCTTAGCCCTTCATGGCCTGGGCGAGCGAATTGAGACGAGTGCGGATCGAGCTGTCGATGCGCTTGGAGCCGATGGTGACCACGAGGCCGCCGAGAAGCTCGGGATCAACGCTGGTCCTGATCTTTACCTTGCGGCCTTCACGCACTTCCAGCTTCTGGCGCAGCTGCTCGACCTGCTCGTCGGACAGTGCATGAGCCGAAGTGACTTCGGCGGTCGCCTCGCCGCGCTGGGCGGCTGCGATCGCGGCGAAAGCGCGGATGATCTTGGGGAGGGCGGAGAGGCGGCGGTTGCCCGCCAGAACGCCCAGGAAGTTCTTCGTCAGTTGCGAAGTGCCCAGCACGCTTCCGACTGCGTCGATCGCCTTGCCGGCCGCGTCGCGGCTGATCTGCGGATTGCGAATCAGCGCGGCGAGCTCATCGCTCTCGCGGATGGCCTGGCCGAGGTTTTCGAGGTCGGTCTCCACGGCCGAAACCGTACCGTGTTCGCTGGCGAGATCGAACAACGCCGAAGCGTAGCGTCCCTGCAAGCTGGCCTTGATGCCTCCGGAATTCTCCACGCCTGTCCTATCCTTACATCGGGTGGGCTGGGGCACTGGGGGCATAACGCGGCAGCGTGCTCCCCCGGCCCGCAGACGGGGCGCGCATAGCGATGATAGGGATGCAGTGCAAGGTGCGCCTTGGGGTCTGTGGCCAATGGGTGGCTAAGCGCTTTGAAAGCAAGGAACGGGATGCGCAAAGTACAGCGTCGCTTCAAGGTCGGTCCAACGGCATCCAGGCTGGCGGCGAATCGCTTCGCGGGCAGGGAGCGTGAGGATGGCGGCGGAGGTTTCCGTGCCCCGGCATCGGCGGAAAACCTTGCGTCGGCCCTGTCGCGGGCAAGGGTTTGTGCCTGGGGTGAACACACCTCAGGGCGTTGCGCTGGGAGGCGGCCGGGCTGAGGCACCGCGCGCCAACGCGAGTGGAGAACTGGAGCGAACCGCTGATGCGATATGTGACGCAATTCGAGGCCTTGAGCCGCCGCAGGAAAAAGGCCGTGCCTTTCAAATGGGGAATGGCGAATGGCGGAAGCTCGGCGCGGTGCTCACCTTCCATGAGGGCAAGGTCATGAATTCGGAAGCCATAGATGATGAGCGCGCATGGCGGGCGGTGCGGGAGCGTGACGGCGCCTATGACGGACGGTTCGTCACCGGGGTCCTGTCCACGGGCATATACTGCCGTCCCTCGTGCTCCGCGCGGCATCCACGACGAGAGAACGTGCGGTTCTTCACTGCCATCGAGGACGCGGAAGCGGCGGGCTTGCGCGCCTGCCTTCGCTGCCGCCCGAATGACGTCAGCCGGGAAGAGGTGGCGGTGCGCCAGGCTCTGGAATGGCTGGGCGAGATTGAGCGCAGCCCCTCATTAGCAGAGCTGGCGGCCAGAGTGGAGTACAGTCCGACTCACTTCCAGAAGGTGTTCAAGCGCGCAGTGGGGCTTTCACCCGCCGCTTACGTGCGCGCACGCCGGATAGAGCGCGCCGGCTCGCTGTTGAGCGAAGGCGAAAGGGTCACCGACGCGATTTTTGAGGCTGGTTTTGGTGCGGCATCCCGTTTCTATGAAGCGAGCAACGGTCGCCTGGGAATGACACCGTCCGCGTGGCGAAACGGGGGCCTCGGAGTCATCGTCCACTGGGCGGTCGTCTCGACGTCCTTGGGCGATATGCTGGTGGCGGCAACCGAAAAGGGTGTTTGTCGCGTGTCCTTCGGCGAAGGCCGGGATGATCTGGCCTCGCGCTTTCCGCGCGCCACGCTCGTCGAGGGAGGCGAGGCGCTTGCCGCGCTGCTTGCAGACGTCGTGGGTGCGGTCGAACAGCCTGGACGGTCCAGGGCGATCCCGCTGGACGTCCGCGGTACCGCTTTCCAGGAGGCGGTCTGGCGTGAATTGCAGCGAATCCCGCCCGGAGAGACCCGGACGTACGCGCAGATTGCAGCAGCCGTCGGCAGTCCGGGCGCGGTCCGTGCTGCGGGCTCGGCGAACGGGGCGAACACCGTCGCCGTGCTCATCCCGTGCCACCGGGTGATCCGGTCGGACGGCTCGCTGGGAGGCTATGCCTATGGCGACCGGATCAAGCGTGAACTGCTTGAACGCGAGCGGGCAGACTGCGAGAGGAAGGCGGAGTAGCCTACACGAAGGAGTACGGGTCGATGTCAATGTTGACGCGTACGCCTTTGGGGAAGTCGAGCGGGTCCAGCCAGGAGCGCAGCGTCTTCTGCAGTTCGGCCGAACGCCGCGCGTTGATGAGAAGGCGGAAGCGATGGCGGCCCCTCAGCAGGGCGAGTGGAGCAGGGGCCGGGCCAAGTACCAGCATGTCCGGCAGGTCTGGCGCCGTGCCGCCGATCGCGCGGGCGGCGGACAGGGCTTCGGCCTGATCCTCGGAGCTGACAATGATCGCCGCCCAGCGTCCGAACGGGGGCGCTCCCGCATCCCGGCGTGCTTCTGTTTCCGCAGCATAGAAGGCGTCGCGGTCGCCGTTGGCGAGGGCCGCGATGACGGAGGCTTCGGGATGGCGCGTCTGGATGAGCACCTCGCCCGGCTTTTCACCGCGCCCCGCGCGCCCGGCGACCTGGGCGATCTGCTGGTACGTGCGCTCGCCTGCCCGAAGGTCGCCGCCTTCAAGACCGAGGTCGGCATCCACGACCCCTACCAGCGTGAGGTCGGGAAAGTGGTAGCCCTTTGTGACGAGCTGCGTGCCGATGATGACGTCGATGGCTTTGCTTTCGGCCATCGCCACGAATTCGCCGATGGCTTGCGGGTTGTTCATCGTGTCCGATGTGACCAGCGCGGTGCGGGCCTCCGGCAGGATCTCCGCCACCTCGTCGGCAATTCGCTCGACTCCCGGGCCGCACGCGACGAGGCAGTCGCCGGTGCCGCACTCGGGGCAGGCATCGGGAACAGGCGCCTCGTGCCCGCAGTGGTGGCAAGCCAGCCGGCGGCTGAAGCGATGCTCGACCAGCCACGCGGTGCAGTTCGGGCACTGAAAGCGATAGCCGCAGTTTCGGCAGAGCGTCAGCGGAGCATAGCCCCGGCGGTTGAGGAACAGCAGCGACTGTTCGCCCTTGGCCAGTCGATCCCGCAAGGCCTCCACGAGGGGCGGAGCGAGCCATCGCCCCCGTTCGGGCGCCTGCTCGCGCAGGTCGAGTACCTGGATATCCGGCAACTGCGCGCCGCCGAAGCGAGAAGGAAGGTCGATCTTGCGATAGACGCCCGCTTCGGCCAGTTGCATCGTTTCCAGCGCGGGGGTGGCGCTGGCCAGGATGATCGGCAGGCCCTCGAACTTCGCGCGCATGACCGCAACGTCGCGTGCGTTGTAGCGCACGCCGTCATCCTGCTTGAAGGAAATCTCGTGCGCTTCGTCGACCACGATGAGGCCGAGGTTCGCGTAAGGCAGGAAAAGGGCGCTTCTGGCGCCGACGATCACCTGCGCATTGCCCTGCACGATCGCGCGCCAGGCGCGCCTTCGCTCGCTTGACTTCAGGGAGGAATGCCAGAGGATCGGTGTAACGCCGAAACGGTGCTCGAAGCGCCGCAGGAAGTTCTCCGTCAGCGCGATTTCCGGCAGTAGGATCAGAACCTGCCGGTCCAGCCGCAGGGCCTCGGCCACGGCTTCGAAGTAGCACTCTGTCTTGCCAGATCCGGTCACTCCGTCCAACAGGAACGGAGCGAACCTGGCGTCTTGCACGGCGTGGACGAAGACGTCCGCGGCGCTGCGCTGCAAGTCGCTGAGCACCGGCTGGGCGAAGTCGGGCGCCGCCGGGGGATAGGGCCGGTCCAGATCGACCGTGACCGCCTCCAGCAGGCCTGCTCCAACCATCCCGCGCAGCACGCCCTCGGACACTCCGGCAAGCTCCGCAAGTTCGCGGATCGAGGCCTGCTCGCCCTGAAGTGCGTCCAGAGCTGCGGCGCGCTGCGGTGTGAGGCGGGCCGGCTCGGCCCCCGTGAGACGGTACTCGGTGCTCGTCCCGCCGCCCCGCAGCGCCGCCGTGCTGCCGAGCGCCATCCGAGCCACAGCGGACAAGGGCGCGCAATAATAATCCGCAGTCCATTCGATAAGCCGTCGCAACCGCTCCGACATGGGAGGCACGGGCATGACCTCAAGCAGCGGGCGCAATTTGGCGTCCGGCACTTCCTGCGCGCTCAGGCGTTCCGCCTCCCATACGATGCCCAGTATCTGACGGGGACCAAGAGGGGCCGCGACGATCGATCCGAATGGGATCGTCACTCCTTGCGGCACGCGATAGTCAAGGACGCCCAGTGCGGCGTTGAAGACGAGGAGTCGGACACGTTGCATCTGCGCCCATATAGGCGCGGGTAGTCTGTGTCGTGAAGGAGGTGCGGATGGATTATCAGGGGCAGGATCAGGTCGCGGCACCATCCGGCTACTCGCGCAGGGTTATTCTTGGGGGACTCCTCGCTGCCGGTTTCGCGGTCTCGGGCTGTGCGACCATGAGGCGGGTGGAATACACCGATCAGATCGAAGACTTGCTCGTGCTTTCCAGCCGCCGCGCCTTCGCCCGCCTCACGCAGCCCGGAGGCTTTTGGGACAGTTCGGTCGCGCGGATCAATCTGCCGGTGCTGTTCGGGCGCCCCGGCAGCGTCACTCAGAAGGTGCTCAATTCCCCGTACTTCAAGGACAAGCTGCAGCAAGAGCTGAACCGCATCGCCGAGGATGGCGCTCGCGTTGCTGCGCCGGTCGTCTACAACGCCATACGCACTCTTTCCGTACCGGATGCGCTGGCTCTGCTACGCGGCGGCAGTACGGCCGCTACCACGTTCCTGAGGCAGTCCATGGGGTCCGCACTGGTCAACGTGATGATCCCCGAACTGGAACAGGTCATGCGCGTCGCCGAGGATCCCATCCTCAACACCGCCGTGAACGCTCTTGCAGGCGTCGATCTTGCCGATGCCGCTCACGCTCTGGCGCTGGAGGCGGACAATGCCATCTGGTATGAAATCGGCGCTCAGGAAGCCGAGATACGGGATAACCCGGAGGCGACGCATAACCCCGGCTTGATCGCGGCCCTGCGGCGAACGGGCTCGCCCTAGGCACGTAGTGGCAACCGGCGCTGGCCCCCCGGTACACCATCCCCTATAGGCGCGGCCAGAATCGCCCGCCCAAGTAGGACATCGCCATGAAATTCTTCGCAGACACCGCAGAAATCGCCGACATCAAGGAACTGGCCGAGACCGGTCTGCTGGACGGCGTAACGACCAACCCTTCCTTGATCGCCAAGTCCGGCCGCAACTTCATGGAAGTCACCGCCGAGATATGCAAGCTGACCGACGGCCCCGTAAGCGCCGAGGTCGTCGCGCTCGATCATGCCGGCATGATGCGTGAGGCGGAAATCCTGCGTAAGATCGCGGACAACGTGTGCATCAAGGTTCCGCTGACCATCGACGGGCTCAAGACCTGCAAGGCCCTCACCGGCGAAGGCACAATGGTCAACGTGACGCTGTGCTTCTCGGCCAACCAGGCCCTGCTTGCCGCGAAGGCGGGCGCCACGTTTGTATCGCCCTTCGTCGGGCGCCACGACGACAACGGCTTCGACGGCATGGGCCTCATCAGCGACATCCGCCTGATCTACGACAATTATGCGTTCGAGACGGAAATCCTCGTCGCTTCGGTGCGTCACGGCGTCCACGTCCTTGAAGCGGCGCGGATCGGCGCGGACGTGATGACCGCGCCTCCCGCAGTGATCAAGGGCCTGTTCAAGCATGTCCTGACCGAAAAGGGCATCGAAGGCTTCCTGGCTGACTGGGCCAAGACCGGCCAGTCGATCTAAGGCTCTCTCTTCCACGCCTTGGACAGGTCCGGGGGGCTCGGTGCAGGTTCCGCTTGCTCCGAGCCGCGCTGGGCCTGTTCCACGTCAGGCGTGCCCGATTGCGCATCCTGTTTGAGCCGGCAGCGGCGATGCGCTACGCGTTCTCACGATGTCCGACGAATCTCCCGCAGACCGCTTCAAGTCCGTCCTCGCAGGCGCCTCCCGCGCCATCGCCCAGGAGGCGGAAATCGAGGTGAACTGGACCGCCGACGCCCCCAGTTCAACCGGTGGAACATTCCGCGTGCCGATGCCGGGGCGCAGTCTCCCGCGGGCCGCAGCCATGCAGGCGCGGGGCTTCGCCGATAGCTTCGCACTCAAGCTGAGGCACCACGACGACAAGCTGCACTTGCGCAACGCGCCGTCAGAGCCAACGGCGCGGGCTGCCTTCGACGCAGTGGAAACCGTTCGTTATGAAGCGCTTGGCGCGAACTCCTACGAAGGCATGCGCGATAATCTCGACGCCGCCCTGCTGACCCGCATCGGCTCCGATCCGATCACCCGCGCCGAAACGCCGGATGCCGTGCCGGTGCCGGCGGCTCTTGCGCTTCTCCTGCGTGAGCGCCTGACGGGACAGGAAATCCCTGAAGCGGCTCGCGCCGGCGTGGAGATGGTGCGTAACTGGATCGAGCAAAAGGCCGGCGCCGATTTCGACGCACTTGCCGGGTCTCTGGCGGATCAGAAAGCCTTCCAGTCCCTTTCGCTGGACATGCTTCAGCATCTCGAACTGACGCGCGCCGAAGAAATCCCCCAGGAACCCAACGAAGCCGACGATATGGACGGCGAGGAGGAGACCGAGGAACAGGAAGAAGGAGGCGAGCAGGGGCAGGACCAGCAACCCGCCGAAATGGCTTCCGAACCGTCGCAGGGCGATGACGAGGGGGAAAGCGAGGCCGAAGGCGATACCTCCGACGACATGGAGGAAGGCGACGAGGGCCAGGAGGGCGACGAGGGCATGCTTCCCGTCCGCCCGAACCGCCCTTGGACGGACATACCCGAGAGCTTCGACTACAAGGTGTTCACCGAGGCCTTCGACGAGGTGGTCGGTGCATCCGACTTGTGCGACGAAGAGGAACTGACTCGCCTTCGCGCCTATCTCGACGCGCAGCTCAAGGGATTGCAAGGCGTCGTCACGCGTCTTGCAAACAGGCTGCAGCGCCGCCTAATGGCGCAGCAGAACCGTTCGTGGGACTTCGATCAGGAGGAGGGTCTGCTGGATGCGGCCCGTCTCGCCCGGGTGGTCGTCTCGCCGGGACAATCGCTATCCTACAAGATCGAACGCGACGTGGAGTTCAAGGACACCGTCGTCACCCTTCTCCTCGACAATTCCGGCTCGATGCGCGGACGCCCGATCTCCATCGCAGCAATCAGCGCCGACGTTCTCGCACGCACTCTGGAGCGATGCGGCGTAAAGGTGGAGATTCTGGGCTTCACCACCCGGGCCTGGAAGGGGGGGCAGAGCCGGGAGGCGTGGCTGGCGAACGGGAAGCCGCAGCACCCGGGACGTTTGAACGATCTGCGGCATATCGTGTACAAGAAGGCGGACGAACCCTGGCGCCGCGCCAAGAAGAACCTCGGCCTGATGATGCGCGAAGGGCTTCTGAAGGAAAACATCGACGGCGAGGCCCTGCTCTGGGCGCACAATCGCCTTCTGGCGAGGCAGGAGGACCGTCGTATCTTGATGGTCATTTCCGATGGAGCCCCGGTCGACGATTCCACCCTTTCGGTGAACTCGGCGGGATACCTCGAAGCGCATCTGCGGCGCGTGATCGAATGGATCGAAGGCAAGAGTCCGGTGCAACTGGTGGCGATCGGTATCGGCCACGACGTGACCCGTTACTACCGCCGTGCGGTCACAATCATGGACGCGGAGCAGCTTGGCGGCACAATGATCGAGCAACTGGCAGGGCTGTTCGAAGAAGAATGATCAGTGTCGTAACCGGCGGCATTGAATTTCCCGATTGAAGCGACAGCTTAGGCATCCCGCCAGGAACGTCTTTCGAGGTAATTCATGAACGTAGCAGAAGCCGTTGCCACCCGCCGCTCCATCCGGGCCTTCAAGTCCGATCCGGTTAGTCTGGAAACGCTGCGGCGGGTTCTGGACCGGGCGCGGATGGCGCCTTCGGGATGCAATTTCCAGCCATGGGAAGCGACGGTCCTGACGGGCGAGCCTCTGGCGGCCTTGCAGGAAAAGATGCGCCGGGCGGCGCCGCAGGATCCTCTCGAGTACAGCTTTTCCGAACCCGAACAATCCCCGCGCCACCTCGCTCGCCTGAAGGACCTGGGCGCGACGATGTACGGGGCGATGGGTATCCGGCGCGATGACGCGGACGCGCGCAGCGACTTCTCGAACGCTAACATCGTGTCGTTCGGCGCGCCGGCTCTCCTGCTCTGCCATTTCGAGCGTTTCATGGGGCCGCCGCAGTGGTCGGATGTTGGTATGTGGCTGCAGACGATCATGCTTCTGCTTCGGGAGGAGGGGCTGGATTCCTGCCCACAGGAGTGGATGTCGCTCTACGCCCGGCTGATCAAGGAACACATTGGTGTATCCGACGAAACCCACATTCTCTTCTGTGGTATCGCCATCGGATATCGTGATCCCGACGCGGCGGTGAACACGTTCGAACGGCCGCGCGTGCCGCTTGACGAGCAGGTCCGGTTCATCGGTTTCGACTGAGCCGCCTTCGCCGGCGTGGCTTGACTGCGCCGGCATGCCGCTTATGCCCCCGCGCATGACCGACGCACCCACACTCACGCTCTTCAACAGCCTGACCCGCAAGCTCGAGCCGTTCGTGCCTGTCCACCCGGGCGAGGCGCGTGTCTACACCTGCGGTCCGACGGTCTACAACTACCCGCACATCGGCAACATGCGTGCCTACGTCTTCGCTGACGTGCTCGGCCGGACGCTGAGCTACAAGGGGTACCGGCTCACCCACGTGATCAACATCACCGATGTCGGCCATCTGACCGACGACGCCGACGCGGGCGAGGACAAGATGGAGAAGATGGCGCGTGCACAGGCGCAGTCCATCTGGGATATCGCCGCGCACTATACGCAGGCGTACTGGGCCGATATCGCCGCCCTCAACATCCGCCAGCCCGCGAAGTGGTCGATCGCCACCGACTACGTCCCGCAGATGATCGCCTTCGCGGAGAAGATCGCCGACCGGCACTGCTACGAACTGGAAAGCGGTCTCTACTTCGATGTCTCCACCGTGGCGGATTACGGCCGGCTTGCGCGTGCGGTGACGGAAGAGGGTGAGAGCCGGATCGAGGCGGTCGAGGGCAAGCGCAACGCGGCCGACTTCGCCATCTGGCGCAAGACTCCGTCTGGTGAGAAGCGCCAGATGGAGTGGGATTCGCCCTGGGGCCGAGGGGCTCCGGGGTGGCATCTTGAATGCTCCGTCATGAGCGGTGACCTCCTGGGCTTCCCGTTCGACATTCACACCGGCGGCATCGATCATCGTGAGATCCATCATCCCAACGAGATTGCGCAGAACCAGGCATTCTGCTGCACCAACGGGCTCGACATACCGGCAAACTCCGGAGTCAAGGTGTGGATGCACAACAATTTTCTGGTTGAGCGATCCGGCAAGATGAGCAAGTCCTCGGGTGAATTCCTGCGGTTGCAACTGCTCATCGACAAGGGCTACCACCCGCTCGGCTATCGTATGATGTGCCTCCAGGCGCACTACCGAAGCGAGCTCGAGTTTTCATGGGAGGGGCTCGCCGCAGCTCTCGTGCGTCTCAAGCGCATGATCATGGCGGCCGAACGTCTCGCGGGCGTGGAGGCAGGCGATGCAGGACACCCCAAGCTCGCTCCGATGCTGGAGGCGTTCGACACGGCTATCGGCGAAGACCTGAACACTGCCGTCGCGCTGACGGCGCTGGAAGATGCGCTGGCTGCCAAGAAGGTAGACGCTGGTGCCAAGCGCGCCGTCGTCGAACGCATGGATGCGGTGCTCGGTCTGGGCCTGTTCGCAACCAGCCGCACCACGTTGCGCCTGCTCCCGAAGGCGGCGGTGATCACCGAAGCGGAAATCGAGGATGTGCTGCTGCGGCGCAAGGATGCGCGGGCGCAGAAGGACTTCGCGACCTCCGATGCGCTGCGCGACGAACTTGCCGCCAAGGGGGTCGAAGTCATGGACGGCGATCCGCTCGGCTGGGAATGGAAGCTCGGTTGAGCGTGGTCCGCGATTGCTGCCGGACTAGCTGTCCTTTTGCCGTGGTGATAATTTCTTCGGACGGGCTGGCGGAATCGTCAGAGACGAGGGCGATGTAACACGGGTATCCAGCCAGTCCGGCAAAAGCGGACGCCACAGCCCGCATCCGGTGCAGAGGGGATCAGAGCATCATGGCTGAAGGTGACAAGCGCAAGGCATCGGATCTGTTCGTGGAATGCCTTGAGCAGGAAGGCGTCGAGTACATCTTCGGCGTTCCGGGTGAAGAAAACCTGGATCTCCTCGATTCCCTGTCGCGATCCAGGCAGATCAAGCTGATCCTCACCCGGCACGAGCAGGGCGCCGGTTTCATGGCGGCCACATATGGTCGTCATACCGGCAAGGCGGGGGTCTGCCTTTCCACGCTCGGGCCGGGCGCCACGAACTTCGTGACGGCCGCCGCCTACGCCACGCTCGGCGGCATGCCGATGCTGATGATCACCGGCCAGAAGCCGATCAAGAAGTCAAAGCAGGGGCGGTTTCAGATCCTCGACGTCGTGTCGATGATGCAACCGATCACCAAGTATGCCCACCAGGTAGCCTCTTCCGACAACATCCCGAGCCGTGTGCGCGAAGCGTTCCGGATCGCCGAGGAAGAAAAGCCGGGCGCAACGCACATCGAGCTTCCTGAGGACATCGCCGACGAGCACACCGATTCTCGTCCGGTCCCCCGCTCCATCGTGCGGCGGCCGACTGCGGATGAGAAGTCGATCGCTCAGGCCGTGGAGGCTTTGCAGAACGCCCGGCGACCCCTGCTTGTCATCGGTGCCGGCGCAAACCGCAAGATGACCAGCAAGATGCTCGGCGAGTTCGTGGCGAAGACGGGCATTCCGTTTCTCACGACTCAGCTCGGCAAGGGCGTTATCGACGAGCGTCACCCGAAGTTTATCGGCTGCGCCGCGCTTTCGGCCGGTGACTTTGTCCACCGCGCGATCGAAGATGCCGACTGCATCGTCAACATCGGTCACGACGTGATCGAAAAACCGCCGTTCTTCATGCACAACGACGGCACGCGGGACAGCCGGGTCGTCATTCACGTGTCGACCAAGACGGCGGAAGTGGACCCGGTCTATTTCCCGCACATCGAGGTGATAGGCGATATCGCCAATGCCGTGTGGCAGATCAAGGAAGCCATCGCCCCCTCGCCGAAATGGAATTTCGAGGCGATGCTGCGGTATCGCGCGGCGGAAATCGCGCACACGGCGCGGCTTGCGGCAGACGAGCGCTTTCCGATCTTCCCGCCACACGCGGTTCAGCAGATCCGCGATTGTCTGCCGGACGATGCGATCGTCTGCCTCGATAACGGCATCTACAAGCTGTGGTTCGCGCGCGGCTACTGTGCGACGAAGCCGAACACGGTTCTTCTGGACAATGCGCTCGCCACGATGGGCGCCGGACTTCCCTCCGCCATGGCCAGTGCAATGGTTTATCCCAACCGCAAGATCCTGGCCGTGTGTGGTGACGGTGGATTCATGATGAACAGCCAGGAACTCGAGACGGCAGTGCGCCTGGGGTTGAACCTGACGGTACTGATCCTCAACGACAATGCCTACGGCATGATCCGCTGGAAGCAGGCGAACATGGGTTTTGCGGACTTCGGGCTCTCCTACGGCAACCCTGATTTCGTCAAATATGCCCAGAGCTACGGCGCGAATGGATACCGGGTGGAAAGCGCGGCGCACCTGAAGGAGCTGCTTGCGCACTGCCGCGACACGCCCGGTGTCCACCTGATCGATTGCCCGGTGGACTACTCGGAAAACGACCTTATCCTGAATACGGAGATCAAGGAGCTTTCCCGGGCGCTGTAAGGCCCCTCCGGTCGTTTGAAGGACAGGAGGGGATGGCGTCATTAGCAGTCCTCGAGGAGCAGAAGTTCCACCTCGATCGCGAGGCGGGATGGGGCTTGCCGATGTTCGACCGCGACGACGGCGGCATCGGCCACAAGGTGGCGTGGTATGGTGAATTCGTGATCGGGCAGGGCGGCGATAAACGCCTCTCCACGCTCGATGGCTTCACCTTCGAACGCCAGAGCGATCGTGTGACGCGCGCCGGAGAAGGTGGCGCTGGCCCAGAGCCGTTCGGCCTGGTGCAGCAGCTCCGCTCCCCGCCCCGCCAGCCGAAGTACGTCGGACAGCAAACGCGCCCACGGTTCGTTCGTGGAATGCCGATGGCGAGTCGGGCGGCGGAATGTTTGCTGGAACGGCTCAGCGGACACGGGCGTTCTCCCTGGTCTGGGCGTCATAGGTGGCCATGAACTGCTGCACGCGCGCGGCGAGCTCCTCCCGGGGGGCGCGGCCGTTCCGCAGGTCGGCTACGAATCGCGGATCCTGCGCCGCCAGTCGGCCGAACTTCGTCCAAGGCATGTCGGTCTGGCGTAGGAAGCGCTCAATCTGGCGCAGTAGCATCCGGTCTTGTCCTTTCCTGTAGGATTCTTCTTGCTGTTCCTTATTTGTTCCTCTTAAAATCCAACATGTCTAGGAAATTTCCTACGGGTGCGAATTCCATGGTTTCGAACGATGATGCCCGCGCGCGCTTGCTGGAACTCGCCGATCGCAGGCAGATCAGCCTGTCGAAGTTGTCGCTCATGCTCGGCAAGAACCCGAGCTACCTCCAGCAGTTCGTCCGAAAGGGGAGCCCGCGGAAACTGGAAGAGGAGGATCGCGGCATGCTCGCGCGGTTCTTCGGCGTCGAGGAGGAGGAGCTCGGCCGTTCGAAGGAAAATTCCTACGGCGGGGACGGGCGCTCTGGCGGCGAATGGGTGCTTGTGCCGCGCCTCAGCATCGGCGCTTCGGCCGGACCCGGCGCCATGGCGAATGGAGAGCTTGTTTTCGATACGATGCGCTTTTCAGACCGCTGGCTGCGTTCACTCGGCCTGCAGCCCGGCAATCTCTCCACGATCGCGGTCAGAGGCGATTCGATGGAACCGACATTGCGTCATGGCGATGAAATACTTGTCGACCGCACGCTGCGGAGCCTGCGCGACGGCATCCATGTTTTGCGACTGGATGACACCCTGCTGGTAAAGCGCGTCGATACATCCCGGTCCGGAGTTCTGGTGCTCCTCAGCGACAACCCGGCCTATCCGCCTCTCGAATGCAAGCTCAAGGATGTCGAACTCGTCGGCCGCGTGGTGTGGAAGGGCGGTCCCATCTAGGCGCCTCTGCACGGTTGCATTCCGGCGGCGCAGTCGCCATTCCACACGCATGACGCAAGCCCCAGAGCAGCCGCGCACGCCGCCCATGCGTGTGGCCATCATTCCCGTGACTCCCCTGCAGCAGAACTGCTCGCTCCTCTGGTGCACGGCCACGATGAAGGGCGCGCTCGTTGATCCGGGCGGGGACCTCGACAAGCTCAAGGGCGCTGTCGCGAAGGCCGGGGTAGCGCTGGAAAAGATCCTGATCACCCATGGCCATCTGGACCATTGCGGCCAGGCGGGTGTGCTCGCGCGGGAACTCGATATTCCGATCGAGGGGCCTCATGAGGAGGACCGCTTCTGGATCGCGCAGCTGAGCGATGACGGTCCGCGCTGGAACATGGAGGCGCACACCTTTGAACCTGACCGTTGGCTGCAGGACGGGGGCAAGGTTACCGTGGGAAATCTGGAGCTCGATGTGGTGCACTGTCCGGGCCATACACCGGGGCACGTTGTGTTCGTGCATGAGCCCAGCCGCTTCGCCATGGTGGGCGATGTTCTGTTCCAGAACGGTATCGGCCGCTGGGACTTCCCGCGCGGCAATCTGGACGACCTGCTCCATTCCATCACGCAGAAGCTCTGGCGGTGGGGCGACGATGTCACCTTCGTGCCGGGCCACGGGCCTGTAAGCACTTTCGGCCAGGAGCGGCGGACAAACCCCTATGTCAGCGATCAGGCGGTAAAGCAGCGTGCGCCCGCCTGAGGTGGCGGTTGGCGACGGCGTATGCATCCCGAGTAACGGGTTGCAACTCGCGTCAAATCGGTTATAGGCGCGCCTTCGCAAGCCGCCGTGTCCCGAGACGGTCACCGGCGGCCTTTTTGACAGAAACGTATTTGCAGGAACAGGTGCCGAAATGGCTGTCCCTAAAAGAAAGACGACTCCCTCCCGCCGGGGCATGCGCCGCAGCCATGACGCGCTGAAGGTCGATGCATTCCATGAATGTGGAAACTGCGGCGAACTGAAGCGTCCGCACAACCTGTGCACGTCCTGCGGCCACTACAACGGCCGTGAAATCGTTGCGGTTGAAGCCTAAGATACTCTGGCGAGTTTCGGAGAAAGCCCCATGAGTTTGCCGCGTATCGCCATAGATGCGATGGGCGGCGACGAGGGCGTGCGCGTCATGATCGAAGGCGCCGCGCTTGCGCGCCGTCAGCATGACCGTTTCAAGTTCCTGCTTGTGGGTGATGAGGCGCGAATCAAGGCTGCGCTCGAAAAGCATCCCAACCTGCGGGCAAGCTCCGAGATTCTTCATACCGAAGGCATCATCAGCGGCGAGGACAAGCCCAGCCAGGCTCTTCGTCGTGCCAAGGGTACGTCGATGGGGCGTGCCATTGAAGCTGTGAAGCTTGGGCATGCCGGGGCTGCCGTCAGTGGCGGCAACACCGGTGCGCTGATGGCTATTGCCAAGCTGACCCTTCGTACGATGCCGGGCATCGATCGCCCTGCGCTGGCAGCTCTGCTGCCGACGCTGGGTGACAACGACGTCATCATGCTCGATCTTGGCGCGAATACCGAGTGCGACAGCCGCAATCTCGTGCAATTCGCGATCATGGGCGCCGCTTATGCGCGAGTCGCCACCAATCGCGATGAGCCGCGCGTTCGCCTTCTTAACATCGGTACGGAAGAGACCAAGGGGACGGAGGAACTGCGCGATGCAGCCGCCGTGCTCAAGGGAGCGGCCGAACACCTGTCCATGTCATTCGACGGCTTTACCGAGGCGGACAAGATCTGCCGCGGCGATGTCGACGTTGTAGTGACCGATGGTTTTTCAGGAAACGTCGCCCTGAAGGCGGTGGAAGGCACGGCGCGCTTTGTCGCCGATCTGCTGCGCCGCGGCTTCACCAGCTCGCTCAGGTCGAAGATCGGGTTCCTGATCTCGCGACCCGCGACTGAGCTGCTCAAGCATCATCTTGACCCCAACAACCACAACGGCGCCGTCTTTCTTGGGCTGAACGGTATCGTCGTGAAGAGCCACGGCAGCGCCAATGCTGCAGGCGTGGCCAATGCGGTGGCGGTTACCGCGCGGCTTCTGGAGGAAAACGTGACCGAGCGTATCTCTGCGGATCTCGCCCGTCTTGGCGGGTCGGCCTGGCGTATGCCGAAGGGCGTTCCCGGCGTCCAGGAAGAGCGCGCCTGATGCTTCGGTCCGTTCTTCTCGGCACTGGGTCTGCGCTTCCGCGCACGGCCGTCAGCAACGCCCAGCTTGCAGAGCGAGTCGATACCAGCGACGAGTGGATCGTCGAGCGGACCGGAATCTCGAATCGTCATGTGGCCGAGCCGGACGAGACGACATCCAGTCTGGCGACGGACGCCGGCCGGAGAGCGCTGGATGCCGCCGGCATCGATGCGTCCTCCATAGACCTCATCGTGCTTGCCACCGCCACCCCCGACCAGACCTTCCCCGCAAGCGCGACGATCGTGCAGAGCCGCCTGGGATGCCGTCCCGGCGGGATCGCCTTCGATGTGGCAGCGGTCTGCTCCGGCTTCCTCTATGCGGTGGGCGTGGCCGATTCGATGCTGCGGGCGGGCATGGCGAAGCGCGCGCTGGTCATCGGCTCTGAGACCTTCAGCCGTATCCTCGACTGGGAAGACCGCACGACCTGCGTCCTCTTCGGCGACGGAGCGGGCGCCGTCGTGCTTGAAGCGCAGGAGCAGGACGGCGACAGCCCGCGCGGTATCCTTTCGACCCGGCTGCATTCCGACGGTGCGCACAACCAGTTGCTCTACGTCGATGGCGGCCCTTCGACCACCGGGACCGTCGGCAAGCTTCGGATGAAGGGGCGGGAAGTCTTCCGCCACGCCGTAGTGAACCTGTCGGATGTTCTACGCGAAGTGGTTGAAGATGCAGGGATAACTGCCTCCGACATCGATTGGCTTGTGCCTCATCAGGCTAACGCGCGCATTCTGGAAGCCACGGCCAAGAAGCTCGATCTTCCGCGGGAGAAGGTCGTCATGACCGTCGGCCAGCACGCCAATACCTCTGCCGCTTCGGTGCCTCTTGCGCTGGATCAGGCGGTGCGTGACGGTCGGATCAAGCCGGGCGATCTCGTCATGCTAGAAGCTATGGGCGGCGGGTTCACCTGGGGTGCCAGCCTCATTCGGATCTGACTTTCTGCAATAACGGTCAAACTGCCTTCAATATTGGGCGTACCGTTGCTTTTCCCCGTGTTTGTAATATTATCGGGCTGTCGGCGCAGTATGGGGATGCGGGCTTTGATGCGCTCTACGGATACTTTGACCAGGGCCGAAATCGCTGAGGCCATTCATCGCAAACTGGGCATATCGCGTGCCGAGTCCCTTGCAATGGTGGAATCGATCCTCCAGCACATGTGTACGGCTCTTGGCGATGGCGAGAACGTCAAGATTTCCGGCTTCGGCACGTTCCTTTTGCGGGACAAAGGTGAGCGGATCGGCCGTAATCCCAAGACCGGGGTTGAGGTACCGATCACGCCGCGCCGGGTCATGACGTTTCGCGCCAGTCAGATGCTGAAGGACCGTATCGCCGCAGAATGACGGTATCGTCCATTCTAAAGGGGCAGGTATGGTTTTCTCAGAAGCGGCTCTAGAAACGGCGGTCCAGACCGGCGAGCAAAGCCCGTTTTCGGATGGGAAGGATCCCCAGGCGCTGCGCACCATTGGCGAAGTTGCCAGTGCGCTCGGCATCCGAACGCATGTGCTGCGCTACTGGGAAGAGCAGTTTCCGGCGCTGAAACCCATCAAGCGCAGCGGCAACCGCCGCTATTACCGTCCTGAAGATGTGGCGCTGATCGTCGAGATCAACCGACTGGTTCATCGCGAAGGGTACACGCTCAAGGGGGCCGCAAAGGCCATTCAGGACAGGCCGGCTCTGCCCGCACCGAGCGGTACTGAGGCTTCGGCGCCGACGGCGGAGACGATGACCGGCCCCGGCCCTATCGAGCCCTGGATCTTCGACCAGCTGGCCGTCATTCGGAGGGAACTCGCCGAGGCCCTGGAACGGGCCTGATCCCTCACCGCGGCAGGTGATCGAGGACCTGCAGGACTTCATTCAGCAGCCATTGCTGGGCTTCGGGCTCCACGTAGCTGTGGGATGCCTGGGAACAGATGCGGATTCGTTCGTCTGTTCGGCTCCAGCGCGCAAGGAACGCAAGCCCGGTCCGATCCCGCTCGGCAACGAGGATGCGGACAAGGCCCGGAAAGGCGGCAAGCCCTTGCTGTAGCTCGGCCGTCAGGCCGCCCGCCGGAACCGGGACACGACGAATCGAGAGCAGAAGGCTTCGCGCAAGCTCTGGCATCGACACCTTGCCGGTAAGCAGCCGTCGAAACGCAGAGAAATCCTTCAGCCGTTTCAGATAGTGAGCGCGCACGACTTCGGGCGGCGAGGAGACGCTTTCTTCGTCAAACGTCCACGGGTTCGAGAGAATCAGGTCGTCCAGACCTCCGCCTCGGGCAAGCATCAGTGCGCTGGCGGCATCGCAGTTGCCGAAGCCGACGACGCGGTCGACCTGAGGGCAGTCCGCACGAAGCGCGGCGCATGCGGCCGCGATATCGGGCGCACTGCCACGAAAACCACTGTTATGGCCTTCACTGTCGCCAACACCGCGACGGTCGTACCGGAACACGGGATACCCTCGTGCGGCGACACGGGCGGCGAACAGGGCCTGTCCGTTCCACGCGCCGGCGCGCACCTCGTTGCCGCCGGAGACGATGAGGAGTGCGGTTCGTCCAGGGGCGCTGTCGAGGGTGCCGATCAGTCGATCGCCTGCACAGGTGAACGTGATGTGGCGCCTCGTCACTGGCTGAGCGCCTGTACGATCCGGCTCGCGAGAGTGGCAGCCTGCGCAGGGCTGTCGTCAGGCTCTGCCCGCAACCACAATCCGCTGCCGCCGATGTCCTCCTGAGGGATCCGTGCTGCACCGGGCGTAGGTGCCATCGTGCCGAAGTGGCGGCAGAAGTCCGCGCCGAGGGAATAGCCGGAGAGGGTGATCCCCTGCGTCATCGCGATCTCGGCAAGCGCCTCACGCGTTTCGTCACGCCCTGCCTCGCGAGCGGAGAGAACCCGTGCGCGATACATCTGGCGCATGATGGTCTCCGCCTTGACAGGCGCGTAGTGGAGGGCAGGCAGGTTGCGGGGCGTGAACATGCAGCCGCCGCGAATGCCCAGTGTGTGCGTTGCTCCGAAGTGGCGGGCTGCGGCCATCGCGGCGTCGAGCCAGTCAGCCGGCTCCTGCTGCGCCAGATCCTGAAGGCTTTCGTTGCAGCCGGGAAGATCGGGAAGGAACGTGTCGATGCCAGCGTCGGCAAGGTTGCGCATCACGCGAACCGTCAGGCGGCGCAGCTTGTTTCCCTCTTCGAACAGCGCCGGCACGATGAGCAGTCGTACCGGGCCCGACGCATCGCAGCAGATCGCGAATTCCTCTCTGATCCCGCCTGCGGGAAGCGGGTAGGACCAGCTTGCCGGGGTGACGACGCCCCGGACTTCCATCAGCCGCGCTTGGCCCGGACGAAGGCCAGAAGGGCGCCGTATGTTTCCAGCATTTCGCCTTCCAGTTCGTCGTCCTCGATAATGATGTCCAGGCGATCTTCCAATTCGGTCAGCAGTCCAGCGACAGCCATCGAATCAAGTTCGGGAAGATGGCCAAAAAGGCCGGTATCGTTGTCGAAGGCCTCCGCCTGACCGGGCTTCAGGCCAAGCACGTCCGTCAGGATCTGGCGGAGCAGCTGGTCGGTATCGTCTGGCATGGCCCCTCGGCGCGCTGTTTTCAACGGCCGCCCTCTAGCGACGCTTCGCACTTGCGGCAAGTGACCGCAGGCGTCTGCCAAGGAGTGGGCGCCAGTTCCTCGGATGGTGGGGAACGAACATTTCAAGTAGCCATCGATCCTGCTGCTGCTCCATCCAGTCTCGTTTGTAAGGGTCGTCTCCGGTGCCGAAGTCGACCAGCGTCACGCGGTCCTGGCCAATCACGTGCTGCATCAATCGCGCTGTAAGGACGGAACCGGGCGAGAGGGCCCTGGCATCTTCCCGATGAGCCAGCTTGTGGATGAAGGCTGTACCCCCTTCCACGGTCCAGAACTGTGCCGCGACGGCGGGAGCGTCCGGCTCGTGCGCGGGGAAAGCGAGGGCAAGCCGCAGGCGTCCCGCCAACCCTTCCGCCTGAGCGAACGCGCGAAGGAAGGGCAGGGACCCTTCCTCCGGTTTCCAGCTCCGGGCGTAGATGGCCTCGTACTGATCCCAGGCATGCGGATCGAAATAGTCGAACACGCGCGTGATAAGCTTGCCGGACTTGCGCCGAATGGTGCTGCGCAGGGTTCCCGGACGGCTTGCGAGGTACGCTTCGTAAGAACGTCCGCAGACCGGCAGGATATGGTTGGTATCGCAGACCGAGCGATGGACGCGCCATCCGGCGTCGTGGAAGGCGGTCTGCAGCCGGGTTGCGCTGCCATCCTCGTCCGGCACTCCGCGCAAGGTGATCCGGTGCGCGCGGTTCCGGAGATCCCGGGCAAGCGCCGACAGCGCCATGCCGTCCGTCACGACGGGACGGAAGCGGAACGTGTACCAGTTGGCGAGACTGGACAGATGTCCCCGGCCTCCGGTCAGAGGCAGAACCGCAAGGCCGCTCTCCGTCCGTGCTACGGCGAGCAACGGGGAAATGCCGCAATGGATCGCCAGGCCCTGCCACCAGGAGAGGCGGTCAAACGGCGCCTGTGCAAGGGGTGCGGACAGAAGCGATCCAAGCGCCTCGTCGGATTGCACTTCGTTAAGATCAGAGTGATAGTCGATCTGCAATTCGTCCATTCCCCCCGCGGAGCCTTTCCCCAGATGCCGGGCCGTCCCGAATACACGATCCTGCCGCTCGACTACCTTGTTCTGCGCGGCGCCGATGCTGATGAGGCTCTGGTGCTTCGCAAGGAGACCCTTACCTGGAAGGACTTAAGAACACGTGTGTCACGTCTCGCCGCCTGGCTTGCGCGAGAAGTGCCGGAAAAAGGCGCGCGTGTCGCTACCTGGGCAGCGAAGGGGGAGATGACCTGTGTCATGCCGTTGGCGGCGGCACGGGCAGGGCTGGTGCACGTTCCGATCAATCCCCTGCTCAAGCATGCGCAGGTGGCGCACATACTTGGCGACAGCGGGGCGGCCCTGCTGCTCGGCACGCCGGCGCGTCTTGCCACCCTGGAAGCGGTGCGGGATGTGCCGCGCGAATGCCGGGTTGTCGCCGAGGATGTCGCCATGACGGCTGCGGCCGCGTTCGAGGGACACTTAGGCGCTTCGACGGCTGATCCGAACGATCTTGCGGCCATTCTCTACACGAGCGGGTCGACGGGCCGTCCAAAGGGCGTCATGCTCAGTCATGCCAACCTGTGGCTCGGCGCGGAAAGCGTGGCGGATTATCTTGGCCTTGCTTCGGATGACCGCACCCTGGCGGCACTGCCTCTTTCGTTCGATTACGGGCAGAACCAGCTGCTTTCCACCTGGTACGCAGGCGGGTGCGTTGTTCCGATCGACTATCTGGTGCCGCGCGATCTGCTGAAGGCGGTTGAGCGCCATGGCATCACCACGCTTGCCGCGGTGCCCCCCTTGTGGGTGCAGGTAACGGAGCTCGACTGGCCGCCAGAAGTCGCCGGCAGGCTGAGGCGCCTGACGAACAGTGGCGGTGCGCTGACAGTGGACCTCGTGCGCAAGCTGCGATCGACGTTTCCTTCAGCCCGGCTCTTCCCCATGTACGGCCTGACCGAAGCCTTCCGCTCCACGTACCTTGATCCGGCGCTCGTGGACGTGCATCCGACATCGATGGGCAAAGCTATCCCGCATGCAGAAGTGCTTGTGATCAATGACATGGGACGCATCGCTGAGGATGATGAAGAAGGGGAACTGGTTCACTGCGGGCCGCTTGTCGCGCAAGGGTACTGGCAGGATCCCGAACGCACAGCAGAACGCTACAGGCCAGCCCCGGCGGCGTCGCGCTATGGCGGGACAGCCGTCTGGTCCGGTGACCGTGTTCGCCGGGCTCGCGATGGCCTGCTCTACTTCGTCGGTCGGCGCGATGCGATGATCAAAAGTGCGGGCAACAGGATTTCGCCGCAGGAGATCGAGGAGGCTGCGCTCGCCACGGGCCTGGTCGCGGAGGCAGTGGCTCTTGGCGTTCCGGATGACCGCCTGGGACAGGCTGTTCACCTTGTGGTTCGCGCGGCTGCCGATGCTTCAGACGCTGTTTCAGAACTTCCACGTAAACTGATGCAGGACTTACCGAACTTTATGCAGCCCAAGATTATTCACTGGCGAGAGCGACTGCCGACAGGTCCGAACGGAAAGCTGGACCGGGTCGTTCTTGCTGCAGAACTGGATGGGGGGCTGAAGGCATGAAGGCGCTGGGTCCCATACCGGCAGGCTTCGACGCGGCGGGCGGTATTCTGGCGATCGACGGTCGGTCCGTCACGGAACTGATCGCGGAGGCGGGAGGGACCCCGCTGTTCGTCTACAGCGGTGATCGCATTCGCCAGCGGGTGGCTGCCCTGCGCGCCGCTCTGCCTGAGCGCGTGGCAATACATTATGCTTTGAAAGCCAATCCTTTCCTTCCTGTTGTTGAGTTGATGTCGAGCCTGGTCGATGGTTTCGATATCGCTTCGGGCGGCGAACTCGAGCTCGTGCGTGCCACCGGTGTCCCGCTTGAGCGCGTCAGCTTCGCCGGTCCCGGCAAGCGGAACGCTGAACTGGAAGCGGCGATCAGGGGCGGCGTGACGCTCAACCTGGAATCCGAAGGCGAAGCGCGCCGGGCATTCGCCATAGCGGAAAAGTTCGGGATCACGCCGCGCATGGCCATCAGGGTCAATCCCGACTTCGACCTCAAGGGGTCGGGCATGAAGATGGGCGGCGGGGCTAAGCCATTCGGCATCGATGCGGAGCGCGTTCCGGCCCTGGTCCGCGAGGTGGTGGCCAGTGGAGCGACGTGGCGCGGCTTCCACATCTTCGCGGGCAGTCAGGCGCTGGACGCAGAAGCGGTTGCCGATACGCAAAGGCAGACAATTGCTCTTGCCGGGCGACTTGCCGAGGAAAGCGGCGTGGACCTGCCGCACTGCAACCTGGGTGGTGGCTTCGGCATTCCTTACTTCCCCGGCGACACACCGCTTGACCTCGCGTTCGTGGGGGAGCAGCTGACGGCTAGTCTGCGCGACCTGCCGGACGTGCTGGCCGAGACCGAGTTCTGTGTGGAACTGGGACGCTATCTGGTGGGTGAAGCCGGGGTCTATCTTGCCGAGGTGATCGACCGCAAGGTGAGCCACGGAGAGGTTTTCCTGGTTACGGACGGTGGTCTTCACCATCAGCTTGCCGCTTCGGGCAACTTCGGCACCGTGGTCCGGCGGAACTATCCTTCGGCCATAGCCACGCGCTTCGGCGCGCCCGTCGAGGAAGAGGCGACCATCGTCGGCTGCCTCTGCACACCGCTTGACAAGCTGGCGGACAGGGGGGGCTTTCCGCGGGCCGATGTTGGTGATCTCGTCGCCATCTTCTGCGCGGGCGCTTATGGTGCGAGCGCAAGCCCTGCCACCTTCCTGGGCCAGGGGCCGGCCAGGGAAGTGCTGGTCTGACCGAGCCGGCCGGCTTTCAGGTCCGTCCCGAAATGGCACCGGCAGGAGATTAGTCTCGTTCAGCTAACGCAAAATTCACCGTTTCGGGTGATAGCGGGGCTGATTTTGCCGGTCGTTCCGTGCGCCTGCGGGCGGAGGGAGAAAACCCGGCGCAAGACGAGGATATTTTCCATGCCGCAACTCCCCGCTCGATCCGTCGCCCTGGCAGCGCTCGCGAGCACTGCTCTGGCCGGGTGCAGCGGCGCTGCTCGCCCCGCTGCGGAGTTGCCGGCTGCATCGTTCGTGGCGATGGAAGAGGGCCCGGGCGAGGAGTACATCATCGGGCCTCTCGACCAGCTGACGGTGTTCGTCTGGCGCAACCCGGAGCTCGGCGCCAAGGTGCAGGTGCGGCCTGACGGTCGAATCACCACTCCGCTGATCAGCGACATGCCGGCTGTGGGCAAAACTCCGTCGGCGCTCGCACAGGACATCCGCCTGCAGCTTTCGAAGTACATTGAGGATCCGCTGGTGTCTGTCATCGTGGACGGGTTTTCCGGCACCTTCAGCCAGCAGATCCGCATTGTGGGCGCGACGGAGAAGCCGGCCTCGCTGCCTTACCGCGCCAACATGACCGTGCTGGACGCCATAATCGCGGTGGGCGGGCTGTCGGAGTATGCTGCGGGCAACAGCGCCCGTCTGATCCGCTTCGACAAGGCGACTGGGAAGCAGCAGGAATACAAGCTGCGGCTGGGCGACCTCCTGCGCAAGGGCGACAGCAAGGCCAACGTGATGCTCAGCCCCGGCGACGTGATAATCATTCCCGAAAGCTTCTTCTGACATGGAGTCGCTCTACGAAGAGCTGCTGGCCGGGTTGCACAGCGTATGGCATCGTCGCTGGATAGCGCTCGGCATTGCCTGGGCAGTCTGTCTGGTCGGCTGGTTGGCCGTCGCGCTCATTCCGAACAGTTACGAATCGCGGGCGCGCATCTTCATCCAGCTGGATGACGCCCTGGCGGAACAGGTCGGCATCGGGGTGGCGGATAAGAAGCGCGACATCGAACGTATCCGTCAGACCCTTACCAGCGCCGTCAATCTGGAGAAGGTTGTGCGCTCCACCCGTCTGGGCGACACGATCGACAACCCCAAGGCGATGGAAGCGGCGGTGCTGAGACTGGCCAAGAACGTCAAGGTGGTGACACAGGAGGACAATCTCTTCGAGATCACCGCAACTGCTAACGATTCGTCCTTCTCCGATGCCGAGAATGCCAAGCTGGCGCAGAACGTGGCGCAGAAGCTGATTGACCTGTTCCGGGAAGAAAACCTTTCCGGAAACCGTGGCGACATGGTGGAGACGCTGGAGTTCGTGAACCAGCAGCTGCGCCAGCGCGAGCGGGAGCTTGAGGCCGCGGAAACCAAGCGGGTGGCCTTCGAGGCCCAACATCCCGAGATGGCTCTGGGCGGTGCCGCCCTGGCGCAACGTCTGGAAACGTCGCGTGCGAGCCTGCGGGACATCGATGCGGATCTCTCGGCGGCGCGCAGCGCCCTTGCTGCCATCGAAGGGCAGCTTGCCGGTACGCCGCGCACGATCTCGGGGGGCGCTGCGGACGGCGGCGCTCAGTCCGCGTTCGCACGCGCGCAGGCCGATCTTTCGGCCATGCGGGCCAGGGGCCTTACCGAAAACCATCCCGATGTGATCGCGGCGCGTAATCAGGCGGCAGCCTTGCGCGCTGCGGCTGCTCAGGAGGCGGCGAGCGGCGGGGGAACACCCAACCCGGCTTACACTTCGCTCCAGTCGATCCGGGCTGAACGCCAGGCTTCCGTGCAGGCCCTGCAATCCCGCAAGGCAGCCGCGCAGTCCGATATCGCATCGCTCACCGCGTCCGCGATCTCCGACCCCGAACTGGCGACGGAGGCGCAGCGCATCAACCGCGACTACGATGTTCTTCGCCAGCAATACGACAAGCTTCTGCAGGATCGCGAGGAATTGCGCCTGCGCGGTGAAGTGAAGACGGAGCGTGAAGCGGTGAAGTTCCAGGTGGTAGACCCTCCGACGACTCCGCGCACACCCGTCGCCCCCAACCGTCCTTTGCTGCTGCTGGGCGTGCTGATGGCCGGTGTTGCGGGTGGCTGCGCGGGAGCCTTCGTCCTCAGCCGCGTCCGTTCTGTCTTCGCGACAACCTCAGGCCTGGAGAAAGCCACCGGGTTGCCGGTCCTGGGAGCCATTTCGCATAACCTGACGGACGCGGCCCGCGCCTTGCAGGCCAAGCGTCTGAAGTACTTTTTCGCAGGCACGGCTGCGCTTGGCGGCTTATTCGTGGTGCTGTTGGCCGCCGAGTTCATCCAGCGCGGCATGGTTGCGTGAGGAGGCAGGCATGACCGATCATCACCGCACACCGCAGGCTGGGCACGAGGATGCACCGGACGGGAAGTCGCTCCTGGAGCGGGCGGACGGCCGCTTTGACTTCAACAGCCTCATGGGGCGGCCAATCCCCGCAGCCGAAACATCAGCTTCGGCAGCCTCCCGGCGGGAAGGCCAGCGCGTGGCAGCGGGGGCGAGGCAGCCGGTGTCCGACGCGGCACAGGCACGAAGTGCGGCCGGAACAACCCCGCCGTCAGTGCCGCTCGAGGAGGAGGGGGCAGTGGCCACCTTCACCGGTGAGGTCCACGCCGTCGACAGGGAGCACCTGCGCGAGCAAGGCCTGATCGTGCCGGAAGGCGCCGTCACCACGCTTCTGGAGGAGTTCCGGATCGTCAAGCGCCAACTCCTCGTGCAGGCGGCCGACCTACGGCGTCAGAACGCCGGGCCTATGGCGCAGCGCGTGCTCATTTCCTCGCCTCATCCCGGTGAAGGCAAGACCTATTGTGCGCTCAACCTGGCGCTCTCGATCGCGGCGGAAAAGGAAAGCGAAGTCCTTCTCGTCGATGCGGATTTCGCCAAGCCGTCGATCCTGTCCGCTCTCGGGCTGCCGGGCGGACCGGGGCTCATGGACGCGCTGATCGACAGCACGATCGACGTTGCCGACTGCGTCCTTCGCACAGACATTCCGGGACTGCACGTGTTGCCTGCTGGTGAAGCCACCAGCACGGACAGCGAGTATCTGTCGAGTTCGCGCACGTCGCGCGTGCTGGACAGGCTGACGCAGGGTGCGCCGCACCGTATCGTGATTTTCGATTCGCCGCCCGCACTCGCGGCATCGCCGGCCGCGGAGCTGGCGAAATACGTCGGGCAGGTGCTCGTGATCGTACGGGCGGACAGGACGGGACGCGGCGCCCTCGATGATGCGATCACGCTGCTGAATGCATGCCCCAACGTCCAGCTGCTGCTCAACGCGGCGCAGTTCAGCCCCAGCGGCCGGCGTTTCGGTTCCTACTACGGATATAAGGGATGAGGCGCGTCAGGGAGGCTTCCACCAGCTTTGCCGTGCTGACGACACTTGCGCTCCTGCTCGTCCCTGCGGCCGGCCATGCGCAGGCCGGCGGCCAAAGCGGCATGGGCGCGAGCGCGAGTTCCGCCTCCGCCTCGTCGGACGGGACCTCTCGTCGCAGCGAGCGGGGGAAGGGCCGTGGGAAGGGTACGAAGCGGCTCGAAGTGGCGCCCTATATCGAGATCGACCAGATCGTGACGGCGGAGCTGTCTCCGGGCGATGATCTGCTGACTTACACGCAGATCGCCGCGGGCGTGGATGCGTCGGTTCAGGGGCGCAACAATGGTGCGTCCGCATCGATCCGCTACCAGCGCCAGTTCGGCTGGGGGCGGAAAGCGGGCGACGGCGATGCGGTGAGCGGCGTCGCCCGCGGCTATGCCACCGTCACGCGCGGTCTCACGTTGGAGGCTGGAGCGCTGGCGTCGCAGGTCGACGTCGAGAATGGCGGATCGGCCCTGGTCGCAGGTCCGCTTTCGGGTGATGGCACGTCGACCATCTATTCTGTCTACGCCGGCCCATCGCTCGCGACGCGCGCGGGAGATCTCGACGTGTCTGCAAACTATCGCGCCGGCTTCACCAGGGTCGAACAGTCGGATGGCGCGCGCGATGCACAGACAGCCGCTGCGGCAGACGTGTTCGACAAGAGCGTGACGCAATCGGCGGACGCTCAGGCAGGCTTCGCTCCCGGCACGGTCCTGCCCGTGGGTCTGGGCGTGGCGGGAAGCTTCAACCGCGAAGACATCTCGAATCTGGATCAGCGCACGCAGGACATGCAGGTGCGTGCCATGGTGACGGTGCCTGTCAGCCGAACGGTCCGCCTTGTGGGCAGCGTCGGCTATGAGGATGTGGAGATTTCCAGTCGGGACGTCCTGCTGGATGAGAACGGCCTCCCTGTCATCGGCTCCGACGGCCGCTACGTCACGGACAAGTCCGCGCCGCGCGAACTCGCCTACGACGTCAGCGGGCTGACCTGGGACGTGGCCGTCATGTGGCGACCAAGTCGCCGGACCTCGCTTTCGGCACATTTCGGGCGGCGTTATGGCTCCACCAGCTTCGGCGGTACGCTGGCCTACGCGCCAAGCGATCGGCACCAGTTCAACGTGACGGTCTACGACAACATATCCGGCTTCGGCGGCCAGCTGGGGCGGGCTTTGGAGCAGCTGCCGGACGACTTCGAGGTCGTCCGCGATCCGATTACCGGGGAACTGCGCGGCTGCGTTGCCTCTCTTGAAGGCGGGAACTGCCTTTCCGGTGTCCTTGGCACCGTCCGTTCTTCCACTTTCCGCGCACGGGGTGTCTCCGCCAGCTACTCGCTTGAGTTGGGTCGGCTTTCGGCGGGTCTTGGAGCGGGATACGACCGGCGCAGATACATCGCCGCAGCTGGCACCATCCTTGCCGCGGCGAACGGGGTGATCGACGAAAACTGGTGGCTTGCGGCCTACGTGGGCGGTAGCCTCGGACCGGATGCAGGCTGGTCAGCGAACCTCTACGCCAACTGGATCAGCAGCAACGATCCCTTCACGGGCGATCTGGCCGGGTATGGGGCGTCGGCCGGTTACTACAAGTTGTTGGCGCCGCGCCTGCGTGGCACGGTCGCCCTCGGCCTCGACGGGGTAAGCTATGGCGCGCCCTCCATCGACGATCTGTGGACCGCTTCGGCGCTCGCAGGTCTGCGCTACACGTTCTGAGAGGACAACCTGATGTTCGATGATTTCTACGGGCTCGACGGAAGGCCTTTCCAGCTCACCCCCGACCCGGCCTTCTACTTCGAAAGCAGCACGCATCGAAAGGCGCTGTCGTATCTTGGCTACGGCCTGGCGCAGGGAGAGGGCTTCGTTGTCATCACCGGCGAGGTCGGGGCCGGCAAGTCCACTCTTGTCGCGCACCTGATGGCGACGATCGACCCCAGCCGCATGACGGCTGCCAACGTCGTGACGAGCGCGCTGGACGGCGAGGAGATCGTCCACGTCGTGGCGCAGTCGTTCGGCCTGCCCGTCGCGGGGCATGACAAGGCGTCCGCCCTCGGAACACTGGAAGCCTTCTTCCATGACGAGGCGCGAGCGGGCCGCCGGTGCCTGCTCATCGTCGACGAAGCGCAGAACCTGTCGATCGGCGCGCTGGAGGAGCTGCGCATGCTCTCCAACTTCCAGCTCGGCTCGCACCCCTTGCTGCAGACCCTCCTGCTGGGTCAGCCGGAATTTCGCCAGACGCTGCTGGAGAGCAATCAGCTCGAGCAGTTGCGCCAGCGCGTGATCGCGACGCATCATCTGGGCCCGATGGAAGTCCGGGAGGTGCAGCCCTACATCGAGCATCGGCTCTCCCGGGTCGGCTGGCATGGAAATCCCGGCTTCGAACCCGATCTGTTCCCCGCCATCCACGAGGCGACCGGAGGCATTCCCCGTCGGATCAATCAGCTGGTGAACCGCTTGCTTCTTCTGGGAGCGGTCGATCAGCAGGAACGCATCGATGTCGCCATGCTCAAGCAGGTCCTTGACGAGATGGCTGAAGACGGCGCCCTGTCCGTGGTGACTGCGGCTTCACAGGACAACGAGCGGTACGCGCTAGGCGGGCCGCACATCCCTGTCGGTGTGGCGCAGGGGCCTGCTTTCTCGGAACCCGGGCTTGATGCTACGCACGTACGCCGGATCCTCGCGGCGGAGCTCGCCGACCGCGATTCACAAATTGCGGACCTGCGCGACGCGCTGACCGAGCTTTCCGCAACGACGCAGGAGCAGGGCGGCGCGGCTTCGCAGGATCTTGTGGAACGTGTTACGGCTTTGGAAAGCCGGTTGGCCGAAGCCGATGCCCGGACGGAAAGCCTTACTGCGCGGCTGGCGGAAACGGATCGCACGCTTCGTCATACCCTCACCATGCTGATCGAATGGATCGAGAGCGGCGACAGAGAGCGCAAGGTAGCCTGACCCTGTCCCCTTCACGCGAAAGCCTACGTTCCATGTCCGCGCCGATCAACGGCCTCTCTGTCGATGTGGAGGACTGGTTCCAGGTCGGCGCCTTTGAAAAGGTGATCGACCGGGACAGCTGGTCCTCGCTGCCCTGCCGCCTCGAACGCAATTGCGACGAGATCCTGCGCCTTTTCTCGGAGGCCGAGGTCAAGGCGACATTCTTCACGCTCGGCTGGATAGCGGAGCGCTATCCCGCGATGCTTCGCAGGATTTCGGATGAGGGGCATGAGATCGCCAGCCATGGCTGGGACCACGAACGCGTGTTCCGGCTGGGGCGGCAGGCTTTCGCATCCGACATCGATCGTACCCGCAAGGTGCTGGAAGATGCCTCGGGCCGGCCCGTCACCGGCTACCGCGCGCCCAGCTTCTCCATAGACGCCCGCACACCGTGGGCGTTCGAGGTGCTGGCAGAGCAGGGCTATGTCTACAGTTCCAGCGTCGCGCCGATCGCGCACGACCACTACGGCTGGCGGGCAGCCCCGCGTTTCGCATTCAGGCCGCTCGAAGACAGCGCCCTGATCGAAATCCCGGTGACGACCGCCCATGCCTTCGGGCGGCGGCTGGCGGCCGGCGGCGGCGGGTTCTTCCGCGTCCTGCCCTATGGCTTCACCCGCTGGGCTGTGAGCCAGGTGAACCGCAGCGATCGGCGCCCGGCGGTGTTCTACTTCCATCCGTGGGAGGTGGACCCGGACCAGCCCCGGGTCGAAGGGGCGTCCCTGCGATCCCGGTTCAGGCACTACACCAATCTTTCCGTCATGGCCGCGAAGCTCAGGCGCCTTGTCGATGAATTCGCGTGGGGCCGGATGGACGAACTGGCCGCTCGGGAAGCAGCGCGCGCCGCTCCGTTGAAGCGGGCCGTGGAGGCATGAAACCCGATGTGGGCCATCTGCGCGACGGCGTGCGGCTTGTCGATCTGGATGCGCCTGAGGAGGTCGCGCGACTGGAAGACTTCGTCGCCCTGCACCCGCTGGGCACACCCTTTCACAGGCCCGCCTGGTTCCTCGCTGTTGCCCGATCAACCGGCAACCGGGCCATTGCGCTTGTCCAGGAACGCGGCGGCGAAATCGCGGCGTTTCTACCGCTCAACCTCATCCATTCGCCCGTTTTCGGACGGATCCTGGCCTCTACGGGATTTGCCGTCGGGGGAGGGTTGCTGACTACGGATGAGGCGGACCGAGAACCGGTGTTCAGGGCGGTAGAGGAACTGGCGCTCCGCTTGTCCTGCCCTGCCATAGAGTTGCGCGGGGGAGACCTGCCTCCCACCGGTTCCGGCTGGGTTCTGAAGACCCAGTCGCATTGCAACTTCGCGCGCCGTCTGGCCGGAGACGATGAAGCGCAGCTCGCCGCGATCCCGCGCAAGCAACGGGCCGAGGTGCGCCGCTCGCTCGGCATGGACCTGACCATCGAGGTCGGCAGATCGGAGCGCGACCGGGCCGCCCATTATGCGGTGTTCCGTGAAAGCTACCGCAATCTCGGCACTCCGGTGTTCTCTCGCGCCTTGTTGGACGCGGTGGTCGATGCCTTCGGTGAGGGAGCGGATATCCTCACGGTGCGTCACGCTGGTCTGCCTGTCGCCAGCGTCATCAGCCTCTACCATGACGGCGCGGTGATGCCGTATTGGGGCGGGGGAACATGGGGTGCTCGCCGCCTGAGAGCCAACGATCGCATGTACTTCGAACTGATGTGCCATGCCCGGCGCCGCGGCTGTTCGGTCTTCGACTTCGGCCGCTCCAAAACCGGCAGCGGTGCCTATCACTTCAAGCGGAACTGGGGGTTCGAGCCCGAGCCGCTGTCCTATGCAGGCTGGACGGCGCCCGGTCACCCACCTCGTGACGCAGACCCCACCAGCAGCAAGCTCGCGTTGCAGATTAAGCTCTGGCAGCGGCTGCCTTTGCCGATCGCCAATCGGCTGGGTCCGCTCATCGCGCGTGGCCTCGGCTGATGGGCGATATTCTGTTTCTGTCGCACCGCATCCCGTTTCCGCCGGATCGCGGGGACAAGATACGCTCCCATCATGTGCTGAAGGCGCTGGCACAGCTGGGCCCGGTTCACGTCGGCACCTTCTATGACGATGCCCGTGACCAGCAGTGGGAGCGGCAACTGGCGCAGGTGAGTGCCACCTATTGTCTGGTGCGACGCCGAAAGCCTCTGCCCATCGCAGGCCTGCAGGCAATCGGGTCCGGACGGGCGCTGAGCCTGGCAGCGTTCGACGACCGGCGGCTTCACTCTTACGTCCGGCAGGTTCTGGCGCGGCATGACGTCACGGCGATCTATGTGTTTTCCGGGCAGATGGCGCAGTACGTACCCACCGACTTCGGCGGCCGGGTTGTCGCCGATCTGGTCGACGTGGATTCCGCGAAGTTCGAGGCCTATGCTGCTCGCGGCCCGCGGAGTGCGCGCGGTTGGCTGGAGCGTCGGGAAGGGCGCCTGCTGCGGCGGGAAGAGGCACGCATATGCTCCGCCTCGGCGTTGACCCTGCTCATCAGCGATGCGGAAGCCGACCTGCTGCGGTCCCGTGTTGCGCCTGTGAGTGGCGCCATCGCCACCATGGGCAATGGCATCGATGCTTTCGAGTTCGATCCGGGCGGTGTGGACCCGGAGCCGCGGCTGCTCGAGCAGGGAAGTCCGCGCATCGTCTTCACGGGTCAGATGGACTACGCGCCCAACATCGAGGCGGCAATGCGCGCGATCGATCGCATCCTGCCGATGGTGCGCGAGGCGTTGCCCTCCGCCACCCTGCACGTCGTCGGCCGCAACCCGCCCCAAGCGCTGACCGCTCGTTCAGGACGCGAAGGTGTGACAGTCTGGGGCCGTGTCGACGACATCCGTCCCTGGCTTGCTGGGAGCGATATCGCGCTCGTTCCGCTCGACATCGCGCGAGGCGTCCAGAACAAGGTCTTGGAGGCCATGTCGATGGCTCTCCCCGTGGTTCTTACGAAAGGTGCGGCGACAGGCATCGATGCCGTCGACGGAAGGGACTTCATCATCCGCGATGACGATGTGTCGATAGCCAAAGCAGTGATCGACCTGGCGCAATCGCCCGACGAGGCGCGGCGGGTAGGCAACTGCGCGCGGGACTGGATCGTACGTAACGCCAGCTGGGAGGCCGCCCTTGCCGGACTTCCTTCGCACGTCGGGACGAATGCCCGGAGACCTCTCGATGCGGCCTGAGGCGGCAGGGAGCGCGTCGCCTCCCTCTCTCCGACACACCCTTTCGCAGCCGTGGCGAACGGCGGCGGCGCGGCTGGGGGCTGCCTGGCTGCTCCTGCTGGCTTCCTTTGCCGGGGACTGGCTCGCCATGGCCCGGCAGTGGTGGGATATCTCGACCTACAACCACATCCTGCTGGTCCCGCCGATCGTCGGCTGGCTCGTGTGGCAGCGTTGGCCCAGCCTTCAGCTTCTGACGCCAAGAGCCTGGGCGCCCGGATTGGTCCTCCTCTTCGGTGCGGCGTTCCTGTGGCTGCTGGGTGCTGTCTCGGGTCTCGATCTTGCCAGACAGGCAGGCGTGGTCGGCATGGCCGGCGCCTGCGTGCCGTTGATGCTCGGCGTTCGGGTCACCGCAGGTGTCGCCTTTCCGCTGTTCTATTTGGCCTTCCTGATCCCGGCCGGAGAGGAACTGGTGCCGGCGCTCCAGATGATAACGGCCGACATCACCATCGGGCTGACGCACCTCAGCGGCATACCGGCCAGGATCGACGGAGTGTTCATCGACACCCCCGCCGGCCTTTTCGAGGTCGCTGAAGCCTGTTCAGGCGTCAAGTTCCTGATTGCGATGACCGCGTTCGGAGCCTTGACCGCGAACGTCTGCTTCCTGGGTCTTGTGCGGCGGGCCATCCTGCTGCTGGCCTGCATCGTCGTGCCCATTCTCGCCAATGGCGTGCGGGCCTGGGGCACGATCTATGCCGCTCAGTTCTTCGGGGTGGAAGCGGCAGCGGGCTTCGATCACATCGTCTACGGCTGGATATTCTTTGCTCTGGTGCTGGCCATCGTGATTGCCTGTGCCTGGCGCTTCTTCGACCGGCCCGTGAACGCGCCGGTCATCGATGCCTCCGCAATCCAGGGGTCCCGGCGCCTCGCAAGGCTGGAAGAGGCGGGCGGCAGCGCAAGAATAGCCATGATGGGCTTCGCCGCCATAGTGGCCGGTATCCACCTCTGGGCGGCTGCCGCCGGCGGCCTTTCCGCGCCTTTGCCCTTGCGGATCGCCTTGCCGGAAGTGAATGGCTGGCGCCGTGTGGATTACAACCCCTCGATCTGGTGGGAGCCCCGGGCGCAAGGCGCCGATCATCGCCTGCTCGGAAGGTACCGCAATGCGGAAGGGCAGGTGGTTGATGTATTCGTTGCCCTCTACGCCAGTCAGGACGAAGGGAAGGAAGCCGGCGGCTTCGGGCAGGGAGCCCTTGTTCCCGCCAGCCCATGGTCGTGGCAGTCACCTGTGGCGGCGCCGGACGGCGGCAAGGGCGAGCGACTTCTCGGGAATGGTGAGGTCGTTCGCGTGGCGATGACCTGGTACCGGCTGGGTGGAGGGTTGAGCGGAAGCAATGCGCGGCTCAAGCTTGCGGTCATGGCGGACCGGCTCATGTTCCGCCGCCGGCCTACGATGATGCTCATTCTCTCGGCGGAGGATACGGCTTCCGTTCCGGCTGTAAAGTCCATCGCTCGCTTCCGATCCTCCACCGGGCCGCTCGGCGCGTGGATGGACGGGATCGGGCGGGTTCGTTAAGGTCTTCAGGCATGTGCGGCATCGCCGGTATCTATCATCTGGAAACGCCCAAGCCCGTCGATGCCACCCGCGTGGAAGCGATGTGCGACGCCATCGCGCACCGGGGGCCGGACGGGCAGGGCGTCTGGACGGCTCCGGGCGTGGGGCTGGGCCACCGCCGCCTGTCCATCATAGATCTCGGCGGCTCTCCTCAGCCGATGGCCTCTTCGGACGGCCGGGCGATGCTCGTCTTCAATGGCGAGATATACAACTACCGTGAGCTGCGGCAGGAGCTGAAGCTGCTGGGCGAGGTATTTCACACCGACGGCGACAGCGAGGTCATACTGGCCGCGTGGCGCAGGTGGGGGCCGCAATGCGTATCCCGCCTGTTCGGGATGTTCGCCTTCGCGATCTATGATCTCGATGCACGCACTCTGTTCCTTGCGCGCGATCGCCTGGGCGTAAAGCCTCTGTTCTATGCGCCGCTCAGCGACGGCAGCCTTGTATTTGGGTCCGAACTGAAGGCCCTTACTGCCCACCCGCTGCTGCGGCGTGAGATCGACCCGCTGGCCGTCGAAGACTATCTGGCTTGGGGCTACGTTCCTGATCACCGGTCCATCCTCAAGGGCGTGTGCAAGCTGCCGGCCGGGCATTTCCTCCTGCTGCGGCACGGCGCGCCGCTGCCGCGGCCCGTCCAGTGGTGGGATGTCTCATTCGCGGAGCGGCGAACCGCCAGGCCGGCCGACCTGGAGGCGGAACTTCTCCATCTGATGCGGCAGGCGGTGACTTCGCGCATGGTGTCCGACGTGCCGCTCGGAGCTTTCCTGTCAGGCGGCGTGGACAGCTCGAGCGTCGTCGCTCTGATGGCGGAGACGAGCGTCGATCCCGTGCGCACCTGCTCGATCGGCTTCGATGTCGCAGCCCTGGATGAAACGGGTTACGCCACAAGGATTGCGCGGCAGTTCGGAACGGAACATGCATCGCGCACTGTCTCTCCGGATGACTTTGCGGCGATAGACGCCGTTGCGGGGATGTTCGATGAGCCTTTCGCCGATGCATCCGCTTTGCCGACCTGGCGGGTTTGCCAGCTCGCTCGTGAATCGGTGACGGTGGCGCTTTCGGGCGACGGTGCCGACGAGGCAATGGCCGGTTATCGTCGGCATGTATTCCAAAGCGCAGAAGACAAGGTCCGGGCGCTGATCCCTTCCGGTCTGCGTCGGCCGGTGTTCGGCGCTCTGGGCGGTCTCTATCCAAAGGCGGACTGGGCGCCACGGCCGTTGAGGGCCAAATCCACTCTGCTTTCCCTCGCAGGGGACTCGGCCGAGGGCTACGCGCGCTCCATGGCGTTCCTGCCGCCGGAACTGCGGAACGCGCTTTACACGGACGAGTTCCGCCGGCTGCGGGGAGACTACAGGGCCGAAGAACCCGTTCTCGATCTAATGAGGAGCGCTCCTGCGCGGTCCGGGCTCGACAGGGCGCAGTACGCTGACCTGAAGTCATGGCTGCCGGGCGATATTCTCACCAAGGTCGACAGGACCAGCATGGCGGTGAGCCTTGAAGCGCGCGAACCGCTGCTCGATCACCGGCTCGTCGAATTCGCCGCGACGTTGCCTGAAGCGATGCGCGTCCAGCGTGGTCAGGGAAAGTGGTTGATGAAGCGCACAATGCGTCGCTACCTCCCCGACGACATCCTGCACCGCCCCAAGCAGGGGTTTGTGACGCCGATTGCGCAATGGTTCCGGGGCCCGCTCGTCCAGGCCGCGCGCGACATTGCAGGAAGCGCGGCTCTCGCCCGCACCGGATGGTTGGACCAGCGCAAGCTGCTGGGCGTGGTGGAGGCGCATGTCGCCGGCACATCGGACAATTCGCGCCTGCTGTGGCAACTGCTGATGCTGGAGAGGGCGCTCTCGGGTCTGGATGCACACTGAGCCAATCGGCGTGGGCTTAGGTATAAACGCTGATCTGCGTCCACCCCCGGATTAACTAAACAGTTTCTTAGCACCTTGTGATTAGCCCGTGCCTATCGAAGCCTCCTTCGTAGGGCATGAATGAACAGACACGGCCTTCATAACGGGACCCAACACCGGCCGCGCGCCGTCCCGATTTCCATGGCACGCTCAGCGGGGCGGGCGCCATGACGCCATTCTGGGCCCAGCTCCGCTCGCTCTGGCACAATCCCCGTGCCCGGATCGTCTTCTGGGCGACGATCGTCGGCATCGTCATGGGGCTCAGCGATCTTGGGATGCCCCTTGAGGAAGGTCTGCGCAACGTGCGCTGGTGGGCCTACACGCGACAGGCGGACCAGCAGATCATCGCGGTGCTCCAGGACGATCGGACCTTGGATGAACTCGGCCGGAGTGACGTCACAAGATCGAACGATGCCGATGTCCTGAAGGCTCTTTTTGCGGCCGGAGCGAAGGACGTCTATTTCGCGCGCTCGTTCTCGAAACGCGGGTTGCCAGAGGATGATCAGCGCTTTCTGGAGATGCTGAAGAGGCATCGCGGAAAGGTTTACCTCGGGGCGACGTTGGGAGAGAGCAGCAACAGGGGTAACTTCGCCGGGGCTTTACCGCTGAAGATGTTCCGCGAGTATGCTCAACCTGTTTCCCTGCTGCTGCGTCACCGCCCACTTAACCTAAGCGTTCAAATCCCCTTTTCCTCCGATAGCCCGATCGGCCATATCCCTACAGCCTCCGCTCAAATTGCAGGCGTCCGCCGCGGCAGCGATGAGTTGTACTACCCCGACTTTTCAATCTCCGCGAAGAGTATCCCACAACTTAGCTACATTGATGTGCTGCGGGGCAATACTGATCCTTACCAAATACGTGGCAAGACCGTTGTCATTGCTCCCGTCGGCGCTGCCTTTAGCGATCAGCACCGGCTTCCCGGCCAGAATGTCGCTGTTCCTGGAGGAATCTTTCACATCGTCGGCGCGCAGACCTTAAAGTCTGTCATGCCGCGAGATCTGGGCTGGTCGGGTGCGCTCCTGATCACGCTTCTCGTGGTTGCATCTGGACTTCGCCGAGGGAAGGTCCTGGATTCGCGACGCCTGTGGATGCTTGTAGTTCTCTTGGGTGTTGCGCCATTTGTCCTGAGCTATTTCAGTGTTCAAGTCAGCATCGCTCCGGCCTTGGGTCTTGCGCTGGTCGCAATTGTGCGTACGCGTCATCTGGACCGGGTCGAAGAGGCCAGCGAGACAAACGCAGGGTCGGGCTTGCCGAGCGTTCAGGCGCTGAGGAATTCGCCAGACCTGTCGACCCGCATTCTGGTGGCTTTGAAGATCCGCAATTACGGCGGAATCATCGGCAGCTTTGCCGAGCATGTCGAAGCTCAGCTCGCCAAGGAGATCGTTCGCCGGATCCGGATCAGCGACGAAAGCGTCTTGATCTACCATGAGGGGGGGATGTTCGTCTGGCTTTCGTCCATACGGAGCACCTTCGACTTGTTCGAGAACCTGGAGGGGCTGCACCGGATCGTTCAAAACGGTATTCAGGTGGGTGGCATAGAGATCGACCTGTCCTTCAACTGCGGCATCGATTCCGAATTCGACCGACCGCTGTCAGGACGCGTTGCAAGCGCCATGCAAGCGGCCGAAGAGGCTGTCCGCAGTGATGAACTCGTCTTTCAGCACGATGCCCGTAAACATGAGGCGCAATGGGAGATATCCCTGCTGACCTCGCTTGATCGCGCGATTGACAATGGAGAGGTCTGGGTAGCCTATCAGCCGAAGCTTGACCTCGTGTCGAACAGGATCACGGGCGCCGAGGCTCTGGTGCGGTGGACGCATCCGGAGCGAGGCCCGATCGGCCCGGACAAGTTCATCCGAATTGCGGAAGAATTCCATCGAATCGAGCGCATTACCCGCTTCGTACTCAACGACGCAGTCCGAGCGGCAGTGGAGTTGGAGCGCGAGGGCTACGAGATGACGATGTCAGTCAACATCGCAGCTCAGCTTCTTAGAAATCCCGCGCTGCCAGGCATGATCGCGGAGATACTCGCCGCCCACGGCCTTTCCCCCAATCGCCTTATCCTCGAGATCACCGAGACAGATCGCCTCGATCGCAGTTCCAAGACCTTCCAGATGCTTCAACGTCTGGTCCAGTCAGGCCTTCGTCTTTCGATCGACGACTTTGGAACCGGCAACGCCACGATCGACTACTTGCGCTATCTCCCTGCGAGCGAGGTCAAAATCGACAAGTCCTTTATCTCCACGATGGACAGCAGCGAAGCGGACCTGCGTCTGGTGCAGTCTATTATCGAAATGGCTCACTCTCTGGACCGGGTGGTGGTGGCGGAAGGCGTTGAAACGCTCAAGAACCTGGAGGCACTCACGCGCCTCGGCTGCGATCTCGTACAAGGCTACCATATCAGCAGACCTGTCCCATATCGGGATTTTTTGAGCTTTGTCTCGGGAAGAAGGGCGCGATTGATTAGCTAGAAAAGTCTTGTAGCCATTTTAACGAAATGTTAACCATCTGGGCGACCGCAGAAACGCGGTTGTTCACATGGGAAACTGTCATGACCAAGAGCATCTGGGGCGGTGGCTGGTGGGGCAACGGCGGCATGTAATTGCCGCGCCTGCCGTAGTTCGAGCTGTTAGGCCGAACCACCGCAAGTAAAATGAAGCGCTTTCCAGAAGAACTCCTGTCTTTTGGAAAGCGCTTTTTCTTTGTCTGGATGATGAGAATCGGGCGGCACGAGGCCGTCGCGTTTCTGTTCTGATGCGCTATCAGCGAACGCTGTACGCCATGTTTGGTCTAGTGCTGGAGAACGCACTCTCCGGCTGAGCCTTTAGCTCTCAGTCCTCGCCATGACCAAGTGCAAGGTAGTCTGCGCTTTGCATTTCATTGAGACGGCTGATCGTCCGGTCGAATTCGAAGCGACCGCTTCCCGCCTCATAGAGATCCTCGGGCGCCGCATCGGCTGCGGCAATCAGCTTTACCCGGTTTTCGTACAAAGCGTCGATAAGCGTGACAAAACGCGCCGCTTCATTGCGGCGGTCAGGACCCATCTTGGGGATGCCGACGAGGATTACCGTATGGTAAGCCCGTGCCAAGGCCAGGTAGTCGGCCGCGCCTCGGGGTTCACCGCAGAGGCGTTTGAAGCTGAAGACGCCCACGCCCTTCAAGCTCTTGGGCACATGAAGGATACGGCCGCCACCCAGTTCTATGTCGGCTGAGGGAACGTGTTCGCTGTCTTCGGGAGGATAGTCGGTGAGGCGATAGAACGCCTCTCTTGCGGCGGCCGTCGCCGCGTCCCCCAAGGGCGTGTGCCACGTCGCCATGCCGCCAAGGCGTTGCATGCGGTAATCGGTAGGGCCGTTCAGCGTCAGAACATCGAGCTGCTGCTCAATGAGCGCGATGAAGGGCAGGAAGTGTTCCCGGTTGAGCCCATCCTTGTACAGGTCCCTCGGAGCGCGATTGGACGTGGTCACGATGGTGACGCCTTCGCTCTCGATGAGGTGCGTGAAGAGGCGGCTCATGATCATGGCGTCGGCGGAGTTGTTGACGACCATCTCGTCGAAGGCAAGGCAGCGCAGGTTGCGAGCCAGGGCGGCGGCAACAGGTGGAATCGGGTCGCCCGTCTCCTTCTTGCGCTCCTCCCGCAGCAGGGCATGCACCTCCAGCATGAAGGCGTGAAAATGGACGCGACGTTTCGCCGGAATGTCCAGGGTCTGGATGAAGAGGTCCATCAGCATGGACTTGCCACGACCGACTCCGCCCCACATGTAGACGCCTCGGGGTGCGTGTGCCTTCCTGCCCAGGAGCTTACCGATAAGGCTGGTGGAGGCGTTCGCTTTGTACAGGTCGCGCTGGAGACGGCTCAGCCGCTCGGACGCTGCCGCCTGTTCAGGGTCGGAGCGCAGTTCGCCTGTAGCGACAAGCGCCTCATAGCGCTCCATCATCCCGCTCATCGGACGCTCGGCTTGCGCAGGGTGCCCATGAAGCTGGCAACGAGATGATCGCCCTGCTCAACTGTGCCGCGGAGGAACACCAGGCGCCGGGTTTCCTGCATCACTTCGGAGACGACGTCCAGCGGCTCACCGATGCGGCCCGCCCCTATGAACTGGTTCTGAAGGTCCAGCGTCACCGAGCCGGCCGCGTCAGCGCCGAGCACAGCATAGATGGTCGCGAACATGGCGACATCAATCAGGGCGAGCGTTACGCCCCCATGCACGTTGTTGTGGATGTTGCTATGACGCTGTTCCGCTTCGATGAGGCGAAGGCGAGCGCTACGCTCTCCTTCGCAGCGGATGAGCATCCGGCCAAGGCCTTGCGTATTGAACCGCAAATCGTCGTGCAGCTGCCACGAGGCCCAACCCGGAAACTCCGGGTCGGGAGCGTGGATGAAACTTGCTGCGTCTGCCACGGGCCGTCTTCGTCGAAGCCGGTTGCGCTCAGACCTGGCGCTCGGCCTGCATCTTCTTGATTTCCGCGATGGCACGTGCGGGCGAAAGGCCCTTGGGGCACACGTTGGCGCAGTTCATGATCGTGTGGCAGCGATACAGCCGGAAAGGGTCTTCCAGTTCGTCGAGGCGCTCACCGGTCATCTCGTCGCGGCTGTCAGCCAGCCAGCGGTAGGCCTGGAGCAGGATAGCCGGGCCGAGGAACTTGTCGGAGTTCCACCAGTAGCTCGGGCACGAGGTCGAGCAGCAGGCACACAGGATGCATTCGTAGAGACCGTCCAGCTTTTCGCGCTGCTCGGGGCTCTGCAGGCGCTCCTTGCCCGAGGGCGTGGTCGATACCGTCTGCAGCCAAGGCCGGATCGAGGCGTACTGGGCATAGAAATGCGTGAAATCCGGAACGAGATCCTTGATCACGTCCATGTGCGGCAGCGGGGTGATGCGAATGTCGCCCTTCAGGTCTTCGATCGCGGTGGTGCAGGCGAGACCGTTCTTGCCGTTCATGTTCATGGAGCACGAGCCGCAGATGCCTTCGCGGCAGGACCGCCGGAACGTCAGGGTCGCGTCCATTTCGTTCTTGATCTTGATGATCGCGTCGAGAACCATCGGGCCGCAGTTATCGAGATCAATCTCGAACGTGTCGTAGCGCGGGTTTTCACCCGAATCCGGATCGTAGCGGTAGACGGTGAACTTTTTGACCCGGGTGGCGCCTTCGGCCTTGTGGACGTTGCCACGCTTGCTGATCTTGCTGTTCGCCGGGAGGGTGAAGGTCGCCATGAAAGAATCCCCGTGATCGTGCAGTGCGGCATGAACCGCCTTGTGGTCCCCCTCTAACGATTCGGCCGCGCAGGGCAAGAGTTGTCTCGAACACGGCCGGTCCCACCCCGGAGAGAGCAGGCGCGAGCGGGGCGCATCATGCAGATCGTGCGGCGTCCTGGTGCAGCATCGCTGAAAGGACGCATGTCATTCGTGCGCAGGAAGCAATCAACTGGACGGAGGCAGGAGGCGCAGGAGTGCCGGGCTGCGCCGTCGGACAGGGAGAGAAGGGAGCTGCAAACGGCAGGCGCCGCGCATGACCTGTCGTCATGCGCGGCGCCCATGTCTTGTGCGGTGATCAGTTACCGAAGGTCCGCTGCCACCATCCGCGGCGAGGACCCTGCAGAGTGCCGGCGTCTGCCGTTTCGACCGCATCGCCTGCTTCACTCGCCGGCTCGTCTGTCGGCTCGGCGGCAGGAGCCGGAGCTTCGGCCGCGGGTTCAGCCTTCTTGCGACGGGTCGTGCGCTTCGGCTTGGCGGCAGCCGCATCCGCCGGTGCCTCTGCCGCCGCAGCGGATTCAGCAGTGTCGTCGGCCTTCTTGCGACGGGTACGCTTGGGCTTCGCCGGAGCTTCCTCTGCCGCAGGTGCGACATCGGTGCCTTCGTCCGCCTTCTTGCGACGCGTGCGCTTGGGCTTCGCGGGCGCTTCTTCGGCAGCCGGATCCGCTTCCGTTACGGGCTCCGCGGCCGGGGCCTCGGCAGCAACGGTTTCAGCCTTCTTGCGGCGCGTACGCTTCGGCTTGGCGGGCGCTTCCGCGCTCGCGAGTTCGACCGGCGCCTCGGCGACAGGCTCCGGAGCCGGATGCGATTCCGATTCCGGCAGCGCGACGGTTTCGGCTTCGGCTGCTTCTACCGCATTCTCGGTTTCAGCGGTTTCCGTGCCATTATCGCCTTCGTCGCCGCGACGGCCCCGCCTGCGGCGACCACCACGACGGCGGCGCTTCTTCGGCGCACCCGGCTCATCTGCGTCGGCGGCAAAGGTTTCGGCATCATCCGCTTCGTCAGCGGCATCGGCCTCTTCGGCTTCGGGCTCATCGCCTTCGACCGCTTCGGCATCATCCGCTTCGCTATCCGAGGTCTCGGCCTGATCGTCTCGACGATCACGGTTGCGGCTCCGGCGGCGCTTGCGGCGCTTGCGGCGACCGTTTCCTTCGCCGTTCTCGCCGTCGGCATCCGCAGCTTCGCCACGTTCCGCCGCTTCCTCGCGCTCGATCTCGTCCTCTTCATCCTCTTCGACGAAGTCGTCTTCGACGTCTTCGGCAATTGGCTCGAAGCGGGGAACAAAGTCGTTGCGCGGTCCCGAGGACATGACGCGCATCTTCGCGCCTTCGTTCTCACCTTCCGGGATGACTTCGACCGTGACGCCGTAGCGGTCCTCGATGTCGGCGAGGTCGGTCCGCTTCGCGTTCAGCAGATAAACCGCTGCTTCCGTCGAGGCGAACAGCGAGATCACGATGCCCTTACCCTTGGCGGCTTCGTCTTCGATCAGGCGAAGAGCCGCAAGACCGGCCGAGCTGGCGGTGCGAACCAGACCGGTCCCGTCGCAGTGCGGGCAGGACCGGGTTGTCGCTTCGAGAACGCCGGTACGCAGGCGCTGACGGCTCATTTCCATGAGGCCGAAGCTGGAGATGCGGCCGACCTGGATGCGCGCTCGGTCGTTCTTGAGCGCTTCCTTCATCGCCTTCTCGACCTTGCGGACATTGGAGCCGTATTCCATGTCGATGAAGTCGATGACGACGAGGCCCGCCATGTCACGCAGGCGCAGCTGGCGTGCGATCTCCTGGGCGGCTTCGAGATTGGTGGCGACCGCCGTCTGCTCGATGCCGTGCTCCTTGGTGGCGCGGCCCGAGTTGATGTCGATCGAAACGAGAGCCTCGGTCGGGTTGATGACGATGTAGCCGCCGGACCTGAGCTGGACGACAGGGTCGTACATGGCCGTAAGCTGGTCTTCCGCGCCGAAGCGCTGGAACAGCGGCACCGGATCGGCGTAGGGCTTAACCTTGCGGCCATGGCTTGGCATCAGGAGCTTCATGAAGTCCTTCGCCGCGCGATAACCTTCCTCACCCTCGACGATCACTTCTTCGATGTCGCGGTTGTATATGTCGCGGATGGCGCGCTTGATGAGGTCGCTATCCGAGTGAATCAACGCAGGGGCGGCCGAGCGCAAGGTTTGCTCGCGAAGCTCGTCCCACAGGCGTGCGAGATAGTCGAAGTCGCGCTTGATTTCAGTCTTCGTGCGCTGAAGGCCCGCAGTGCGGACGATGCAGCCCATGGAGCGCGGAAGCTCCAGTTCAGCGATGATCGACTTGAGCCGCTTGCGGTCGGACGCCGAACTGATCTTGCGGCTAATGCCACCGCCGTGGCTCGAATTCGGCATCAGGACACAGTAGCGGCCCGCGAGGCTGAGATAGGTGGTGAGGGCAGCGCCCTTGTTTCCACGCTCCTCCTTGACGACCTGAACCAGCAGCACCTGCCGGCGATGGATCACGTCCTGGATCTTGTAGCGGCGGCGCAGGGCCATGCGCTTTGCGCGCAGTTCATCCGCTTCCTTGGAACGGCCCGACGAGCGACCCTGGCGGCGACGGCCGCGACCGCGTCGTCCGCCGTTGGATTCGCCTTCCTCGTCGCCCGCTTCACCTTCGTCGTCGGCGTGGAACGGGTTCTCGACCGAGCCGTCCTCGATCGTGGCGACGTGGTCCTTTTCGGATGTGTCGACTTCCGTCAGGCCGCCATCGTCGTTGAAGTCCTCGTTTTCGTCCTCTTCCTCCTCGCCCTCGGTGGCGCGCAGCGCGGCCTCTTCCTCGGCGTGAGCGGCTTCTTCGGCCAGCAGGGCCTCACGATCCTCCTTGGGGATCTGGTAGTAGTCCGGATGGATTTCGCTGAAGGCAAGGAACCCGTGGCGGTTGCCGCCGAAGTCCACGAAAGCGGCCTGGAGCGAAGGCTCCACGCGCGTCACCTTCGCGAGATAGATGTTACCCTTGATCTGCTTGCGTTCGGTCGACTCGAAGTCGAACTCTTCAATGCGGTTGCCCTTGAGTACCGCCACCCGTGTTTCTTCCGGGTGGCGCGCATCGATCAGCATGCGCGTTGCCATTTGGTATTCTCCGTACGCGTCGACGCCCGACCGGATCAGCCAGGAGGACGCGATTGTTTTCGATGTAGGCGGATGCGCCCCGGATCATCACGACGCGGCCGTTCACGGCGGCGATGTGTGTTCCCGGTGATGTCACGGGGGCGTGTTCTTGCGCAGGTTCGGAGCAATCCAGCGCTCCGTGCGCGGCGAAAGTAGTGGCTGCCGTTGCGGCAGCGGTAAGGGGGCCGTCCGTCATCAAGACAGAAGCCGAGGTCGCGAGCGAGGAACTGCGCGGCGTCGCCAAAGGCGCATGACGTTGCGACCACGCCGCCCACGCCCCTTCGGGCGTCGACTGGCAGGGCGGCAACTGGCTTCTCATGGCTCGCATCAACCTGTAAGGTTTTCCGGAAAAACGATTTCCTCCGGCTCCTTGGGCCGGGGCTTTCTTTGCTTCATCGGTCCTGCCCGGCCGCCATATGGGAATGGAGTTGCCGGATTGCGAGGACCGAAAGCGTTTTCTCGCCCCGGTTGTCCGGGCCTAGCATCCATGGCGCACCTCGGCAAGTTGCTTGACCGACTGGACTTTCACGGCAGGCCGGGGCGGCCGCCGTGCGATCAGACTGTGGGAAAGCGCCGGGGTGCAGGATTGCAGGCAGGGCGGGAGGGTCCTAGTTCTGCGGGCCGATGTCGCGGTCCATGCAGATCATCTTCGCGTTCGTCGCGGTGCTGGCGCTACTTGCTGCGGCGATCGCGATTGGTGGCACCTTCATGGCTCGGGCCGGGGCCTACGACTACGTGGTGCGCTTCGACCTCCCCCCGGTCGGCACACCTGTAGGGCTTCCTCGCGTGGACGGTCCGGCCGATGCAAGTCGTCCGCTGGTGGTGATCGACCCCGGTCATGGCGGGTTCGATCCGGGTGCCGGGCAGGGTGTGCTCAAGGAAAAGACGGTGGCGTTGCAGATCGCCCTGAAGCTGCGGGACGCCCTGCTTGCAGGAGGGGGGCTGCGCGTCGCGCTGACCAGGGACACGGATCGCTTCATCGCGCTCGAGGATCGGCCAGACATTGCACGGCGCCTGAACGCCGACCTCTTCATCTCCATTCACGCGGATAGCGCCGAGGCCGAATCGGCCCGGGGCGCAAGCGTCTACGTTCTTTCGGAAAAAGGTTCGAGCCAGGCTGCCGAACGCTTCGCCGCGCGTGAGAACGGGGCCGGACGTGTCAACGGCGTGGCCCTGACGCGGACGAGCGCAGAGGTGGGCGCGATCCTCCTCGACCTTTCCCAGCGGGGAGCGCAGGCCCGCTCGGCCCAGGCTGCAACCCTGCTGCTACGGGAACTGCGCGAGGCCGGTCTTGCGATGCACCGGGAGCACCCGGAGACGGCCTCTCTCGTCGTCCTCAAGGCACCGGACATACCGTCGATTCTTTTCGAAACCGGCTACATCAACAATCCCGAGGAAGCCGCCATCCTCGCCTCGCCTGCGGGACAGGATGCACGTGCGCAAGTGGCGGCAAGGGCTGTGCGCGCATATCTCGCCCGGAATGCGGGGGCCTGAATGCAGGCCGGGCGCGACGTGCGACGAGGGTGGTTTCCTTGGGCGGAAACGACGTGCTAGAGGGCGCCCGCAATGAACGACGCGATTGATCCCGGCGAACAGCCGCCCGAAGACGCGACTTACCGCATTCGCCGCGAAAGGTCGGGACGCTTTGTCGCGCTCCGCAAGGCGTGGCGCGAGCGTAAGTGGCTCCGCCGCTTCGGCTATGTCGGCGCAGCCGGGCTGGTTGGGGCTGCCGGGTTTGTCGTGTACCTGTCCCATGACCTGCCCGATGCGAACAGGCTGCTGGAGTATCAACCGCCGCTGCCGACGATGGTGCGCGCGATGGACGGCGAGATCGTCTATTCGTACGCTCGTGAGCGGCGCGTGCAGTTGCGATACGTCGATTTTCCCCGGCCGCTCGTGAACGCATTCCTCTCCGCCGAGGATCGCACCTTCTGGACGCACGGTGGCGTTGACATCGGTGGTCTTGCCGGGGCCGTGGTAGATTATGCCTCCAAATACGGAAGCGGAGAGCGCGCGAAGGGCGGCTCCACGATCACGCAGCAGGTGGCAAAGAACATCCTGATCGGTGACGAATACTCCGTGACGCGCAAGCTCAAGGAAATGATCGTCGCACACCGCATCGAAGGTGTTCTTTCGAAGCAGCAGATCCTTGAGCTTTATCTTAACGAGATCCCGCTCGGGCGCCGCTCGTTCGGGGTTCAGGCTGCGGCTCGCGCCTATTTCGACCGCGACGTCGAGAACCTGACGCTGAGCCAGAGCGCTTTCCTGGCAATCCTTCCCCGGGCCCCCGAAGTTTACGGCCGCAAGAAGCACGAGGAGCGTGCGCTCGAACGCCGGAACTGGGTTCTGGACCAGATGGTTCGTAATGGCTGGGCAAGCGCGCAAGAGGCGGCGGCTGCCAAGGCCGAGCCTCTTGGTCTCGTCACTCAGCGCGCCAGTAAGTACGATCCGTCCAACGGGTACTTCCTCGAAGAGGTGCGTCGCCGCCTGATCGGGCAGTATGGCGAAAAGGCCGAAGATGGGCCCAACAGCGTCTACGCCGGCGGTCTCTGGGTGCGCACGTCGCTGGACCCCGAGATGCAGGTCGCGGTTCGAGACGCCCTGCGCAAGGGGCTGCTGCTTTACCATGGCAATCGGGGTTTCGTGCGACCGATCGCGCACCTTAAAGATCTCGAGAACTGGCAGAGCCAGCTCGTCGTCGCGAACAAGACGATCGACTACAGGAACTGGCGTGTCGGCGTCATCCTTGAGGCTTCGGGCAGCACGGGCCGCATCGGCTTCTCCGACGGCACGGAAGGAACGCTTAGCGCAGTTTCGGAGCGCGCCAAGGTGGGCGATCTGGTAGCAGCGCAGCCGGTCGGCAGCACGACCTGGGCCTTGCGCGGCATTCCCGAAGTCTCAGGAGGCATGATCATCGAGCAACCGGTGTCGGGCCGCATCGTGGCGATGCAGGGCGGCTTCGATGCCGGGCTCGACTCGTTCAACCGCGCCGTGCAGGCCGAGCGCCAGCCGGGCTCGACGATCAAGCCCTTCGTCTATGCGACGGCGCTGCAGAACGGCATGACCCCTGCCACCCAGGTGCTCGACGGGACGTTCTGCGTGTTCCAGGGCGCCGGCCTCGGCAACAAGTGCTTCCGCAATTTCGGCGGCGCGGGTGGTTCCGGCTCCCATACCATGCGGTGGGGCCTTGAGCAGTCGCGCAACCTCATGACGGTACGCATCGCCAACGACGTCGGCATGGGGAAGGTGACGCGCACCTTCCGAAACATGGGCATCGGGGATTACCAGAAGTACCTCTCGTTCGCCCTTGGCGCCGGGGAGACGACCGTCGCACGCATGATCAACGCCTACGCGGCTCTCGCAAACAACGGTGTGCAGTTCTCCGGTTCCGTGATCGACTACGTGCAGGACCGGAACGGCAAGGTCATCTGGCGGGCGGACAAGAGCACCTGCAACGGCTGCAACATGCCGAACTGGAACGGCAAGCCGATGCCGCGCATCCAGCGCGTCGGAAAGCAGGTCATGGATGCGCCGACAGCCTACCAGACGGTCCACATGCTCGAAGGCGTGGTGACACGGGGTACGGCCGAACGCCTTCGTGATCTCAAGATACCGCTGTTCGGCAAGACGGGCACGACGAATGGCCCGACCGACGTCTGGTTCATGGGCGGCAATCAGGACTACGTCGGCGGCGTGTACTTGGGATACGATTCACCTCGCTCGCTTGGCGGTTACGCGCAGGGTGGGCGCATCGCCGCACCGATATTCAAGGATGTCGTCCTCGCCACGCGCGAACGCTGGAGCGGCAGGCCTTTCGTTGCGCCGCAGGGCATACGTATGGTCCGGATCGACCGCGCATCCGGCAAACGGGTCATGGGCGTCGAGCCTTCCGATGAGCCCAAGGCGGCGGTGATCTGGGAGGCTTTCAAGCCGGACACGGAACCAAGGCAGTACACGGCGGAGGACGAGTTTACCCGCCGTCGCGATGCTCTGGTGGCGTCCATCCGCAATGCGCGGGAGGCTCGCGCGGCGGCCAGCGCCAGCACTGCGGGTGACATCGGGAACTTTGCTGAACAGCAAGGCGGCGTATACTGATCTCTTGACGGGCGACGGCGATAACGCCGCGCCCCTTGAGGGAGACAGGACGATGCCCGGCCACCACCCGTCCCATCATGCGCGCGCCACTCCCGAGGCGCTTGCTCTGATCGTTGCCGACACGGGAGAGGCGCTGACATACCGCGAGTTGGATGAAGGATCCAACAGGGTGGCGCAGCTCCTGCGCTCCCTTGGCCTGAGGCCGGGCGACAGGATAGGCGTGATGCTTCGCAACTCGCCGGATTTCTCGTGCATCTACTGGGGTGCAACGCGGTGCGGCTGCTTCGTCACCCTGCTGTCCAATCATCTCAAGCCCCTGGAGGCTGCCTACATCGTGCGGGACGCGCAGGTGAGGGCGTTGTTCCTGTCCGGTTCGATCGGGGACACTCCGCGCATCCTGGCGGCTGATCGGCGCACACTCGTCCCCGAAGTCGACCATGTCTTTGCTGCGGGCGATGAGGACGGCGAGAACCTCGAAGGCGCTGCATCACTGGGCTCGGCGCTGCAGGCGATGCCTGCTCGCCCTGTGGAGGGCGAGATATCCGGCTTCCACATGATCTACTCAAGCGGCACCACCGGCCGTCCGAAAGGCATCGTGCTGCCTTTCACGCCGGGTCCGATCGACGAGTTCAACGCCCTTGAAGGCGCCTTGCCGATCTACCGTGAACTGAGGCCTCTGGTCTCGCTCAATGCAGGGCCCTTGTACCATGGAGCGCCTCTGTCCGGTATGGTGACCGCTCAGCGGCTGGGGGGCTTGTTTGTGACGCAGCGCAAGTTCGATGCGGAAGGCGTGCTTGCGGCGATCGAACGACACAAGGTGACCGTCGCGCAGTTCGTGCCCACCATGTTTGTTCGCCTCCTGGCTCTTCCCGATGACATACGCAGTCGGTACGCGATCTCCACCCTGCGCATGGCCATTCATGCTGCAGCGCCTTGCCCCGTGGAGATCAAGCGCCGGATGATCGAGTGGTGGGGGCCGATCCTGTTCGAGTACTATGGCAGCACCGAAGGCGTGGGAGCCACGGCCATCACATCGCGCGAGTGGCTCGAGCGGCCTGGCTCGGTCGGCAGGTCCTCGCTCGGTCCGATCCACATCTGCGACGAGGAAGGCCGCGAACTTCCGACAGGTCAGGAGGGCATTATCTACTTCGAAGCGCCACCGGGGCGCGGAGTCACCTATCTGAACGATCGCGACAAGACGAGGCGAGCCGCTCATCCGCAGCATCAGGCATGGTTCGCTGTGGGGGATATCGGGCGAGTTGACGCAGACGGCTATCTTTACCTCACCGACCGCAAGGACTTCATGATCATCTCCGGCGGGGTGAACATCTATCCGCAGGCGGTCGAGGACTGCCTGATCGTGCATCCGCACGTCCTCGACGTCGCCGTCATAGGCGTGGCCGATCCCGAGTTCGGCGAGAAAGTGAAGGCCGTTATCCAGCTCAAGCCGGATGTTCGGCCGGGACTGGATGTCGAAGCGTCCCTGCGCACATGGTGCCGCGAGCGCATTTCGCCGGTGACCGCTCCGCGTGACTACGAGTTCGTCAGCGAATTGCCACGGTTACCCTCGGGGAAGCTCGCGAAACACGAACTACGCAAGCTCTACGGAAACGCTGTCGCTGTCATGTGATTGCCAAACGGGGCGGTTGGCTGCACAAGTTGGGAAAGTAAGGGGAGGATGTCCATGAGACAGATCGCAAGTACAGCTCTTGCACGGTCGCTGTTCGCAATGGGAGCGGCAACGCTCGCGTTGACAGCCGCAGTCGGGAGGGCGGAGGCACCGGCTCCCGAACCCGCCTCGGCGACCGCCAGGGCCACACAGGCAGAACCCTATGTCCGGCCTGACGTGAAGGCATTCCTGAAGGCTTACAACGCAAAGCCCCAGCCAGCCCTGACGCGTGAAATGCTGATGCAGATACACAAGATGCCGCCCTCCGCGATTGCCGGAATGACACAGCAGGATCTCCCTGTCGGGGACATCACCACGAAGGACGTGACCATGCCGGGGCCAGCGGGGCCGATGGCGCTGCGCATGTTCGATCCCCGCGGGGAGCGCGAACCGGGGCCTGTGGTCGTATTCTATCACGGCGGCGGCTATGTGCTGGGCAGCATCGATACCCACGCGGGACTTGCGGCCGAAATCGCGCGCCAGCTCGACCTGCCGGTCGTTTCGGTGGAATATCGTCTCGCGCCCGAAAACCCTTGGCCTGCAGCACCGGACGATGGTGAGGCCGCTGCCCGGTGGATCGCGGCCAACGGCGCGGCATTCGGAAGGCAGTTCAACGGCCTGATCCTCAGCGGCGACAGCGCGGGCGGGAATTTGACGCTCGTCACGGCCGCCGCGCTGCGGGACAAGCCCGCCGCTCTTCCGGTGGTCATGCAGATACCCATCTATCCGGCAACGGATTTCGCCAAGACGTACCCTTCCGCGACGACCTTTGCATCGGGCTACCTGCTGGATGACGCCAGCATGACAAACTTCCGGAAGCACTACGCCGCGGATCCCGAAAGCTTGCGCGCGTCTCCCCTTCGCGGAAACCTTGCCGGCCTGCCCCCGACCGTGCTGGTAACGGCCGGGCTCGATCCGCTACGCGACCAGGGCAGGGCCTACGCGGCCAAGCTCGTCGACGCCGGCGTGTCCACCGCGTATTATGAGGGGCACGGGCTGATTCACGGCTTCGCCAGCTTCCGCAAGGTGATCCCCTCGGCACAGGCTGACACCCTGGCATTCCTGCGCGTGGCCAAAGCCATGCTGGATGAGCAAGCGGCCTTGCCGAAGTGACAAGGGTGGTAGCCCGGCGTCACACCGCGCCGTTCTAACGCTGTGCTGAGCGTTCAGGCACTGGCGCGGAACTGCTGCGGGGTGAGGCCGGTCCACCGCTTGAACGCCCGTCCGAAGCTGGTCTGCTCCCCGTAGCCCAGCCGGTCGGCGATTTCATCGAGCGACAGGCGCTTTTCGGCAAGGTGGCTTTTCGCCAGACTTTCCCGCTGGCTCTCGACCAGTTCGGAGAACTTCGCCCCTTCGGCGGCAAGCCGCGACTGGAGGGTGCGTACCGACATTCCGGTTTTCTCGGCACAGCGCTCGATCGAACAGGATCCGGTAGCAAGCGCCCCGCGAATGTAGCTGCATACCCTCTCGATGATCGAAGGGCTGTGCGCGGATTTGACCCGTTGCAGATAGGAGCCCAGCAGGCGGTACAGCAGGCGGTTGGCGCTTGGCACCGGCTGTTCGAGCGCCTGAACCGGAAAGGCTATCGCGTTGCGGTTGGCGCGTCTGTGAATGCGGCAGCCAAGTGTCTTCTCGATCTCGGGAAGATCGGTGGCGCGCGGATCGGCTGACAGGCTCACCCAGCTCGGCTTGAACGCCGGACCTCCCATCGACTGCAGCAACTTGGCGTTGAGCAGGGCGGCTTGATAGTTGGCCTGCTCGTTGACCCCGATATCGGTGTTTACGAGCCACGTCAGTTCAGCCGTCTCGCGCCCTTCTATGAGGACCACCTCGCAGTCCGGTGCGTGGACGACGGGAAGGAAGTCGATCAGGCACCGAATGCCGGCACGCACCGTCGGGGCCGAGCGGCATAGGGCGGTGACGCAGCCGAAGACTTCAGGATCCTGTGTGGCGGCGATGTGGAGGCCGAACAGCGGATCGTCGAACAGGACGCTGCAGTACTCGAGCGTGTCGGCCAGTTGCTGTGGGGCGATGAGGCTTTCGGGATCGGTGAGTACCCGCGCCTCCATCCCATGGCGTTCGACGATCCCACGCGCGTCCCGACCCCGGCTGCGGACAAAGCCTGCAAGTCCCGAGAAGTTTGCAGCCCGCACCTGCCCACCCGCGGGCGCTACGTCGAGTGGTCCATCCAGGCTGAAGAAGCTGTCCTGATCCATGGTCCTCCCCTTGATCATTCGGACGAATCTGCCGGCGCGCTGTCCGCCTCGCGCTCGGTCGCGCCTGCACGGCAGCACCGCGCGCATTCAATATCGAGGGCGTCGCGCGTAATGCCAATACCCCCCGGCTTGCCTGTGGCAGCAGGAGACAAAGCACAGCGCTGCCAATCGCGACGGCGCAGACCATGAGCGGGGGAGGATTATTCATGACGACAATCGGCGATCACAAGAAGGCGGCGGAAGACCACATCCGCTACGAAAAGGACCCGAAAACAAAGATCGCCACGATCACCTTCAGCCGTCTGGACAAACACAACACCGCGACCATCGGCATGCGGGCGCGCTTCGGAGAGCTGGTGTTCGGCGCCAACATCGACGACGACGTCAAAGTGCTGGTCATTCGCGGCGAAGGCGACAATCTGGGCAGCGGTGGAGACCTGGACGAGCACGGCGATCTTTACCTCAATCCGAAGCCCGGTGACGGTTTCCTCGTGGACATGGAAATCGAAGATGCGGCCGTGAAGTATCCGCCGCCGGGTTCCTTTCGCTATCTTCACGGCCTCACGGATTTCTACGCGAAGGCTCGATCAGGCAACCGGCCGCTTCAGGAATTCAAGAAGATCTCGATCGTGGAAGCGAAGGGCTATTGCTACGGCTGGCATTTCTACCAGTGCGCCGATGCGGACCTGATCGTCTCGTCAGACGACGCGCTGTTCGGGCATCCCTCGTTCCGCTACGCCGGCTGGGGCCCACGGATGTGGCAGTGGCTCGAGATGGTGGGGTTGCGCCGCTTCTCGGAGATGCTGTTTACCGGGCGCCCCTTTACGGCTGACGAGATGCTGAACTGCAACTTCGTGAACTCGGTGGTGCCGCGGGACAAGCTTGAGGCCGAGACAGCCAAGTACGCGCACGCGTGCTCGATCACCCGGCCGACCGATGTTGTGGTCGCTCAGAAAACCTTCATCGAGGCGTATAAGCAGTACCGTGGCGAATACATGGGCAGCCTTCTCACGGGATGGCTGGAGGGCATGCTGCCGTTGATGAAGGACGATGGCGCCGACGACGTCAATCTCGGCAAGGAGGGAACCTTCCGGCAGGGAATCGGCAAGGTCGTCAAGAACCACGACCTGAACTATCCTCCCGAGTGGCGCCTGTCGAAAAAGGGCCGGGAAGGATAACGCCCGGGCGATGGCATCTACAACGCGCGCAATGCGGATCGATTTGCGCGCAATGTAGGGTAGCTTCGTGAACGGTTGCTACGAAGTAGTCCGATAGGACCGACAAGAGTCGGCCAAGTCAGGTTCGGGGATCACGCCGTTAAGGAAAGCGTCTTGATTTCCGCAAATGGGAGAGAACCATGGCAGAGACTCTGTTCGCTCTAGACAAGCGCAACTATCGCGATTGCCAGGCGGTGTTCCGGGGCAAGCGGGATCAGGAGTATTACCTCGGTGACTTCTGGATCGAAGATGGATCGTCCATTGACGTCCGCTCCGAGCGCAAAGGCGTTGGGGCGATCTCCATCATACGGCAGCGGTCCGCAGCGAAGCTGTTCTTCCGCCGTACGCGCCAGCACATCCGCGAAGACGCGACGGACCTTTCTGTCCTCTGGTTCGTGAAGCGTGGCGAACTCGCCTTCTCCAACCAGTGCGGCAACAAGGTGGCCGGGCCGGGTGACTTCATCATCACCCGCTCCATGTCCCCGTTCTTCATGGAGTGCCGGCCAGGCGCGGACGGCACGCATGAAGTGCTGCATGTGACAGTACCTACTCACATTCTGCGCGGCTTCGTGTGCCAGGACTTCAGCACCGGCCTGTTCATGGCGATGGAACGTGCCGAACTGGCGCTTGCCGAGAACCTGTTGACGGAAGTGTTCTCCGACAATGGCAGCATCGGGGACACGTCCTCGCGCCTTCTGGTCGAAACAGCGTTCGGCCTGATCGGCAACGCGATCCGCGAAACAGAGGAGATGCAGCCTGTCCGGCGGTCGATCGCTGATCGACGACTGGAGGAGGTGCTTCGCTTCATCGAGATTCACCTCTCCGAGCCCCAACTCTCGACCGCGATGGTGGCGAAAGGTTGCGGTATCAGCCCACGCTACCTCTCGTTTCTTCTGCGGCTGCGGGAAACGTCCTTTTCCGAACTCGTCTGGGAGCAGCGCTTGGCGAAGGCGAAGGCATGGCTTTCCAGTTCCGATCCCCGCGATATTTCCATCAGCGAGATCGCGTATGGTGTCGGCTTCAAGAGCCCAGCGCATTTCAGTCGTATGTTCAAGCGGGTTTTCGGTGCCAACCCCCGAGAGTATCGGGGCGACGCAGGAGCCGAGGAGCAGATGCACCTGACCGCGCCCGAACCTTACCTCGATTACGTGGGGAGCAGCAGCCTCCTGCAATGAGGACGGCCGGGCGATGCTTTGGCGCCCAGAGATAGTGCTCACTTGCATCGGCCAGAATGACGGCCAATCCTTTCGCCCGGCAAATGACGGAGAGATGCATGAAGATGAAACTCGTGGCGCTGACACGCCCCAATCCCGGCCGCGAGGCGGAATATCACGAATGGTACGATACGAAGCACCTTCCGGAACTGGTGAACAAGTTCGGGATGGCAGGCGCTCAGCGTTACAAGCTAGCCGCGCGCCTCATGGGCAACGACACCAACGAGTACCTCGCCATCTATGACATCGAGGCCGACGATCCGATGGCACTGCTTGGGGCGATCGGTGCGGCCTCGCAGGCGGGGGAACTCACGCAGAGCGACGCGCAGGATTTCGGCACGTGCTACACGGCACTGTTCACCGAGCACGGCGAACGCGTGGTTCCTGCCTGAGGATCACGCCTGCGGCGGATAAGGTGCGCCTGCCAACAGACTGGCAAGGTGCGCCGCATTCGCCGCCACCTTCCTGGCCGTATCGGCGACCTTCTCGGGTGTCGTGTCGAGATCCTTGAAGTCGGTGGATCCCATCGCCTCCCCGACCCAGTAGCACGCGGCGACGGCCGGTATCGTCCAGCCGACGTCATTGAGAGCCTGGAATAATTGGGCGGAGGAGAAGTGCGCTCCGTCCTCGTTCCCCACGATGGCGGCGACGGCGACTTTGCCAAAGCTGGGCATGTGGCCTTCGTCGTCCGTCTCCGACAGGAATGCGTCCATCCGCTCCAGCACGCGCTTGGCTATGCTGCCGATCTGGCCCATCCAGATTGGTCCGCCAAAGATCAGAATGTCATGTTCAAGGATTTCGCGCCGAAGGTCCGGCCAGGCGTCGCCGGCGCCTTCGTCGGATGACACGCCGGGCTTGATGTCCAGAGAGGCCACTCTGACGGTGTCGCTGACCTCCACGCCGCGTTTCACGAACGCGTCACGCAGCACCTCGATCATTGCGTCCGTCGAGGATACTTCGGCGGTATCCGCCTTGAGGGTGCAGTTAAGCGGGAGCGCCTTGAGCGGCATGAACGGGTCTCCGGGAGTGGGGTGTACTCGCCTCAAACCCGTGGGCACGGATTAAGTTGCTGGCAGGCTGCTCCTCATCGACCAATGAACCTGGGCTTGCGCTTTTCCTTCAGCGCCTGGATGCCTTCCCGGTGGTCGGCCGTACGGACGGACACGCTTTCATAAGCAATTCCTGCGTCCATCACCGCTGTCGCCAGACGCTTCAGTTCCAGATTGGTCAGGATCTTGGTGGCCCGGATCGCCACCATCGCTCCCTCCAGAAGCCTGCTGCAGAAAGCATCGACCCTCGCATCCAGTTCAGCCGCGGGCACGCACTCGTTGATCAGGCCGATCTCCGCCGCCTTTGCCGCGGTAAGCAGTTCGCCCGTCAGCAGGTATTGCTTGGCCCGGGTGAGGCCGATGCGCTGCGCCCAGATCACAGCGCCGCCGTCTCCCGCCACCAGCCCAAGGCCGACGTGCGGATCCCCGATCTTTGCCCCTTCCGCCGCGAAGATCACATCGCACAGCAGCGCCAGGGTGGCCCCGAGGCCGACGGCATGGCCGTTCATGCGGCAGACGACCGGCTTGTCGATGTCAAGCAAAGTGGTCACGATCCGCTTCGCCACCCGCGTCTCGTGATCGAACAGGTGCGGGTTCCTGGCGTTGTGCTCGATATGCTCGAGGTCCCCACCGGCAGAGAAGGCGCGGCCCGCGCCGGTAAGCACGATGACATCTGATCCGGTGTCGACCTGGGCGAACCACATGGCTTCGGCAAGATCGTCGTGAAGCTGGAGATTGACCGCGTTCAGCGCTTCGGCCCGGTTCAGTGTGATGCGCAGCAGCCGCCCTTCACGTTCCATGCCGATAGTCTGCAGATCGAGCAGGGCAGGCGCGGCGTCAGTCATCGTGTCTCTCCTCTTGCATGTGTCTTAGGAGGTGCGGCGCGCTCGGGCACTTGAAACCTTCGTCAGGGCACAACCCTTCGCTCCGGCGAAACCTGCGCGGCGCGCGTTGCCAAATGGGAGGAAGTCCGATCTACCTTGCCCGGCGCACGCGCGACAGCGCGGCTGGTGGGAGAGGGAAGGCCGATGACACAGCTGTTCGACGAGACATTCGACTGGGTAGTCGTGGGCAGCGGAGCCGGCTCGATGGCGTCCGCCCTGCTCATGAAGCAGGCCGGCAAGTCGGTCGTCATTCTGGAAAAGGCGGAATGGGTCGGTGGCACGACCTGCAAGTCCGGCGGTGTAATGTGGATACCGGGCAACCGGTTCATGGATGCCGGCGAAGATAGCCTGGAGCAGGCTTGCCGCTATCTGGATGCCGTCGTGCCGGATGGTCCGGATTCGCCTGGCACCAGTCCGCAGCGGCGCCGCGCCTATGCGGTGGAGGCTCCCAGGATGCTGGACTTCATCATCGCCCAGGGCGTTCGGATGGAGCGTGGCTCACGTTTCTGGCCTGACTACTATGATGAGCTTCCCGGTGGGGTGAAGACCAGCCGCACCGTCACCGCAGTGCCGTTCGACAAGAACGAACTGGGCAAGGAGTGGGCGGCAAAGCTGCGCAAGGGTTTCCTCGAGGTGCCGGCGCGTCTCGATGACGGCATGAAGCTGCCATTCATGAAGCATTCCTGGGAGATCAAGAAGACTTTCGTCAAGATCGCGCTCAAGCTCGTGGCCGGCAAGCTGACGGGGAAACACTGGGTCACGGCTGGCGCGGCGCTCCAGGGGCGGATGCTCCAGGCCGTGCTGCAGAAGGAAGCCGCCGACATCCGCGTGAATTCACCTGTCAGCGAAGTCATCATGGATGATGGCCGTGCTGCGGGGGTGGTTACAGTAAGAGACGGGCGGCCCTGGCGCGTCGGTGCCCGGCTGGGCATACTGATGAACGCGGGCGGCTTTTCCATGAATCAGGCAATGCGCGACAGGTACATGCCGGGCACGCAGTCGAAGTGGTCAAACGGGATTGAAACCGACACCGGCGACATGCACCGGGAGCTTGAACGCCAGGGCGCCAGGCTTGCCCAGATGGACCAGATGGTCGGTTTCCAGATGACCGAGGCTCCGGGCTGGGACACCGACTACGTGAAGCCGGGCACGCAGAGCACGACCGCCAAGCCTCACGCCATCCAGGTCGACCAGTCGGGCGTGCGGTACATGAACGAGGGCGGATCTTACGAAGAGTTCTGCGAGACCATGCTCGTGCGCAACCACACGGTGCCGGCGATCCCGAGTTGGGCGATCCTCGACCAGCAGTACATGGACAAGTACGCCGTTGCTGGAAAAGGCATGGCGAAGAAGAACATGGACAAATGGTTGGCGTCAGGATGGATGCGCCGGGCCGACGATGTCCGGGCGCTCGCGGAACAGATCGGCGTGCCGGCGGATGCGCTCGAGGGAACAGTCTCCCGTTGGAATGGCTTCGTCCGGGGCGGCAGGGATGAGGATTTCCAGCGCGGAGAGCGTGCTTATGACAACTTCCTGGGAGATCCGTTTTTCACTGACGGGCCAAACAAGTCGATGGGCACGATCGAGAAGGGTCCGTTCTACGCGTTTCCGGTCTACCCAGGGGACGTCGGCACATACGGCGGCGTGGTCTGCGACTGCGACTCGCGTGTGCTGCGCGAAGACGGCTCCGTGATCGAGGGGCTATACGCCTGCGGCGTCACGACCGCTTCCCCGATGGGCCGCGTGTATCCGGGTGCGGGGGCGAGCGTCGGGCCATCCATGACCTTCGGCTGGATCGCCGCGAAGCATGCCGCAGGTCTGGGAAACCAGATGCCGTAAATCGCGGAGACTGCCGTGTGCCGGTGCATAAGGCGGGCCGGTGTGAGTGCCTGAAGCGTTTCGGGACGCGGCGTGACGTGAAGAGATGAAGTCAAGCCGCCGCAGTGATCGGGCGGAAGCAACCGGACGGGCGATACCGCAGGGGCGGTCCGACTTGTCCTTGCCAGCGGCCCTTCGCTTGAACCAATGTTTCGCCAGCCCAGCACCGACAGTCGCTCGGAGAGGAACCATGAGCCAGACCTTAGAAAACAGGGCCAAGCCCGACGCCGCCACCCAGCTCGACATCTACCGGCGGATGATCCGCATCGAACGCAACGATGACTTCACCCGGCAGCAGATCCGCCGCGGCCGTATTACGGCGCCGTACTACTCCGCACGCGGGCAGGAGTGCATTCCTTCCGCCATTTCCGTGCTTCTGAACGACGACGACAAGATCTGCACGATCTACCGCGGCATCCATGACATGGTCGCCAAAGACATGCCGCTGCGTCCTCTCTGGGCGGAGATTTGCGGCCGCGTAGACGGCACGTGCAAGGGCAAGGGCGGCCCCATGCACCTCACTCATCCGGAAACGGGCGTGATGGTCACCACAGGCATCGTCGGCTCATCGATGCCGATCGCGAATGGTTTCGGCTGGGCTTCGCTTCTGGACGGTACCAAGCAAGTCACGGTCGCCTACTTCGGCGATGGCGCCAGCAACATCGGCGCGTTCCACGAAGCGCTGAACCTCGCCTCCGTGTGGAAGCTGCCGGTGATCTTCGTCTGCCAGAACAACGGCTTCGCGGAACACACGCGCTACGAAAACGGTACGGCCGTCGATCTGATCTCGAAGCGGGCGATCGGGTACGGAATGCCGGGCTACACGGTCGACGGCAACGACCCGCTCGACGTCTACGCTCATGCTCACGCAGCCATCGAACGCGCACGTGCGGGTGAGGGGCCTACCCTACTGGAGTGCAAGACCTTCCGCTTCATGGGTCACGTCTTTGGCGACAACGACGCTTACATGTCGAAGGAGGAGAAGGCTGCGGCGATGGACGCGGACCCCCTCCCGCGTTTTCGCCAGAAGCTTATCGACGATGGCATCGCCACCGCCGAGCAGCTTGATGAACTGACCACCAGGATCGAAGCCGAGGTCACTGACGCCATCGAGTTCGCCATGGCCTGTGAATACCCGTCCGACGACGAACTGCGTCGGGACGTCTTCGCCGAGGAGATACCGGCATGAGCACTGAAACGCTTGAAGCTCCCGTCGTCGAGACGGTGAAGATGAATGGCCTGCAGGCCATCAACGCCGCGCTGATGGAGGCCATGGAGGCCGATCCCAAGGTGCTGGTGCTGGGTGAAGACATCGCCGACAACGAAGGCGGCGGCGTGGTGGGCGTCACTCGCGGGCTTTCAACCAGGTTTGGGACCATGCGGGTTCGCTCGACACCGATTTCCGAGCAGGCGATCATGGGCGCCGCGATCGGCGCCGCCATGGCCGGCTACAAGCCTGTAGCCGAAATCATGCTGATGAACTTCACGACCGTTGCCATGGACATGATCGTGAACCATGCCGCGAAGCTTCGCTTCATGTCCGGTGGCCAGAGCCAGGTGCCACTGGTCATCCGTACCCTCACCGGTGCGGGCAACCAGACTGCCGGGCAGCATGCGGACTTCTACGAGGCATGGTTTGCCCATACGGCCGGTATCAAGGTCGTCATCCCATGGACGCCGGCCGACATGAAGGGGCTTTACCTTTCGGCCATCCAGGATCCCGATCCGGTCATCATCGTCGAAAGCGGCAAGACGCTGTTCGTGCCGATGGACGTGCCGGTCGATCAGGGTGCCATTCCGCTCGGCAAGGCAAACGTTGTGGTGCCGGGAACGGACCTGACAATCGTATCGTATGGTCAGATGATGTTTACCGTCATGCAGGCGGTAGAGGAACTGACTGCGGCCGGCGTGTCCGTCGAAGTGGTCGACCTGCGGACCATCTCGCCCTGGGACAAACAGACGGTCCTGGCCTCGGCAGAGAAGACCGGGCGCCTGCTGGTGGTCCACGAAGCGGGTCGCAACTTCGGCCCCGGTGCGGAAATTGCCGCCACCGTGCAGGAGGAGCTCTTTGGCAAGCTGAAGACGCCCGTCGGCCGCCTGGGCGCGCCTTACTGCGCCGTGCCTTTCGCGAAGAAGCTGGAAGACGCCTATCTGGTCCAGCCGCCCGAGATTGTGGCAGAAGTGAAGCGCCTGCTCGCCATCGGGTAAAAGCCCAAGGCCACAGTTCCTGCGGGCCTTGTTCATGACATGCGGCATTCCGGCGCGGTCTGGGGTGCCGCATTGTCGCTGTTGTGTGCTGCCGCGCCAGCGGAGTCAGCCGACGACAGCCTGCTCCCGCTTCTCGGGACGAATGTAGATCGATGAGATTTTGGGTGAGAGCGCTTTCATGCGCGCCTCCAGATCCTCGATCACGGTTTCGGCCTCGCCCATCGAAAGCTCGTCGACGAAATCGGCGCTGATGGCGACGAAGACGGAATTCGGCGCGGTATGAACCGTGCGGACATGATTGACGGCGGTGATGCAGGCGGTGTCATCCATCAGGGCCCGCAGACTGGCGATGAGCGCCGGGTCAGCCGCCTCGCCGATCAGAAGGCCTTTCGATTCACGTGCAAGGAGTACCGCGACTGCGGCCAGGATCAGACCGATCACGACGGAGGCCGCCCCGTCAAGACGGGCGTCCGCGAAGTACCCGCTGGCCCAGATGCCGGCGGCAGCAATCACCAGGCCGAGCAATGCGGCGCTGTCTTCGAAAAGGACGATGAAGCCGGCAGGATCCTTGGAACGATGTATCGCCTGCCACCAGCCCTGACCGTCGAGTCGGCCGCTGAACTCCTTGACGGCGATGGCCCATGAAGCGCCTTCCATCAGGAAGGCCGCTCCCAACACGATGTAGCTGAGCGTCGGGTCGTCGATAGGATGAGGATCCTGGATGTGGACGATGCCTTCGTAAACGGAGATCCCCGCACCGCCCGCAAAGATCAGGATCGCAACGACAAAGGCCCAGAAATACAGCTCTCGTCCATAGCCGAAAGGGTGGGCAGCGTCAGGTGCACGCTTGCCGCGCTTCTGTCCGTACAGAAGAAGCACCTGGTTGCCACTGTCCACAAGGGAGTGAACCCCCTCGGTCGCCATTGCGGACGAGCCGCTTATTCCCGCCGCCGCGAACTTGGCGATCGCTATGCCTAAATTAGCCGCGAATGCGCCATAGAGGACGATGTTCTCACGGATGTGTCCCAGAGTCTTGGCCATGATGCCCACAACGTTTCGACCCGCTTTTGTGTTGCGGGCCAACATCGTCGCTCAGCCAGCTCAGGTCTGGTGGCTTAGCGCAAAGCCAGAGCCTCGCGTCCGACCCTCTCGTTCCAGAGGTCCGGCGATCCGCAGAGTTGCAGATTGAGCATGGCGCGTTTCATGAAGCGGTGGATGGGATGTTCCTCCGTCAGCCCAATGCCGCCGTGCAGCTGGATCGCCTCCTCTGTGACAAACGCGAAGACTTCTGCAGCGAGCGTCTTCGCCGCGGCGGACGCGGTGACGGGGGCTTGCGCGTCGCGTACCCCGCTCCACAGCAGGGCCTCAGCCACGGCCACTTGGGTTTTCATGTCAGCGGCGCGGTGCTTCAAGGCCTGGAACATGGCGATCGGCCGATCGAACTGTCGGCGCATCTTCATGTACTCGACCGTCAGATCAAGGGCCGCGTTCGCCGCTCCCAAACAGTCCGCCGCCAAGCCGAGATGCGCTTCGCAGGCAAGGGTGTCGTGGAGCGCCGACGCGCCCGCCGCATCGGTGAGCATCAGCGCAGGATCGGCTTCGTAGCCGTCAAGCACAACATCGAAAAGGCGCCGGCTGGCATCCCAGATCGGCCGTTCATGCACCGTCACGCCGGCCGCATTCACAGGCACCAGTGCGTAGCCGCCCGGCAGCTTCGCCACCACGGCAGCCGCCATGTCGGCATCGAAGACGCCGCCGATCGTGCCCGAAAGCGTACCGTCGCCAGCGGCTTCCAGAGCTGCGGGAAGGAGGTGCAAGGGAGCGTAAGCGCCCCCTGCCAGCCGCTCGACCCACTCGGAGCGACCCGCCATGCTGCTCGCCAGCACAGCCTGAAGGCCCAGTTGCGCGGGGATCAGAGGGGTGGTGGCCAGTACGCGGCCCATCTCGAAGTGGATCGCCGTTGAAGCCTCTCGCCCGAGGCCGAGGCCGCCGGCGTCCTCGGGCAGGCGCACGATCAGCCAGCCCATTTCCGTTACGAGCCGCCAGCTGTCGTCGCGTCCGGGGGAGAGCGCTTCAGCCGGGAAGGCCTTCTGGGCGGCGTCGGTGAGTTCGTTCAGTTCGATCATGCCAGAGTACGTCCTTATGCCACCCAGGCTTTGGGTTCCCGGGGCATGTCGAGCATGCGTTCGGCGATGATGTTGCGCTGCACTTCCTCGCTGCCGCCGGCGATCGTCCACGCATAGGAGTTCATGAAATCCGCCATCCAGTTGCCGGTGTTGAGGTCACCGAAGGTGATCGGCGCGATGTACTGCTCGTCGACCCCGCCAAGGCGCAGGCCAAGCTTGGAATAGGCCCTCAGCGCACGGCTGTAGCTGTTCTTGACGATGGAGGCGTCGCCGACACGCTCGATACCGTTGATACGGTTGTCGAGAAACTGGTCGGCTATGGCGCAGACGGCGTCCACCTGCGTCACGAGATGCCCGAAGTCGCGAAGTACGCCTCGGTCTTCCTCATGCTCATGGTCGCGGATCAGCTCCGCCACACGGCTCAAGGCGCCCCGCATGCGATAGGAAAGCTCCATCAGTGTCAGCCCGCGTTCCGAGGCGAGGGTGGCCTGCGCAACGGCCCACCCTTTGCCTTCTTCGCCCACGCGCTCGGAAACCGGTATCTCCACATTATCGAGGAAGATTTCGGCAAACTCCTCGTCGCCCTGGATCTGGTGGATCGGACGGACAGTGACGCCGGGCGCCTGCATGTCCATGAGCAGGTACGTGATGCCGGCCTGCTTGGGGCCGTCGGAGGAGGTCCGGACCAGGAGCAGGCACTTGTCCGCGAATTGGGCCATGGTGGACCAGACCTTCTGGCCATTGACGACGTAGATGTCCCCCTTGCGTTCCGCGCGCGTCTTTATCGCCGCAAGATCCGAGCCGGCCCCCGGCTCCGAGAAACCCTGGCACCAGGTCTCACCTTCAAGGATGCGCGGGAGATAGCGCTCCTGCTGTTCAGTACTCGCGCACTCGTGAAGGGTCGCGAAGGCGTGATAGGTGGAGACGAACGACAGCAGCAGGCGCGGGCAATCCGCTTTCGCCAGTTCCTCGTAGATCACCTTCTGTTCGGCAAGGCTCCGGCCGCCCCCGGGAAATGCGGCCGGCCAATGCGGTATTGCGTAACCGGCCTTTACCAGCTTGCCGAACCAATCCCGCTGGGTACGGACAAAGTCCTCCTGGGTGCGGCTGGTATCGCGCCAGTCGGCAGGTGCCTCGGCGGCGAGGAAGGCGCGCACTTCACTGCGCAGCGCGTCGAGATCGGGCTTGTCAGTCATGCACACCTCCAAGCATGCCGACCGAACACTCGTCCAGAACCCGCGGTACGCGCAGGCGATATCGCGGCTTAGACCGCCACCTCGATGACGTCGTCCGTCACCCGAACCTCATAAGTGTCGATAGGCATCGTAGCGGGCGGATTGATGGGATTGCCCGTCTCCAAGTCAAAGCGGGCTCCGTGGACTGGGCAGGATATCCAGCCGGCCCGCACACGGCCGCACTCAAGCGTTTCGTACGCGTGGCTGCACAAGTTGCGTATCGCGAAGATGCGATCCTTCGCGCCGACGAGGATCACGCTGATCCCGTTCACTTCGACCACCTTCTTGGTTCCCTGGGGAACCTCTTCGAGCCTTGCCACCGCGGCGAATGCTTTGTCGGTCATGGTACCGCGTTCATCCTCCCATTTCTTTCATGCCTGCGTCGCCGGCCGGAGCCGCGCAAGCGCGTCGCCTCTGCCAGAGCAGGGCCAAGCAACCCGCAGTACCCCGGCGGTCATTTCCAGCGCAAGCCGCGAGCGCGATAACCCGACGAAAGATCTGCATCATCGGTCGGGGAGAGACAGCGCGTGACCATTGCCGAGAGCTTCGACGTCGTGGTGGTGGGATCCGGGGCTGCTGGCGCCATGGCAGCGCTGCGAAGCGCCGATCACGGGCTGAAGGTGCTGATCGTGGAACAGGCGCAGAAGTTTGGCGGCACATCCGCCACATCGGGCGGCGTCATGTGGATCCCCAATCATGGCCTCGACGGCAATGGCGATGACACGCGGGACAGCGCGCTGCAGTACCTGGACGCGACGATCGGCGTTCCGGTGAACCGGCATCGCCTGGAAGCCTACGTGGACGAAGCGCCCAGGATGCTGGCGTACCTGAGATCGACCGGCGTGTCGTTCCTGTCGGCGGCATGGCCGGATTACTTTCCAGATTGCCCCGGTGCGCGTGCCGATCGTTCGGTGCTCGTCCCCACCTTCGACGGCCGGCGGCTGGGCGACAGGCGCTACGCCCTGATGCGCGAGCAGTACAACCGCTTCAAGCTCTTCGGACGGTACGCCATGGACCTGACGGAGACATTCGCCCTGATGATGCAATCGAAGGGCTGGCGCACGGTGGCGGGCAGGATGATCGGTCGGTACTGGCTGGACCGGCAAACCCGCAGGATTTCGCACCGGGATCGCCGCTTCACGCAAGGGGCGGCGCTGATGGGTGCAACGTATGAACAGGTCTTCGCACGCGGGGTCGAACTCCGGTTGGAGACGAAGCTTGAGCGCTTGCTGGTGAACGACCAGGGAGAGGTGACCGGGCTGGAAGTCTCCAATTTCGGCCGAAGGTACAGCCTCGAAGCGCGCCATGGGGTAGTGCTGGCCGCAGGCGGGTTCGAGTGGAACCAGGAACTGCGTGATCGCTTCTATCCCGTTCCCGGGCTGACCCGGCACTCCTCCACCCCGGAAGACGGAAACCGCGGAGAGGCGCTGATCGCCGCCGAGAAGCTCGGTGCGAGCACCGAGCATACGGAGCAGGGCTGGTGGATCCCGACCATGACGCTCCCGATGAAGGGTGCTTCGAACTTCCATGAGATACATCAGGCCGCTTTCGACGTCGGCAGACCGTGGAGTGTCGTCGTCAACCGCCGGGGCGTCCGGTTCGTGGACGAGGCCTGCGGCTACGACCAGTTCGGGCAGGCGATGGTGCGCGATCATCTCGAAACCGGCGCCAACATGCCGTGCTGGCTGATCTTCGATGCGAAGTTCCGCCGCAAGTTCAGCGCAGGCGGCCTGATGCCGACCGTGCATACGCCTGAAAGGAAGGTCCCGGCCGATTGGTGGGATCACTATATCTTCAAGTCAGACACAATCGAGGACCTTGCGCGAAAGATAAGCCTGCCGGTCGGCGCCGTGGCACGGACCGTCGCCAACATGAACGCCTACGCGGCGTCCGGCGTCGACCCCGAATTCGGACGGGGGATGAACGCCTATGACCGGATGTTCGGCGATCCGGCCTCAACGCCGAACCCGAACCTGGGACCGATCGATACAGCTCCCTTCTACGCCGTGCCCATCAACAACGGCGATCTCGGCACCAAGGGGGGGCTTCGCTGCGATGCGCAGGCGCGGGTGCTGGATGGAGCCGGCAATGCGATCCCCGGCCTCTATGCAGCGGGCAACAATGCCGCCTCTCCTTTCGGCGACACCTATCCCGGCGCCGGCGCCACGATCGGGCCGGCGATGACCTTTGGTTATGTGGCCGCCAATGCTATCGCCGAACGGGCATTCAATCAGCGGACGGCGCCTCACACAGCGTGCGCGGAAGCCGCGATCTGACAGGACAAGGGACGCCATCCCGTTCTGGGATGACGGGGAGGGGCGAGACATGAAGGGTAAAGTAGCGGTCGTCACCGGCGCGGCCGGCGGCATCGGAGAAGCGATCGTGCGCGCGCTCGGAGCACGCGGCGTGAAGGTGATGGGCACCGGGCGCAATGCCGCGAAGCTGGCCACCCTCAAGGCGGCACTGGATGGAACGGCCGCCTTCGATTTCATCGCGGCGGATGCCATCGCGGACGAAGCGCCGGACCGTATCGTGGAAGCCGCTATAGACCGGTTCGGACGGCTGGATGTGCTCGTCAACAACGCAGGATCCTTCAACTTCGGTCCCGTAGACCAGACCACGGATGGGATGCTCGACGAGGTTCTCGGCATCTCACTGCGCGCGCCGTTTCGTCTGTGCCGCGCCGCGTTGCCGAAGATGGAGGGGGGGAGCTCGATCCTCTTTATCGGATCCACTTGGGGCATCTATGGAACACCGGGTGGCGGCGCCTACTCCATGGTGAAAGCGGGTCAGATCGGCCTCATGCAGACGATTGCTGCGGAATATGGGGCAAGAGGAATACGGTCGAATTACATCGCGCCGACAGTCGTGCGCACGGAAATGACCGACGCGTTCTGGGAACTCGATGTCTTTCGACGTGGCAACCATGAGCTGACGCCGCTGCAACGGGATTGCACCGCTGCCGACATCGGCAACATGGTTGCATTCCTCGCCTCCGAGGAAGCGGGTTTCGTGACCGGACAGACGATTGCAGTGGACGGCGGCATTTCCACCACGCGCTACGTGGCACCCGCTGCCCTCAACGCTTTGCGCCAGTAGGGCCAGCGGCAATCGCACCCGCGATTGCGTCCCGGTGCCTGTTGTGGCGCCACCCCTCCTGCGCCTAACCAAGCGCTGAGAAGAGGAGGGCGCCGCCCCGATGCAATTCGAATGGACTGTCGAGCAGGAGGCTTTCCGGCACAAGATCCGGGATTTCCTTGCTTCCAACTTGCCGGATGACTGGGAGACGTTCTCCGAACACGGGCCGGCGTCTCCCGCGCTGACCGCTTTCGCCCGTGAGTTTTGCGTGAAGCTGGCCGAGGCAGGCATTCTCTTCCCTCATTGGCCGGTCGAGATGGGAGGCGAGGGGCTGGGCCCATGGGAGCAGCAGATCCTCGCCGAGGAGATGTGGATCGCCGGCGAGCCGCGCGGCGGTCAGTATATGAACGTCAACTGGATCGGTCCCACGCTGGAGAGATACGGGACGCCGGAACAGAAGGCCCGCTACCTTGAGCCGATCACGCGCGGGGAATCGCTGTGGTGCCAGGGTTTTTCCGAACCGGACGCAGGGTCCGACCTCGCCTCGCTACGCACGCGCGCCGTGCTGACGGACGGACACTATGTCATCAATGGGCAGAAGATCTGGACCAGCTACGCCGGGCTGGCCGACACCTGCTTCCTTCTGACGCGCACCAGCGACGACCGGAAGAAGGGGATCACCATCATTCTGGTCCCGATGGATACGCCTGGCATCACGGTGCGCCAGATCCCTTCCCTTATCGGAGAGGGGGACATTCACGAGGTCTTCTTCGACGATGTGACTGTGCCCGAAACCGCGCGCTTCGGCCGGGAAGGGCAGGCGTGGGAGATCGTCGCCTATTCGCTCCGCAATGAGCGTCTGGGCATCCCGCGCTTCACCCTCGCCCGGGCCGCTCTCGACAGGGCGGTGCAGATGCTGAAGGGGCAGGAGCGTTTCCGCCGCGAAGCCGTGCGGATCGAGGCTGCCCGGTGCGCTGCCCTTTGCGAGGCCGCGGGGACGGCGAACTACGCCGTCGTGCAGAAGCGTGTCGACGGGCTGGCGATCGGGGCGGAATCCAGTTCCGCCCGCTACGCGACGGTCATGGCCGAAAGAGCGGTGTGCGAGTTCGTGATCGAATTCCTGCCCGAAGCGCTCGCAGGGGCATCGTCGTACCTCAAGATGCACCACCAGCGCGGCATCGTAGCCGGCGTCGCTGCCGGTTCCGCCGAAATCCAGCTCAACATCATTGCCAGCGATGTGCTGGAATTGCCACGGGAATCGCGCTGATGCAGCTTTCGCTCAACGAAGACCAGCAGCAGGTTCTGGACTTCATTGACAGTCTCGCCCGGCCATACGCCGGGGTTCCGCTGCACGACGTCTCCCTGGCGCTGGAAAATGCCGAACTTGACGCCGCGCTGATCGAGAACGGCTTCCTTGACGTGATGGCCGTGGAGGAACTGGGGCCGGTCACAGCCGCGCTCGTCGTGGAAAAGCTGGCGCGCCTGCCTTTCGCGGTGGAAGCGGCGGCGTCGGCCTTCGTTCGGCCGCTTGTCGACCCCGATCTCCCCCGGCCGATCTGCCTTGTCGAGGAAGATCGCATGGGCGCGCCCTTGCGGTTCCTGCGGCCCGGTGCAACCGTCATCGTCATCGGCCCGTCCGGCGTGCGCAGCTTCACGGCGGAGGAGGAGCATATCGCCGCCGCACAGGAGGATACGCTCTACGCCTACCCGGTGGCATTCCTTCAAACGACACCCCAAACGCTCACGACACATACAGTGGACGCGGCGGAAGTGCTGCGACTGTGGCGAGTGGCCATGGCAGCGGAGGCTGCGGGCCTGCTCGGCGCGGCGCTCGCAAGTACAGTGACCTATGTGTCCGAGCGCAAGCAGTTTGGCCGCCCGCTCGCGACCTTCCAGGGCATGCGCCACCGTCTCGCAGAAGATCAGGTGCTGACGAACAGCGTCTACTGGCTGGCTCTTCGGGCGGCCGGCACGGCCCAGCAGGGCGACGCAGCGCTAGCGTTGCTGCACGCGCAGGAGGCGGCACGGCGCGTCTGTTACGATTACCACCAGTTTCTGGGTGGCATGGGCATGACTCTGGAGCACCCGCTTCACCTGTGGACCTATCGCCTAAAGCTCCTGACGGCGGAACTCGGTGGCCGAGGCGAACAGGGGCTGGCCGCCGCGGACGCCCTGTGGGGCTGATCAGGCCATCACTGCCACGCTGTCGCAGACAAGACGGACCAGTTCGGGCAGCCCCCGGACGCCCAGCTTGGTGTAGAGCCGCTTGGAATAGTTTCGCGCGGTCTCCACGGTTAAGCCCATGCGTTCGGCCGCTTCGGCGATGGAAAACCCCTCGTTAAGGGCGATCGCGAGTTCCGCTTCCCGGGGCGGAAGGTCGAACACCTTGGAAAGACGCTCGACGCTGGCTGGGGTGCGCGCGTTGGGCAGGCGACACAAAGCAAGCATGGAGGGTTCGGGCATGTCCGTGGTGGCGGTGAGCAACGCCTCCAGACGCGGATGCTCATGCAGGAGGACCGCGCGCGGTGCCGGTGCCGCAGCGGAGGTGAAGAGCGCCGCTGCCGCCGCCAAGTCTCGCTCCGCCTGAATTCCAAGATCGCGAAGCCGCTCGCCAACACGCGGGGCGTACCCAATATTGGTCCGTATCCAGGCATCGAGCCGAGGGTCCATGGCCAGAAGCCGGGCCTCCGCGTCGAAGATGATCCACGCGGTCGCGCTCCGCGCCAGACCCTGCGTGCTGACGCTGGCCCGCACGCGGTGATCTTCAAGCTGGACATAGCTGCGCAGCGTCGCCTCGACGTAGGGAGCAAGCGACGAGAGCATGGCGCTGTCGGCGGCCTCGCAGGGGCGTGCCCGCGCAAGAATGAGCCACGCGTCGGTGCCGTCGATGGGCGGAAGGCGCACCACGCGTTCGTCGGTAATGCCGAGGCGCGCCATCTTGGCCATGCGTTCGGCCCGGAAGACCGGGTCGTGGTCCACGAATTCGCCCACGCTGTAGACCCGGCCCGGCCTCAACCGGTCGTAATGGATGCGCTCCAGAGCGTGCATGGCGAAAGGATCGCTCCCGCGTAGATCTGTCCTCAGATCCTGGCCGGCATGAAAGTCTTTGATCCCCCCGTGCTGACCTTCGCCCTTCCTCAACACGATACTTACATGCTCCGCTTCCGTACGGCGGCGCAGGCGCTGGAGGAACTCGGTAAGCTGCGCGCTATCGACGATCCCCCGGATCAACGGGAGTAACAGATCGGTTTCATCGGAAGAGGTCAGCATAGTCTCACTCCCATATGGGAGGTTCCCCCCGGAGTCATCCCTGCAAAGAGTGATTCGTGCCTGATATGAAGGTGCCTGTCCCGTACAGGGAGCGATCAAAGGGAGCTGTGATGAAGACCCTCACACACCTCGAGCGGCTCGAGGCTGAATCCATCCACATTATACGAGAAGTTGTCGCCGAAGCGGAAAAGCCGGTGATGCTCTATTCGGTGGGCAAGGACAGTGCCGTCATGCTGCACCTTGCGCGGAAGGCCTTCTATCCTTCGCCACCGCCGTTCCCACTTCTTCATGTCGATACGACGTGGAAGTTCAAGGCGATGTACGACCTGCGGGACAAGATGGCGCGGGAGAGCGGGATGGACCTGCTCGTCTACCAGAATCCGGAAGCGATCGAACAGGGCATCAATCCCTTCGAACATGGCGCGCTTCACACGGATATGTGGAAGACTGAGGGCTTGAAGCAGGCGCTCGACAAGTACGGCTTCGACGCCGCTTTTGGAGGCGCTCGCCGGGACGAGGAGAAGAGCCGGGCGAAGGAGCGGATTTTCTCGTTCCGGACCTCTTCTCATGGCTGGGATCCCAAGAACCAGCGGCCCGAACTCTGGAATCTCTACAACGCCCGCAAGGCGCGCGGCGAATCGATCCGGGTGTTCCCGATCTCCAACTGGACCGAGCTCGATATCTGGCAGTACATTCACCTCAACGACATTCCGATCGTTCCGCTCTACTTTGCCGATAAGCGGCCGACGGTGGAACGCGACGGGATGCTGCTCATGGTCGACGACGACCGCTTTCCGCTGCAACCCGATGAGCGACCCGTGCTCCGGTCCATCCGCTTCCGCACCCTCGGCTGCTATCCACTCACAGGCGCGGTCGAAAGCGAGGCGAAGACGCTTCCCGAGGTGATCCAGGAGACGCTGCTCACCACAACGTCTGAGCGGCAGGGCCGGGCGATCGACAAGGATGCCGGCGGGGCCGGTATGGAAGTCAAGAAGCAGCAGGGGTACTTCTGATGGCGGACATCGATACCAGGGAAGCGGTCTACGTGACAGACACGCTGATCGCTGAGGACATTGACGCATATCTTGTCCAGCATGAACACAAGACGATGCTGCGCTTCATCACCTGCGGCAGCGTGGATGACGGCAAGTCGACCCTGATCGGACGCCTGCTCTACGATTCCAAAATGATCTTCGAGGATCAGCTCGACGCGCTGACGGCCGACTCCAAGAAGGTGGGCACCCAGGGGCAGGAAATCGACTTTGCGCTTCTGGTCGATGGCTTGGCTGCCGAGCGCGAGCAGGGCATCACCATCGATGTTGCGTACCGCTTCTTCAACACCGAAAAGCGCAAGTTCATCGTCGCCGACTGCCCTGGCCACGAGCAGTACACCCGCAACATGGTGACCGGCGCATCGACGGCAGACCTCGCGGTGATACTGATCGACGCCCGCAAAGGTGTCCTGGTGCAGACGCGACGGCATTCGTATCTCTGCCATCTGATCGGCATCAAGAACATCGTTCTGGCCGTGAACAAGATGGATCTTGTCGACTACGATCAGGCCGTGTTCGACGGTATCGTCAAGGACTATGCCGAATTTGCGAAATCGATCGGCATCGAAAGTTTCACCGCGATGCCGATCTCCGGCTTCAAAGGCGACAACATAACTTCGCTGTCGGCCAACACGCCCTGGTACGCCGGGCCGACGCTGGTGGAGCATCTGGAGACGGTGGAGGTCCTGTCCTCCGTCGATGCGGACAAGCCGTTCCGTCTGCCCGTTCAGTGGGTAAACCGCCCGAATCTGGATTTTCGGGGGTTTTCAGGGCTCATCTCCACAGGCTCGGTGAAGCCCGGGGACAAGATCCGCGTCCTTCCTTCGGGCAAGACCAGCAGCATCACCCGCATCGTCACGTTCGACGGTGACCTTGAGGAGGCGGTCGCCGGTCAGTCGGTCACGGTCTGCTTCGAAGACGAGATCGACTGCTCGCGCGGCTCCGTCATCGCCATAGCGGACAATCCGCCGCAGACAGCCGACCAGTTCGAATCCACCATCGTGTGGATGGCGGACGAGGCCCTTATTCCGGGGCGGGCATACTGGCTGAAGCTGGGCACGCAGATGGTCTCGGCCACGGTCGCAGAGCCCAAGTACACGGTCAACGTCAACACCATGGAGCACATGGCAGCCAAGACGCTCGACCTTAACGCCATCGGCGTTGCGGAAGTGACTGCGGACAAGCCGATCGTCTTCGAACCTTATGCTGAGAACCGCGCGCTGGGCGGGTTCATCCTGATCGACAAGATGACGAACGCCACCGTGGCGGCCGGCATGCTCAACTTCTCGCTGCGCCGTTCGCAGAATGTCCACTGGCAGGCTGTTGACATTGACCGGACACAGCACGCCAAGCTGAAGAACCAGAAGCCTGCCGTGTTGTGGTTCACGGGGCTTTCGGGATCGGGCAAGTCGACGATCGCCAATCTCGTCGAGAAGAAGCTGCACCGGATGAACCGGCACACGTTCCTGCTCGACGGCGACAACGTACGTCATGGCCTGAACAAGGATCTCGGGTTCACCGAGGCCGACCGCATCGAGAACATCCGCCGCGTGGGCGAGGTCTCGAAGCTGATGACCGATGCCGGGCTCATCGTCATCACGGCGTTCATCTCACCGTTCCAGGCCGATCGCGAGATGGTGCGTGGCATGCTGCCAGACGGCGAGTTCATAGAGGTGTTCATCGACACCCCGCTGAAGGTTGCCGAAGCGCGCGACGTCAAGGGGCTCTACAAGAAGGCGCGGTCCGGCGAACTTAAGAACTTCACCGGCATCGACAGCCCCTACGAGGCGCCGCGCAATCCGGAAGTCCGCATCGACACGACTGTCCTTTCGCCCGAGGAAGCGGCGGAACTCATCGTCAACACACTCCTGGGAGACGCCTGATGCCGCTGGATGATGGGGATCTTGCCGCAAAGCTGGCAGTAGAAGCGGGCAGGATACTGCTGAACGTGCGCCAGTCCGGTCTGTTCAGCGGGAAGGCGCTGGGCAAGGCCGGGGACCAGACGGCGAACCAGTTCCTGTGCCATGCCCTGCGCGAGCAGCGTCCCGAGGACGGCCTCCTCTCCGAAGAGGAAAAGGACAACCCGGAGCGGCTGGACAAGAGCCGCGTCTGGATCGTGGATCCGGTGGATGGCACGCGTGAGTATGGCGAGGAGCGGACTGACTGGGCGGTTCATGTCGGCCTTGCGGTGGACGGCGTTCCGGTTCTGGGCGCCGTGGCGCTGCCGGGCGCGGACCTCGTGCTGCGCTCCGATCAGCCCGGCCAGATACCCCCCGCCCCGGAAAAGTTGCGCATGGTGGTCAGCCGCACCCGTCCCGCCAAAGAGGCGACCAGCGTTGCCCAAACGCTTGACGCAGAACTGGTGCCGATGGGATCGGCGGGTGCCAAGGCGATGGCGATCCTGCTGGGGCAGGCGGACATCTATCTGCATTCGGGCGGTCAGTACGAGTGGGATAGTTGCGCGCCGGCCGCCGTCGCGATTGGATGGGGGCTCCATGTGTCGCGGATCGATGGATCGCCGCTCGTGTACAACCAGCAGGACGTCTACATGCCCGACCTGCTGATCTGCCGAAAAGAGCACGCCGAGATGGTGCTGCGCGAGGTTTCGGTGCTGGCCTGACCTCTATCACCGTCCCATTTCGGCCCTTGGCGCGTCAGGGGCGGGGGTGTCGGGAGCACGATATCTTGAAAGGCTCGGCGGTTCACGCGCCCGGTCAACATTGCTGTTCAGTGCTACCCTCATTATAGGGCAACGCCTTTCGGGTATTAAGGGACAGTAATGGAAGCAAGGACCAGGCGCCGGGTGAGGGATCCGATCGCGACGCGCGAGACGATCCTGGAGGCCGCCAGCAACCTCCTGGCCAAGGACGGTCTGGAGGGGGTCAGCCTTTCGGCGGTCGCACATCTTGCGGGCGTCAATCGCGGCACGGCCTACCAGCATTTCGAAACGCGCGAGAAGCTGATTGAGGCCACGATCGAGTGGGTGTCGGACAAGCTGTTCCGCGCCGTTTTCGGAGACCCTGCCACCGTCGGGGAGCGGCGCGTGGAGGAAGTCGATACCGCTGATCTCACGGATCGCCTGTGCGGCTTCGCCATGGACAATCCGGAGATCTGCCGTGTTTGGCTGCAGCAGGTCCTAGCCTCGCCGGACCCGAGCCAAGACCCTTTCTGGCGCGAATATTCCGGGTCTTTGCAGCGCTTCGCCAACACCAGACTGGCAATGCCCGGCGTCGACGCCGAGGTGCTTTCGGTCCTCAATCTTGCCGGCGTGTTCTTCTGGCCGATCTTCGCACGGGCCCATGCGGCCGACGACGACGAGCGTCAGGCGCTGTCGAAGCGCTTCAGCCGCGAAATCCTGCGGCTGTCCATGTACGGTTCGATGAACGCATCGCGCTTCCCAGAGGTCGCCGAGCGGCTGGCGGCCGGGGAGGACGCCGGGCGGCCCTGACTCCTTCCTTTATTCGCCTCCGCGATGCCATACTCGCGTACCATTGACGCAAGGGGTGGTAAACCCGCAGCAGGGCAGGCGTGTTCGCCCCCTGCGGGCGATGAGGGAGTCTCAAGTCATGTTTTCCGCTATCGTGATCGACAAGACCGAGGATGGCCAGTCCGTCGGCCTTCAGCAGTTGGACGAAAGTGCCCTGCCGGAAGGTGATGTCACCGTCGATGTCGCCTACTCGACCCTGAACTTCAAGGATGGCCTGGCGATCACGGGTAGCTCGCCCGTGGTGCGCAAGTTCCCGATGGTGCCGGGTATCGATCTCGTCGGAACGGTGACGGACAGCAGTCATGCGGATTGGAAAGTCGGTGATACGGTCGTCCTCAACGGCTGGGGCGTCGGGGAGGGCCACTGGGGCGGTCTTGCTCAGAAGGCGCGTCTGAAGGGTGACTGGCTGGTGCCTCTGCCCTCCGCCTTTACACCCGAACAGGCTATGGCCATCGGCACTGCCGGCTATACCGCAGCGCTGTGCGTCGATGCACTCGTGGATTGGGGCGTGACCCCTGACAAGGGCGAAATCCTGGTGACCGGTGCGACTGGCGGCGTCGGTTCCGTCGCAATCGCGATCCTCAAGAAGCTTGGTTATTCGGTGGTCGCTCTCACTGGCAAACCCGGGGAGGTCGATTACCTCAAGGGCCTTGGCGCCGAGACTGTCATGGATCGCGCCGAACTGGCGGAGAAGGGCAAGCCCCTGCAAAAGGAACGCTGGGCCGGTGTCATCGACACTGCCGGCAGCTTCACGCTTGCGAACGCTTGCGCCCAGACGAAGTACGGCGGCGCGGTTGCTGCCTGTGGCCTCGCGCAGGGTGCCGATTTTCCCGCCACGGTGATGCCGTTCATTCTGCGCGGCGTGGCTCTGCTCGGCATCGACAGCGTCATGGCACCCAAGAAGAAGCGTCTGAAGGCGTGGGAGCGGCTGGCGAAGGACCTCGACCCTGCCGCCCTGGAAGCCATCGGCCAGACCATCGGTTTGAGCGATGCTGTCGACGCTGCCAGGAAGTTCATGTCGGGCGAGGTCAAGGGCCGCTTCATCGTAGACGTGAACGCCTGAAGACAGGGGCGGCGCAGGATCGCCCCCTTTTCGAGTATGAGGATGGGCATGACGGGTTCGGTCAAGGTGGTGGACGGACTGTCCGTGGTCCACGGCATTCCCCTTTCGGAAGAGCAGGGCATCGGGGCCCTGACGCTGGGCGGTTATCTTCGTGAGATCGCCGAGCGGTATGGCCCGCGCGAAGCGGCAGTGATTCACCTGCCGGAAAAGGTCGTTCGTTGGAGCTATGATGAGCTCTACGCGCGTTCGATGGAGGTAGCCAAATCTCTGATCGCTCTGGGCACCGCCAAGGGGACCCGCATTGGCGTGCTCATGACCAATCGGCATGAATTTTTGTCCGCCGTGTTCGGCGCAGCGCTTGCCGGCTGCATCGCGACGCCGATCAGCACCTTCTTTACACCGACCGAACTTGAGGTCGTTCTCAAGGCCTCCGGTGTCTCCGTGCTCCTGTTGGAGCGGACCGTCCTCAAGAAGGACTTCGCGCAAATGCTGGCCGACCTCGAGCCAGAGGCGCTTGCGGCGCAGCCCGGCGAACTGGCTTCGGCGAAGTTCCCGTTCCTCCGTTATGCTGCGATGGTCGACTACGAGACGCCACTTGGCATGATCGAGGGTTACGGAGCCTTTCTTGCACGCGGCGCGCATGTGGCCGAAAGCCTCGTCCTGGCCGCTAGCGATGCCGTCGCGCCATCGGACCCCGGCATCCTTCTGTTCTCTTCGGGCTCCACAGGCAAGGCGAAGGGCATCCTTAGCGCTCACCGCGGCGTGTGCCTTCAGCTTTGGCGCTGGCCGCAGTGGTATGCCATCCGTGACGATCTTCCGGCCCGGACCTGGTCTGCAAACGGCTTCTTCTGGTCCGGCAACTTCACGATGGCCCTTGGCGGCACGCTGTCTCGTGGAGGGACGCTGGTGCTCCAGCGCTGGTTTGATGCTGCCGAGGCGCTCGACCTGATGGAGAAGGAGCGCGCCAACATGGCGCTGGCATGGCCGCATCAGTGGGCGCAGCTTGAAGCCGCGCATAACTACCGCGACGTGGACCTGTCGTCACTGGTCTATGTCTGCAGAAACCAGCGGATCTCGCGACAGCCGACGGTCCGCAGCGAATGGGTCGAGCCCGGGCAGGCCTACGGCAACACCGAGACGTTTACGCTCATATCCGTGTTTGCTTCGGGAACACCCGAGGAAATCGCCGGCAAGTCCCACGGCATTCCAACGGCAGGCTCGACGATCAAGATCGTTGACCCGCTGAGCGGCGCGACCATGCCTCTGGGAGAGCGGGGCGAGATCGCCGTGAAAGGCCCCACGTTGATGCTGGGCTACCTCGGCATCCCGTTGGACGAGACGCTCGACGAAGATGGTTTCCTGCGCACGGCGGATGGGGGGTATCTTGACGATCAGGGGCGTCTTTTCTGGGAAGGCCGCCTCAACGACATCATCAAGACTGGCGGCGCGAATGTCTCTCCGCTGGAAATAGACGAGGTCATTAGAGCGCATCCGGAGGTGAAGGTGTCGCAGACCGTCGGAGTCCCCGATGAACTGCTGGGAGAACTCGTCGTCTCGTGCATCGTTCCTGTAGAGGGCATGCGCCCTGATCCGGACTCGATCCGCGATTTCGCCAGGCAAAAGCTTGCGAGCTACAAGCTGCCGCGCCGCATCCTGTTCGTTGACGAAGAGGAACTGCAGACGACCGGAAGCTCCAAGATCAAGACGGCAGAACTGCGGAAGCTCGCGGCCGAGCGGCTGGCTGACGCCTGACCATGCCCGAGGCCGCGAACTTCGCTGACTGGCTTGCCATCTGCAACCTGAGAGCCGCTTACTGCCTATTCCTTGATACCAAGGACTGGGAGCGATGGCGCGATTTGTTTACAGATGACTGCATCCTCGACACGACGGCAAGCGGCGGCACGCTGGAGCAGGGGCGCGACCGCTTCGTGGATCAGATCCGCACCTCGCTGGCAGGGGCCAGGACCGCGCATCAGGTCCACTCGCCACAGATTGAGATCGACGGCGACAGGGCCGTCGGTGTGTGGGCGATGCAGGACCGCGTCATCAAGGACGATTTCGCTCTCACCGGCTACGGCCACTACCATGAGGTCTGCATCCGCACTCCCGATGGGTGGAAGATCGCCGAACAGACGCTGACCCGCCTAATTCTGGAGATCGACAGGCCTGGGAATTAGTTTCAGGAAAAGGGCCTCCCGCTCACCGGTAAAGACAGCAGGCTACGTCCCGGGATCGTGCTTCATCGCCGGAGCGCCAGGCAGAAGTGTCGGCCTTATCCATCGTGGTCGCGATAGGCGGTATTCCAGCAAGCCGCTATGATGACGACGAAGCAACCGACCTGCATCCAGCAGGCGGCGGGAGTGGAGGAAGCGTGGGCAAGACCATCGTCATTACGGGTGCAGGTGCCGGCCTCGGCAGGGCGCTTGCGCAGCGTTTCGCGAGTGAGGGTGAGACGGTCATTCTGCTGGGACGCACCCTGTCCAAGGTACAGGCCCTTGCCGATGAGCTAGGCGCGCCTGCGATGGCGGTCGAGTGCGACGTGTCCGACCCGGCCTCCGTCCGAACCGCCTTCACGCAGATTGCAGGAACGCATCCGAAGATCGATATCCTCATCAACAATGCCGGTATTTATGAGCCGTTCACCGTGGCGGAAGCCACGGACGAACAGATTTCCGGCATCATCGACACGAATCTCAAGGGCCCGATCTACTGCTGCCGCGCGGCCATTCCGATGATGGAAAAAGGCGGGCTCATCATCAATGTTGGCAGCGAATCCATCGCCGTGCCCTTCGTGATGCTTTCGCTCTACCAATCCAGCAAAGCCGGCCTCGAGATGTTCACGACCGCGCTGGAAGCCGAGCTCGAGGAGGCGGGGATCCGTGTGGCGCTCCTTCGCGCAGGCCCCATGTACGACGAGGCCAAGTCAGCACCGGGGTGGGATCGCGATGCGGCCATGCGCTTTCACGTGGGATGCGCGAAGAAGGGCCTGGATCTTCAGGCGCGCCCCGTGTCCCATTCCGCATCGGCCACGGGCATCTTCCGCGCTGTCATCGACCTGCCGGCAGACGTGCGCGTGAGCCATGTCTCGATCGGCGCTCGCCGCGCCTGACCTTCTGTTACTCGCCAAGGACGAAACGATGACTACTCTTCCTGACGCCCAGCTCTACATCGACGGCAAACTGCGGGACGCTGCCGGAGGCGCGACCTTCGATGTCATCAGCCCTTGGACCGGTGAGCCGGTGGGAAAGGCGGCAGACGCCTCGGCCGATGACGTGAACGAGGCGATTGCCGCAGCCCGCCGCGCGTTCGATACGACGGACTGGTCCACGAACATCGAAAAACGGGTCGCTCTGGTGAAGAAGTACCGCGCACTGTTCGAGCGCGAACGGCAACGTCTCGGCCAACTCGCGATCCATGAGGCGGGGGCGGCGCAGGGCGCGGTAGGCCGCGCTCACGTGGATATGGCTCTCGACGGCTGGGACGATTACATGATCGTCTTCGACAAGCTCGAATGGGAGAAGGATTACGGCGAGAAAGCCGCTTTCGGCATGGTCCACAAGCGCGTCGGTGTGCGCGAGGCTGTTGGTGTCGTCGGCGCCATAACGCCTTGGAACGTGCCCCTCTACGTCAACATCGGCAAGATCGTTGCCGCGCTGCTGGCGGGCTGCACGGTCATTCTTAAGCCGGCGCCGAACACGCCGGGAATGGGTGCGATCTTTGGTGAACTGGCGGCGGAAGCCGGCTTCCCGGATGGCGTGATCAACGTCGTGTTCGGCGCCGATCCGGCCTTGGCCGGAGAAATGCTGGTCACCGACCCACGGGTCGACCTGATCTCTTTCACCGGCTCCACCGGGGTTGGCAAGCGGATCATGGAGCAGGGAGCCGCGACCCTGAAGCGCGTGTTCCTCGAACTCGGCGGCAAGTCGGCGAAGATCGTGCTCGATGATGCGCCGAACTTCACCATGGATGTTGCCATGACCATGCTGGTCTTCCACGCAGGCCAGGGCTGCGCGGTGCAGTCGCGCCTCCTGGTGCCTAGGAGCCGGTACGAAGAAGCCAAGGCGATCCTCAAGGGCGCTTACGCCAATTTCGGCGACAATTGGGGCAACGTCGAAGAACCGGCGCACATCATGGGGCCCGTCGTCTCGAAGCGGCAGATGGAGCGGGTCAAGAGCTACATTGATCTCGGGCTGGAAGAAGGTGCCACGTTGCTGGCGGGCGGCAAGATACGTTCCGACAAGGGCGGCGGTTTCTTTGTGGAGCCGACGTGCTTCGTTGATGTCGCCAACGACATGCGTATTGCACAGGAAGAGATCTTCGGTCCGGTGCTGGTCGTCATACCTTTCGAGGACGATGAGGACGCCATTCGCATCGCCAATGAAAGTTCCTACGGCCTGTCGGGCGGCGTCTCCGGCAGCCATGACCGCGCCATCAACATCGCACGGCGCGTGCGGACCGGCTCGATGAGCGTCAACAACGGCATGTGCATCGCGGGCGACATCCCGTTCGGCGGCTTCAAGGCCAGCGGCATGGGCCGCGAGTGGGGGCTTGAGGGCATTGAGGAATATACCGACGTGAAGATGCTGGCGTGGCCCGTCGGTCAGGTTGAACCCGCCTGACCTTGATGCTCGAGGGGGCCGTCGAGACGGACCACTTGGCTTGCCTGCCACCGTCGCTTGCCGCGGCGGTGAGCAGCGCATGCGCGGGTATCAGTCACAATCTGAACGGGCAGCGGCTGGGGCGCAAAGGACGTGTCACGAGAGAGCGGATCCTCGCGGCCGCTATGGACCTGATAGAAGCCGATGAGCAGCCTGTGACACTGGCCCGGGTGGCTCGTCACGCTGCCCTGGGCATGACTTCGGTTTACAACTACTTTCCTGGCATGACCGAACTGCTTCTGGCCGTTCTCGAGCCCGTAATGGCCACGGCAGAGGATGATTACCTTTGTGTTCTGCGCCAGCCTTGGCCCGACGACGAACTGTTCGAATGGTGTCAAAAATTCGTGGTGGCCTATCATGGCTTTTGGCTGCGCCATTCCCGATTGCTCCATCTGCGCAACGCACTGGCGGATCAGCACGATGTGCAGATGGTGGCGCACAGGATCAGGAGCAGCCGGCCTGTCGTCGCTCTGCTTGTACGGCAGATGAGCGAGGAGCCCATAGGGCTGGGCCCGCATACATCGATGGCAACCATCCTGATGATTGCCATCGAGCGGTCCGTTACGATCGTGACCAACCCGGAGCTGCGCAGGCTGGTCGGTATTGAGCCCGAGCTTAGTGAGGACCGCTACCTGGTTCCCGGTGCTCGTCTGGTGCAGATGGCGATCAGCGATGCTCGATCCGAAAGCCGTTCAGACCTTGAAGGCAACGCCTGACCGGGAGGCGGCCGCACCTCGGCTGGCGACCTGCTGCTTCATCGCAGTGCGGGTTACTTGGCCTTGCCGCCCACAGTCTTGAGATATTCCTCCATACCTCGAATGTAGTCCGGGTTCAGCATCAGGGCGCTGTTGGCCATACGCTCGACGTGGCGAGAGGAATCCCGACCCACTTCGGCGCACAAGTCTATCGCAACCTTTGCCGCGCCCATCTGCTCGCCATTCTGTTTCGCCAAATGGCGGCAGAAGTCGGTAACTTCAGCCTCGAACGTTTCATCCTCGTACACCTGATGGACGAGGCCCATCGTGAACGCCATTTCCGCATTTGCTGGCTTGTTGGCCATTATGAGCCATCGGGCCCAGTGCGGGCCGCACAGGCGGGTGAGGCGCGAGACGCCGCCGGAGGCCGGAAGGACGCCAAAGAGCCCCTCCGGAAAAGCGTAAGCGGCGCTCCTCGCGGCGAGCCTGAAATCGCACGAGAGGCTCATCTCCAGCCCGCCACCCACGCACATCGCGTGATGGGCAACGACGATCGGCTTCTCGATGTGCTCCATCTCGTCCCACAACTGCTGCATGTTGTTGAGGTTGAGCCGGTGGTTCTCGCGGATGCCGCGCGCGCTGGAGGAATTGTAGACGGGAGCGATGATGTTCTGATTGCCGCCCCGAAGATCTGCCCCCGAGCTGAAATATCGACCGGTCGAGCGGATGAGCATGACCTTCAGCTCGGGCGTATCGCGAAAGCGAAGCACGGCTGCTGTCAGCAGATCCATCATCTGGCGGCTGATCGCATTGAGCTTATCCGGCCTGTTGAGTGTGGCGATGAGGATGCCGTCGGTTTCCTCGGTCAGGAGGTGAGGCGCTTCGTCAGTCATTGTTCTCTCCTCAACCACGGGTCCGGGGCAGACCAAGTCCCCGCTCGGCCACCATCGAGCGGTGCACTTCGCTGGTGCCGCCGTAGATCGTGGTTCCGGCTGCATGGCGATAGCACTGGTTGAGGAAGCCGGCAGGTCCTTGGCGCTTCGACAGCGATAGCGGGGCGGTCAGGTCGAGAAGATCCCGGCTGTCGCTGAGGAACTTCTCGGATGAATACATTTTCGCCATCGGGCCGAAGCCATGGTTCGGTTTCTTCTCCACGCTGGCCCACTGAGAGCGGTAGGTGAGCATATCCGAAATCCAAAGATGGGCAACGCTGCGCGCCAGACGGCACTGCGTACGCACCTCCTGCGCAAGGCCCATTTCCCGGGACAGTTCCTCGGCCGCCTCGATCATGGCCTTCATGACCTTGGAGAAGCCGCCTCCATGCTCGAGTTCCAGCGCCGCGCTCATCGTCTTTACGCCGCCGTCGATCTCCCCGAGGCGCCAGCTGTCGGGTATGACCACACCATCGTAGAACGTGATGTTCGTCCTCTCGTCCTGAAAGGTGTGGACGGCCTGAACCGTGACGCCTTCCGTCTTCAAAGGCACGATGAACATCGTCAGGCCCTTGTGCTTCGGCACATCCGGGTTCGTGCGGGCGAGCATCAGGACATAGCTCGCGAGATTGGCGCCGCTGGTCCACATCTTCGTGCCGTCGATGCGCCAGGAACCATCCTCCAGCTGCGTAGCCTTGCATTGCGCTGCGAACACGTCCGATCCGCAGGATGGTTCGGAGTAGCCGAGTGAGCACAGCACGTCGCCACCGACAATCCGGGGGAGCACTTCGGCCTTCAATTCATCGGAGCCGTACTTGTCGATCATCATGGCGACCATGGCCGCCACGTTCGCGCCTGGCGTGTTGTAGCCCTGGCGCTCCATTTCGCCCATGGCAGCGATCCGCGCATACGGCGTGATGTTACGCCCCGACAGGTGCTGGGGTAACCCGGGGAACAGCAGGCTGTGCTGCGCCAGCATCTTGTGAACCTCGGGTACGTAGCCCTCCCAGGAGTAGTGGAACCTGGCCTTCTGCTCGGGGGTCACCTTGGTCGCGAACAGTTCCGCGATCTCCTGGCAGACCTGATGCGCTTCTTCGCCAAGATCGAAGTCGAGAGGTACTTCGCCCGATGCGGGAAGCTCTGCGCGTTCTCCTGCATAGAGCCGCCTGCCGGCTTCCTCCAACGCGAGCTGCGGATCGCCGGCGACCAGCGGCCAAGCCTTTGCCCGTAGGTTGTAGAGGTGAATGTCGTACTCGTTCGAAAGACCGTACCCACCGAAGGTGTGCAGTCCCTGAGCGACTGCGCGAGCGGCGGCATCGCACGCGTACCAGTAAGCAAGAGAGACCGTCGCGCCGGCCTCGTCCGAGTGATCGAATATATCGCGGATGGCTTTCCATGCGAGAAACTTGGCTCCATCCACATCGCACAAGAGGTCAGCCAGCGGGTGCGAAATGCCTTGGAACGTGCCGATAAGCTGGCCGAAAGCCTTTCGCTCACCCGCATAGACGGCCGCCATCGTGAGCGCCTGCCGACCGATCCCGGATAGCGCGACCGCCATGTAGAGCTTCCACTCCTCGATCGCGGCAGCGAAGTGGCCAAGCGCCTCGTCGCCGGAGCCCAGGACGACACGCTCGCCCTGCATGAGATTGATTTCGCCGATCGGCGTGGTCGCCAGGTTCGGCTCAGCCGTTGCATCGGCCGGGCGCACGAGCACGATATCGGAGCCCCACCGGGCGACCACCCCATCCGCAACGGGCCCGCCGGCGATCCACTGTCTCGGCCTGGACGCGGCATCGAACATGGCGATGGTGACCACCGCCTCGCCGCTGATCACCTGCTCCAGCAAGGCGTCCTGCCCACCGAATTGTCCAAGCAGCCGCGCCGCCACCAGGGCTTCAGCCAGAGGACCGGAGACAAGCGTCCGCCCCGCCTCTTCCATGAGCAGCGCGGCATCGAACAGGCCAAGGTCCATGCCGCCAGCGTCTTCCGGGATGCGCATCGCAAAGGCGCCAAGCTGTGCCAGTCCCTGCCATAGAGCGCGGTCGAAGCCACCTGTCTCCTGCGCCTTGCGAACGCGGGCCGTGCTTGAATGCTCGTCCAGAAAGCGCGCGAAAGTGTCGCGCATCATTTCCTGTTCGTCGGTCAGATCGAAGTTCATGGCAGGCTTTCCCGGAGCTTATCGTTGTCGGACCGTGCGGCGGCCGTTCCCAGTCCTGAACACAGGTTGCGAGGGTCTTCAATCCGAGCGCGTCGGCAATCGCAGGCACGATGCGGGTTCAGGGCAGCGCGTGTGCGGATCGCGGAAGCGATGGCTGGACGAAGCCTGCTTGCCGTCTGGCAACGGGCGCCCTGGAGGCGTACTCTCGATCAGGCAGGGCGAAGGCGAATGGAAAGATCGTCACCCCGCGAGCTCTGCTTTGTGAAGGAGCGTCGTGATTGCTATCGCGATTGAGGATGTATTCGCGCTTCCCGGTTACAGGCGCACTATCCGGATCGAACCGGGCGAAGGCCGCGTGCGCGCGATGCTGGAGGATGACCTTCACGCCATGGCAGTCCAACTGTGGCATGCCCGCGGAGTCGTCACGAATGTGGTTCCCGTCATGGATAGAGCACCGTGGACGCCCTGCCCAGGCGCTCAGCGCGTTCTGATCGACACCTTTACGGGCCTGCCGCTGCATCAGGTGAGCGCGCGCTTCGAGCGACAGGCGAACTGCACGCATCTACACGATCTTGCTGTACTTGCGGCGGCCCATGCCGGCGATGCAAGTCCCACCGAATACCGCATCGCGGTCACCGATCTCCTCGAGGGAGAGCGGCTCCTGGAAATCAGGCATGAAGGCCAGACCATCCACCAGTGGCGTGAACGGGAAGGGGTTCTGGCCGCGCCGACGGAGCTCGCGGGCCTTTCGCTTCTCACGCTGCGCGACTGGATAGCGCGCCTGCAAGGGAGGCCGCAGGAGGCAGCCAGATTGCTGCAGTGGGCGGGTCTTGTCGGACACAGCCGCGCCATGGGGATGGAGGAGAGGCACGCTGCGCTCCTTCAACGGCCAAGCTGCTATACCATGCAGCCAGAGCATGCCGTCCACGCAGCGCCCCTGGCACCGGACATCGACTTCAGCGTCGGCGATCGCGAGCCTCTGATGGACAGGAACAGGCGCTTCGGCGCTCTCAGCCAACAATCATAATGAAACGGGAAAGCTCCGGCAGCTACAACAAAGGGAGACGAGAGATGGAAATGAATGACATGGTCATCATCAGCGTCGATGACCACATCAGCGAACCGCCTGACATGTTCAAGAACCACCTGTCAGGCGCCTTGCTCGAAAGCGCGCCCAGAATGGTGAAGGACGACAACGGCAAGGACGTCTGGATCTATCAGGGCCAGAGCTTTGCGTCGGTGGCCTTGAACGCCGTCGTCGGACGGCCCTTCGAGGAGTACGGAATGGAGCCGACGTCGCTCGACCAGCTCCGGGACGGGGTCTACAAGGTGGACGATCGCGTCCGGGATATGGACGTCAACGGCATAGCGGCGTCGCTCAATTTCGGATCTGTTTTCGATTTTGCAGGCGGGCGTCTTCACCGCGTTCCCGACCGTGAGCTGGCTGTGAAGCACGTAAGTGCCTACAATGACTGGCACATCGACGAGTGGTGCGGAGCTCATCCAGGCCGTTTCATTCCCTGTGCTATCCTTCCCACCTGGAACATGGACGCTACTCTTGCCGAATTGAAGCGGGTGTCGGACAAGGGCTGCCACACCGTCTCGATCAGCGAAAATCCCACGTGCCAGGGGCTGCCCAGCATCCACAATGCGTATTGGGATCCCTTCTATCGCGCGATCAACGATCTCGACATGACGATTTGTCTTCACATCGGGGGAGGCAATCCCGCGCCTCATGCCTCGATGGAGACGCCCATCGAGGCGTGGATATCGACCATGCCGATGACGATTGCCTATGCGGCGTCCGACTGGCTCCAGCTCGAGGCCCTGCACAGGTACCCTGACCTGCGGATCGCACTTTCGGAAGGTTCGATCGGCTGGGTGCCTTACTTCACGGAGCGAGCGGACTTCTCGAACTCGCGGCACAAGTACTGGACGCACTCCCGCTTCCAGGACCTGAAGCCGAGCGAAATGTTCAGGCGGCACTTCCTGAATTGCTTCATCGATGATGCGTTCGGCCTGCAGAACGTCGAGTTCATCGGAGAGGATAATATCGCCTACGAGTGCGATTACCCGCACTCGGACACCCTGTGGCCGGAAGTGCCGGAACGTTTATGGCCGACTATCAACCATCTCACGGATGAGCAGATCGACAAGATCACGCACCGCAACGCGATGCGCTGGTTCCGCTTCGACCCGTTCAGGCACCACACCAAGGCAGATCTGACCGTAGGCGCCTTGCGACAGAAGGCCCTGGCCGCAGGCGTCGATGTCACGCCCAAATCCTCGCTTGGGGAACGTCCTCTGGCGCACGGCGAAGTTCGCCCGGTGACCTCAGGGGACATTATGCAGATGTTCACGCGCCATGAGGATTCGGACCGGTTGATTCGAATGGCAAGTCAGGAGGCGTAAGTCTCGTCGGCGGGAATGGGAAGGGTCCTGCGAGATGGCTCGCAGGACCCTCATCCCTCAGGCGGCGTAGGAAAGCTGCTCTACATTCGAATGGGCGTGTTGAGCGACCGGATCCGGCAGACAGGCGCGCATCGCATCGCTCAGGCACTGGAACAGCGCCTCGGGATTGACCTTGTCGTCCTTCCCGTAGATCACGCTGACAATAAGCGGGTGTCCATCAGGTTGGCGAGGCACGAGCCCGCTGAGGGCGTCCGCGCTGGTACCAAAGCCGGCCGGACCGAACAGGTGCCGGGCTTCACGACAGGCATCGATGCGCGCCATCATCTCAGCGAAGGCAAACTTGTCCTGCTCGGCGGCTTCAGCGTTGAGGCGGCGAACCATGCCTTCGCAGCGCGGGCGGGCGACAGTCGACAGCATGAGCCAACCTGGAGCGCTTCGTGCGAGTGGTTCCTTGACACCGCCGGCAAGGTCGCGTGTGGCAGCAAGAGCGCGGGGGCCATGGCGCCAGTTCACGATCTGGGCATCGAGCCCCACCATGGAATGCAGCGCAACCGAAAGCCCGGTCTGAGCCACCAGGCGATCCATCAAGCGAACGATGCGCCCGTCACGCACGAGTTCCGGCTGACCCGAGGTTCCGATCAGCGCGGCTCGGGGCGTCAGGCTATAGGCGCGGGAGTAGGGGTCCTTGTGAAGGAGGCCAAGCTCTACCAGGCTCGACAGCAGTTCAGAGGTGCTGGACTGCGGACGGTTGTACCGACGGACGATGTCCATGACGGTCGCCTCCCGGTGCGCGTCGTCGAAGTATTCCAGTACCTCGATCACGCGACGTGCGATCTTTGCTTTGTTCGATGACGATGTCTTGCCAGCCATGAGGTCTCTCCTCCCTCTGAGTGGTTGATGAACTCGCACTTGCCGAGCCTGTCAGCTCCAGGTCGTTTGCCGGGATAACTGAGCCGTTCTCGTTTTTTGCTGACTTTGGTTAGCATCAACACCGATGTTCATCAAGGGCCATATTCGTATACAACTCAGGAGTTGTGGCTTTTCCTACCAACTCGACGAAGAGGTGTTTGCGCGTATAGAAAAAAGGCTGTTTCAATCCCTTGCCTGCGGGCATCCCAAGTGCATGCTGGCAGCGGGGTGAAAGATGCGCGGGAGGCGTCATGGATCAAGCGTCTACGAGTGATTTCTGCCGGTCTCGAGCTGCGTCGGCGCTCTTGGGCGGAGGATGGGCGGAATGGGAGGCGCCGATTTCCTTCGTCGATCTTACCGTCGGATTCCCCGACTCGTTCTCGTGTGAACTTCCCCCTTGGGTCGTTGTCGGCGTGGGTGATCGTGATCACTTGTGCGCGCCCAGGTTGGATACCTTCCTGGAGCCGGGCTTTTCGCCCGAGCTCCTGCGCAAGTCTGTCATGGCCCAGCCTGCGGCGGCGGCGGTACTGATTCAGTTGCTGCGAATCATTCCGTCGCTGCCCCTCCAGCAGGCCCTAGTTGTCGAATCGCTCGCCTACGCAACGCTGCAAGGCAGCGCCTCGCACGAGCAATGGCTTGAAGGCCGCGCATCGTCTCCATCGACGGCGGGTGCGGGCGTGGTGGAGCTGACGCGCGAAGGGGATCATGCGCTGGCCGTTCTCAATCGACCCGACAGCGGCAACGCCATCGATCAGCCCATGCGGGACGGCCTGCGCGAAGCTTTTGCTCTCGTGAACATGGACCTCACCATCGCGTCGATCACCTTGCGGGCGAAAGGCAAGGCGTTCAGCCTTGGCGCCGATCTCGATGAGTTTGGCACCACACGCGACCCTGCTACGGCCCATGCCATTCGGCAGAGCACCTTGCCCGCAGCTGAGGCTCTTCGTTGTTCGGACCGGTTCTTCGTGGAGGTCGATGGAGCGTGCGTAGGAGCGGGGTTGGAGCTGGCTGCTTGCGCCTCTCATATCACTGCCACGCGCCGCTCGTGGTTCCAGCTTCCTGAACTGGCGATGGGGATCATCCCTGGCGCCGGCGGCTGCGTCTCGATCAGCCGCCGGATCGGGAGGCAGCGAACCGCCCTCATGGTGCTGTCAGGCCGGCGTATCAGCGCAAGCACGGCCCTCGCATGGGGATTGATCGACTCGATCGTGGATGATCTTTCCGGCTGCAATGGTAAGCCGGACGTCGTCGCTGCATAAACGCCTGCGCACCTCAGCCCAAGGGCGATCGAGGAGGCACAGGTCCGCTGCGGCACCCGGCACGATCTGGCGTTGGCGTGATATCTCGCGCGGATCCACCAGATAGAGCGCGAGGGCTTCCTCGGGCGACAGGCATTCCTCTTCCCCGATCATGGCGCCTGCAAGCGTGGTGCGGGTAACCGCCGCCGCCATGGATTTCCAGGGATCAGGGTCCCCGTAGGGAGCATCACTTCCGCCGCACAGAGGAATCGCAGCGGACATCAGGCTGCGCAGACGGTACATGTCCGGCATCTGGCGGGGGGGCATGTTCGCCAGATAGCTGTCACCCCGCTCAGTGATGAAGTGAGGCTGCACGCAAAGGTCGAGCTGCAGATGCCGAAGGCGAGGGATGAGGACCTCCGGCACCACCGAAGCATGCTCTATGCGGTCTCCGCGCCGACTTCCAGCCACTTCGAGCAATGCCGCCGTGAACACCAGTTCGACTTCCGTGACGCAATGGACGGCCACCGATCTGCCTTGTGCCCTTGCCGTCTGGACGAGTGCGACCGCATCATCAAAGTCGGGCAGGGCGTTCTCGTGCAGGTGGAGCTTGAGTGGCCCTAGCTGGCACGCCTCGAGAACGCCCTCGGCAAGGGAAGGAGCTCCCGCTAGGATGACGGACTGAAGCAGGCGCCCTGCCGATTTCTGTTCCGCGAAATGGCGGGCCATCTGCGGATCATTCCGAGGCGACATATCTGTAATGCCGGTCACGCCGAACCGCGCCAGGCGTTTGCTTGATTCTTCAAAATCGGGGGGGACTGACTGAAGGCCGCGGCGCAGCCAGTCATCCTCGTCGAACAGGCGGCCGGTAAACCGCTCCCCGTCGTGCTCCAGGCCGGGGGGCGGTGCTGCCTTCGCGAGCAATTCGGCCAAGGCCGGCGTATTCAGGAACCACATTCGTCCGGTGCGATGCTGCATGCGAAACGGACGATGGGCGATCATGCCGTCGAGAACCCGCGCATCGGGCAGCTTCCCATCCATCACGCATTCGTGAAAGCCTGTTCCCCGCAGCCAGCCGTCCCCCGGCTTGTCGAGCGCCCTGGCAAGCTCCGCCGCGTTCGACACGGCTGGCGGACCGCACATGATGGAGCTTTGCTGGGCGCTAAGAGCGGCGAGATGGATGTGATTGTCGTGCAGCCCAGGGATCAGCAGCCCGCCCCCGCCATCAATCAGCCTTTCGCCCCAGCGTGGCTCAAGCGTACCGATCTCGGCTACCCGCCCGTTTTGGATACGAACGTCACTGAGACAGCTTTGCCATAGCTGCGCGTTGCGGATCAGCATGGCGCCTCAGTCCCAAGATAGCGTGCATTGTCCGCGCCCACGGTTCGGACGGCAGCCGTGAGGGAACGTGGCTCGACATGGGGAAAGGGTGATCCGACCGCCGTGCCCCACGCGCGAAGTTCAGCATCGATCCTCTGCCGATCATAGGCGCGTTCCTCAGCCAACGCCATGGCTACTACCGCGCTCATCGACAATCCAATTCTACGGGCGAAGCCGTCGCCATACGCCGCCAAAACCTCGCGCGCGCCGATGATCCCCGTCAGCGGATCGGCGATCGCGTCACCGACATAGCCGATACCACCGCCCGCCTCGGCCATGGCGCGGGTGAGGCCACCGGCGACGCCGCAGTCGTTGCCGATGCCGGTCCAGTTTGCCGCTTCGCCTCTTGCGCCGTGCCCGGTGACCGACAGCCAGACCAGACCGGCCGTTCCCCGGACCAGCGCCTCGGCATCGATTCCCAGTTGCTGGAGCGCTCTGGGCCGGGAGGATTCGATCACCACGTCGGCGCGGCGGATCAGACGGATTAACGCGGCCTTCTCCTCGTCATCGGAAAAGTCGACCAGCAAACTGGCCTTGCCTTGATTGATCCGAGCGAACGTGGCCGGATCGTCGGCGCGGATAAGATCCTGGCGGCTTCGGCTTTCGACCTTTACGACCTCCATGCCGGCCTGCCATAGCAGATGACCGACAAGGGGGCCGGCCCAGATCGCCGACAGATCGACGACGAGGGGGCGGTGCCCGATGGTACGCTTCCGGTGGCGACCAAGTACCATGGTCTCGACCGCCGGAGAAACCGGGTGTTCGTTCCACTGCGCCACCGGAAGGCCCAGAAGTCGTCCGGTGGAAACCAGGGCGCGGGCGCTATGTCGTGCCGCGGCCGCGGCAATGCTTCTCCAATCGCAAGCTTTCACGCCGGCATCGCCAAACAGAGCTGGCAGCAGCTCCCGATCGACATCCCGGATGAGCGTCAACGCAAACCATCCGCCATCGCATGTCTTAAGAAGACGACTGCTACCCGGGCCGGCTGAAACCCGGCCTCGTATGGTGTATCGGCCGTTGGAGCCACGCTCTCCGACCAATTGCTGACCACTCAGTCGTGGCAGGCCGAAGCGGGACGACAACGTTTCAAGTTGGCGGTCCGCCCACCTCGCCAGGGGAATTGCTGGCGCGGCCGCGGTCGGCAGATCAGTTGGCAAGGACTTCCTTCACCTTGCGCCGGAGCAGCTTTCCCATCTCGTTATATGGCAACTCCCGAACGAAGGCGATCTTCTCAGGCACTCGCGATGAACGCAAGCGGGTACGAATCAGGTCTTTCAGTTCGTTCTCATGCGGTGCCTCGTGGCCGTCCCGGGTGACGACGGCAATGCCGACGGCCTCGCCCCATTCCACCGAAGGAACGGCGCATGCGCAGGCATCGGCCACAGCAGGGTGCGTGAGAAGTACGTCCTCGATCTCACCCGGAGACATGTTCTCTCCGCCTCGGACGATCACATCGTCGGCGCGACCGGAGAGGAAGAGGTAGCCGTCCTCGTCCATGTAGCCGGCATCCCGGGTCGGGAACCAGCCGTCTGCATCAAGGGCGCTCTTCTCCTTGTATTCACCAGACACCTGCTCGCCACGTACGAAGATCTCGCCCGGCTCACCCGCTGGGAGGATCTCGCCGCTTTCGCCGCGGATCTCGATCTCCACCGTGGGGATCGGCTTGCCGAGCGACGTCAGGCGGGCGCGCACCTTCGGATCATCGGAAGCGAGAGCCGCGCGGTGATCTTCGGGGCCGAGCAGGGCGACGGTCGAACTCGTCTCGGTCAAACCGTAGGCGTTGGTGAAGCCAGCCATGGGGAAGCGCAGCAGCGCCTTGTGAATGACCTCGAGCGGCATCTTGCCGCCACCATACGCGATCGCCCGGAGGCTCTGCGTGCGCCCCGTGGCACCTTTGTCCATGGCTTCAACGATGCGCGCCAGCATGGTTGGCACGACGAAAGCGTTGGTGATCGCCTCTGCCTCAACGAGAGAGAGCCAGTCCTCCGGAGAGAACGAAGGCAGCATCACGATCCGCCGCTGCGCATAGATGGAGGAGAGCAAGGCTGAGATGCCGGCGATGTGGTATGGCGGCACCACCACCAAGGCGGCGTCGCTCTCGTCCGCGCTGCCGAACTCCACCGTGCCCAGTATATACCCGAGTAGGTTGGAATGACGCAGGATTGCCGCTTTCGGCGCCGCCGTCGTGCCACTCGTGAAGAGCTGGATCGCGATGCCTTCGCCCGGATCGTACTCGCGTGTGTCAGCCGAGGGAACGGTTTCCTGAGCCTTGAGGCTGAACTCCTCACGCGAGAGAATGGTGTGGCCCTGTGTCGCTGCAATCCGGGTCACCCGTTCTTCGTCGCCAATGACAAGGGCGGGCGCAATGCGACTAAGCAGCGCCGCGAGATCGGTGTCCGGAAGGCGGTAGTTGAGCGGGCAATAAGGCACGCCTGCCAAGGCTGCGCCAAAGACGGCGATGATGGCGGCTTCGCTGCTTTCGTCCAGCAGCGCGACATATTCCACCTCGCTCGCCTGGATGAGCTCGAACGCGCCGCGCGCCGCGTCGAGGAGATCACCATAGGTCCACCGCTTCCCCTCGCAGACAAGAGCGATGCGGTCCGGGGCGGCTTCCGCCGCCATTTCGAGTAGAAGAGCGATATTCATTGCGAACGTCAGTCCGATGCGGGCAGGGGCTTGGCATCCTTGATCACAAGGGCTTGACCATCCACGGAAAGAGAGCCCTTTCCAGGCTTTACACAGAGAAGTTCGTAGGTATTCGCACCGTCGACGTAGCGTTTGCCCATCAGGGTTCCCGCCGAAAAGTCCGCTGCCAGTGGGGCCGCTTCGGCCGGCTTGTTCTCTGCCATTGGCGCGCCTCCGCACTCGATCTGCCCGTCTGCCGCGCGGATCACCATGACCTCCGTGTCACAGGTAGCGCTTTTCAGGCGAGTTCCAGGCTTCATGTCCGTTTCCTTGTTCTCGATATGGTCACCCGGCCTGAGCATGTGCGCTTCGCCGACCAGGCATCTTGACGTATGGAGCCCCGCCGCAGGGACGGACGGGGAACGAAGAATTTCCTTAAGCGATGGCTCCGCAGGCCTTGAGTTCTTCAATCCGATCCCACTCGATCCCCATTTCCATAAGGACGAGCTCGGTATGCTCCGAGGCCTGCGGAGAACGGGTGGTATCGGTCGGCTCTCCGTTCCATTGAACCGGGCCGCGCACGAGCTTCAGCGGCGCACCTCCGTCGGCACCTTCCACCTCGACGATCATGTCGTTAGCCATTGCCTGCTCGTCCGTCAGGAGATCCTGGAAGCTCTGGATCGGAGCCCACTGGCCCGTGTAGGTCTTGAGATGCTGTCGCCAGTACTCGAACGGCTTCTGGGCGAAGGCTTTGACCAGCACATCGCTTGCCGCCCCTGCGTTCTCGAAAAGTGCGCGCGGTTCGGAGAAGCGGGGGTCTTCCGCTGCTTCCGGAACCCCGAGGTGTTCGAACAGGCTGCGGATGTGACCGGTGGGCGAGATCGTGCACAAGTTGATCGTGCCATTGTCGCTGGTCTGGTAATTGCCCATGAAGGGATTGCGTGCCGCGCCGCCGGAGCCCGGCATGGGATTGCGCGTAAGGACACCTGTCTCGGCAACCTGCGCGATGAGCGCGCCGGAAGCCCAGGCGGCCGTGCTCAGGAGCGACACGTCAAGCTCGACGGCTTCGCCCGTCTTCTCCCGATGGTAGAGAGCTGCCGAGATGCCCCCGGCGATGAACATGCCCCCGATCGAATCTCCGAAGGCCGGGATGCCCTGGGACAGCGGAGCACCAAGCTCCTCGGGCGTCATCGAATAGGCAACGCCGCTGCGCGACCAGAAGCACGTACCATCAAAGCCACCGACTTCACGTTCCGGCCCCTTGTTTCCGAGCGCCGAGCCACGGGCATAGATGATGTTCGGATTGGCTGCACGGATGTGCTCCACGTCGAACTTGTTCTTCTGGCGGACCTGCGGGAGATAGTTCGTCACGAACACGTCGCATTGCTTTGCCAGTTCGTAGAGCACGGCCTGCCCTTCGCTCGTGGAGAGATCGATGCCGACGCTGCGCTTGCCGCGGTTGGGGTGTTCGAACAAGGTGTGTCGCAGCGGGTCAAGTTGCACGCCGCCCATGTTCAGGAAGCCGCGCTGGGTGTCGCCGCGCACCGGATGCTCGATCTTGATGACATCGGCCCCCCAGTCGGCGAGTACCGCGCCCGCTGCGGGCGTGAAGGTGAACTGTGCGACTTCAAGGACTCGCACGCCTTCCATGACCTTTGTCGACATCGTCTACCAATCCCCGTCGTGCTTATCGCGCGCCACTTCCGGCGCCTGCTTTTTCAATCGTTTTCGTCTACAGGATGAGATGTGCGCGCAAAGCGACCGGGGATCAACCGGCTCCCTCATCGTAGGGACGATCATGGCTGCCGAGGCCCATTTCGGGCGCTCCGAGACACTCTTGAACGCCGCCGTGCGACTGTCTCCGCTGCCGCGATAATGTTGCTGCAAACGCGAAGATAAATGCAGATTTCGCAATTGACCGACTGTTCAAATAATACTAACTAAGCTTAGTAAGTTACGGTGGCTGCGCACATGCGGCCGTTCGACGGAGACACACCATGAAGAAGTTTGCTACGTTTGTTGCGCTTGCCACGATCGGTTCCATTCCCGCCAGCGCATTCGCCGAGACGACCCAGGTTCGCGAAGCGACGGAGGAAGCAGCCGGCGCCGCGGTAGTCCTGAACGCCGGGAAGATGCTCTACGCAGCTGACGGCTACCGCATCGCTCCGATTTATCGCGTGACCGCCGAAGGGAACCCGCAGGTGATCCTGAACGGCCGCCTCGTCACGGTGCCGGCCAACAGCATCAGCGAAGTCAGCGGTAAGGTGACGACGTCGCTGTCAAAGAAGGAACTCGCAGCTGCGAAGTGAGTTCGGATAAGTCTCTCAAGAAGAAGGGGCGGCGTCCTTGTGGCGCCGCCCTTTTGCTATGGGCCAGTTCTGCGGAGTGAGCATCGCCGCGTCCGAGCGCCACGCTCGCGTGTTTCAGCCGCGGCTGACGTTTTCGTAGATGCGGGTCATGTAGCTGAGCAGCGTTTCGACCTCTTCGTCGGTGAACCCAGTGAACATCTTCTGCTCGCTTTCCGCCGCAATCGCTCCGAGCTGGTCAAGGAGTGGCCGTGCCTGGTCCGTCAGGTATACGGCGCGAGCGCGGCGATCGTCCCGCCGATCGCGTCTCTCAAGCAGGCCGTCGGCACACAACCGGTCGATAAGCCGACCTGCAGAGGCCTCCGACATCTCCAGGTACTCGGCTATCGTCCGCTGGGTTGATCCCGGATAGCGGGCGACGATGGCGATCATCGCCCATTGGGAGCGGGTGACATTGAGGGCCGCGACCTTGCGGTCGAAATTGTTGCGCTGAAGTCTTGCGATGACAGTCATGCGAAGACCGACCTGCCGTCGGGGCGCCTCTTCGCGCATGGCGAACGGGTCGCTCAAAGTTCCCGCCAGCTTCTCGTCCGCCTCAGCCGCCACCGAATACTCCTTATCCTTGCACCGTCAGATGCGTTCGATGATTACCGCGGGAGCCATCCCGCCCGCCGCGCACATCGTGATGAGGCCATAACGCCCGCCCGTGCGCTCCAGTTCATCAAGAGCCGTGCCGATCAGCATGGCGCCTGTTCCACCGATCGGATGCCCCAGCGCGATGGAACCGCCGTTCGGATTGACCCTGGAGCGATCGAGGTCAAGATCGCGGATGAACTTCTCGACGACGACGGCAAAGGCTTCGTTCACCTCAAAGACGTCGATGTCCTCTACCGAGAGGCCCGCCTTCGCAAGAACCTTGCGCGCGGCCGGGACCGGTCCGTTCAGCATCAGGGTGGGGCAATCGCCGGTCTCCGCCATCGCCACGATCCTGGCGCGCGGGGTCAGTCCGTTCGCCTCGGCATACTCCTTCGAGGCTAACAGGATCGCGGACGCGCCGTCGACAACCCCTGACGAGATGCCGACGTGGTGGACAGGCTTGATCTCGACGTCAGGATAGACCTGGTTGATCAGCTCCACGTAAGTCTTTCCGCCGGGAGCAGAAGGCATGTTGTAGAACATTTCGAAAGCAGGCTTGAGCTGCGCAAGGCTCTCCGCCGTGGTCTCGGGCCGCGGGTATTCCTCATGGTCGAGGATCACGTTGCCATCCTCGTCCTTCACGACGATGGTGGACTTGTCAAAACGGCCTTCGGCCATGGCAACGGCGGCACGACGCTGGCTTTCGACGCCAAGCGCCTCAAGATCCTCCCGGGTGATGCCTTCCATGGCGGCTATTGCATCGGCGCAGACGCCCTGGTTCGACTGCGGGTGCTTGGCCTGCAGGCGGGGGTTGCCCGCACCCATGCCGCTGCTCCCGACGCCTGCTTCGCGCATCTTCATGCCATACATGTTGGCATATGAAAGCATGTCCATGCCGCCGGCGACCATCACGTCCGCCATGCCGGACTTGATCATCGCTGCCGAAAGGTTCGTTGCGGTGAGGCTGGAGCCGCAGAACCGGTTGAGCGTGACGCCACCGGCGCGGACATCGTAGCCTGCATCCAGTGCCGCCATGCGACCGATGTCACCGGCTTGCAGGCCCAGGGCCGCGGAGACACCCCAGATCACATCGTCCACATCCTCGGTCTTGAGCGCGTTGCGCTCCTTGATCGCGGCAAGGACCGTGGCCGAGAGATGTTCCGGGTGCATCTGCGACAGTGCGCCCTTGCCCATTTTGCCGAGCCCGCGCGGAGTTCTGACAGCATCGATGATGTAAGCCTCGGTCAAAACAGATCTCCTTGGTGTCCCTGCGCGATGAACCGCTGTTTTCCGCGTCTTGCGGGCGTGCCTTGGCATTTGCAATCGCGACCGGGAGCGCTATCGCTGCGGCGATTGCTGACTATGGTTAGCATATCGGTATCGGGCAGAGTTGCTTCAATGGATCGTCTTCGCGATGGGCGACTTGTTGATGCAGAAGGCTGCCACCATGATCGATGACGAATGGTAGCAAGGGGCGACGGGAATATGGCTTCACGGCAGGACGCGGATGAAGGCGGTGCCTTCGCTCCCCTTCGGGAGCGCACGTTCCGCAATATCTGGACGGCCAGCCTGTTCTCGAACTTCGGGCAACTGTTTTTGGGGGTCGGGGCTCAGTGGGAGATGACCCGCCTCAGCAATTCGGCAAGCATGGTCGCCCTTGTACAAACTGCAATGATGCTGCCGCTCATGCTGGTGACGTTGCCGGCCGGTGCGATCGCCGACATGTTCGACCGGCGTCGCATCGCCATGACGGGTCTTGCCTTCAGCGCGATCAGTGCGGCCATTCTCGCAACAATCACCTTTCTTGGACTCACGACTCCCTGGCTGCTGCTGGGCTTCTGTGTGCTGACGGGAACAGGCGTGGCACTGTTCTCTCCCTCCTGGCAGGCCTCCATTCCGGAGCAGGTCAGTCGGCGCCATCTGCCGGCTGCCGTGGCTCTGGGCACTATAAGCTACAATGTCGCCCGGAGTTTCGGCCCGGCGCTGGGTGGCTTCATCGTCGTTCTTTATGGCGTGAAGGTCGTCTTCGGGATGACGGCTTTGCTCTACCTCCCGCTGCTTGCCGCCTTCTTCTTCTGGAAACGTCAGCACGTAGCCTCCCGGCTTCCTCCCGAGCGCATTGACCGCGCCATCGTCACCGGGGCCCGGTATGCGCTTCACGCCCCTGCGGTGAGGACGGCGCTGCTTCGGGTGCTCGCCTTCGGGCTGACCACGGCTACTGCTTCGGCACTGGCTCCGCTGATCGCGAAAGAGATGTTGGGCGGCGACGCGGCGACCTTCGGCATACTTTTGGGGGCACAGGGGGCAGGGGCCGTCATGGGCGCGCTTTTCGTTAGCCAGATTCGCGCCCGGGTCCCGACAGAATGGGCAATCCGGGTCTTCGCCATGGGATCGGGTGCCGCTTTGGTAGGGATCGGTTTCAGCCACTCCCTGCTACTGAGCTGTCTTGCGTTTCTGCTGGTGGGCGCGTGCAACATCCTGACCATTGCCATGCTGAACGTCAGCGTCCAGATGTCTGCCCCACGCTGGGTGACGGCCCGGGCGCTGTCGCTGTTTTCCTCCGCGATCACCGCCGGGGTTGGCATAGGTGCCTGGGGTTGGGGGATGGTCGCGTCGCGCTTCGACGTGGCCTCCGCCCTGGTTGCGTCCGGCATCGCCGTCGCGGCAACGGCGATGCTGGGTGCCTTGCTGCCGATCGGCAAGGACACCGAAACCGACGTCGACACGGTGGAGATCGGCTACGAGCCAGCGCCGAACCTCGCCCTGACGCTGCGGTCCGGACCCGTTGTCATCGAGGTGGAATACGATGTGGACCCCAAGCTCGCCCGTGAGTTCTACGCCGTGATGATCAAGATGCAGCGGGTGCGGAAGCGGATAGGCGGTTTCGACTGGACGCTGTCACGCGACATCGAGAATCCCGCCTTGTGGACGGAGCGCTATCACTGCCCGACCTGGGGTGATTATCTCAGGATGCGCGGGCGCTATACTCAATCGGACTATGACATCCAGGCGGAGGCCGACGCCTTTAACCGCAGCCAGCAGGGACGACGGGTCCGGCGGCGGCTTGAGCGGCCCTTCGGGTCAGTTCGCTGGAAGGCCGAGTCCTACGATCCACAGCAGGAAACGATCGGGTATATTCCGCCGGGCGCCTAACCTTCTAGAGCACTGCCGACACGATATTGTGCAGGGCACTTCACGTGCGCAGTATCGCGGCTGGTCCAGGTATAGTATCGCCGGGGACGGTCAAGGCTGCTCATAAAAGCCGACAGGGAGGGATGTATGAGAAACGCAGGCACACGCGCGTCCATTGTGGCATTGGCCGTCCTGGCCCCATTTCCTGCTCTTGCACAGAATGCCGCCGACGTAGCCACTGTTGATGAAGGTCCCATTATCGTCACGGCGCAGCGCCGTGCCGAAGCCCAGGTTGATGTGCCGATCTCGATCACCAACCTCTCGGGCGCGGCGCTGGAAACGGCGAGCGTTCAACAGTTGGCCGACATCGGCAAGGTAACCCCGGGCCTGCGTTTCGACTTCGCGGGCGGTTTCTTCCAGCCCACAATCCGCGGCATCGGCACGGCCGTTACGACCTCGGGCGGGGGCGGAAACGTCGGCATTTATATCGACGGTTTCTATTCGCCCAACCCCTTGGCGGCGGACTTCGACCTTATCAGCGTCGATAGCATCCAGGTTCTGAAGGGCCCCCAAGGTACTCTTTTTGGCCGCAACACCACCGGTGGCGCGATTCTGGTCAGCACGCGCGAGCCGTCCACCGCCGGGAACACCTTCGAAGGGCGCGTGACGTACGGCCGCTATAACGAGGCCAAGGCCGAGGCCTACTCCAACCGCGTCATTTCGGACCGCGTCGCGTTGAGCGTGGAGGCTCAGTACAGACGCGGAGATGGTTGGCGCCGCGATATCACGAACAACAACCGGCGAGTGGGCGATTACGAGAACTGGTCGTTCCGGTTGGGGATGAAGGCGGAACTGACGGACACCATCGAGATCCTGCTGCGCTACAAGCACAGCGATGTGGATGACCCGTCAACGATGCTGGCGTCGACCCTGGAGACGTCGGACTTCGGGCTTGGCGCGCCATTCGGCGGCATTCCCGGAACCTATACGACAGCCAAGAACCGCATCGCCAGCGGCTCCGTCGCGGAACTCATGCGGGCAAACACGGATGTCCTGCAGGGTACCGTCCGCGCCGACCTGGGTTTTGCGGACCTGACCTCCTACAGTCAGTATCGCAGTGAAAACACCGACATGTCTCAGGATCTCGACTATTCGGGATTAGACCTGTTCCAGTTGGGCCTTCCTAACCGAAATGAGACATGGAGCCAGGAGTTTCTGCTTACATCCAAGGCCGGCTCCAGACTCCAGTGGACGGCCGGCCTGTTCTATTTCGAGAACACGGATACTTACATCACCTTTATCGACAATTTCGGCAACGACCCGAACTCCCGCGTGCGCCTCGGCGGGTCGAGCACCACGGTCAAAAGCTACGCGGCGTTTCTGGATGCCACGTACGAGTTCACGCCGCAGCTCTTCCTGACGCTGGGCGGCCGCTACTCTCGTGATAAGGTCGTCGATGCCTACTGGAACCGGCAGTTCGTCGCCACAGAGGTGCCGGTCCCGAGCATCTCGAACGACAAGTTCACGCCGCGCGCCGTGCTGCGTTATAAGCCCACGGACCAGACCAGTATCTATGCCTCCTTCACCAAGGGGTATAAGGCCGCGCTGCTCGACGTCGGAGGCTCGTGCCAGACCCCGGCAACCAACTTCGTGTGCAACGATGTTCGCCCCGAGGACATCAACGCCTACGAACTCGGCTTCAAGTATGAGGATCGCGGCCTTTCTTTCGAGGCGGCTGCTTTCTACTACGACTACAAGAACCTGCAGGTATCGATCTTCCGGACTGCGACGGCAGAACTGATCAATGCCGCCACCTCTGAAATATACGGCCTTGACGGCTCGGTTCGTTACGAGGTCACACCCGGTTTTCAGATCAACGCCGGCGCCTCCTACGTCCACGCCCGCTACAAGCGTTTCAACAACGCGCCCATATACGTGCGCTGCACCGAGGCACCGCCCGAGTACGCCGCCACCTGCGGGGCGGGCGTGACCTTCGTGGTCGTACCGACGACGCTTGAAGACGTGACCATGCAGCGGACGCCGGAATTCACCGGCTTCCTCGGCGCACGCTACGAAACCGAAATGGCGGGTGGCGAATTGGCGCTGTCCGGCAACCTGTTCTACTCATCCAGCCTCTTCTTCGGCCCGTCAGGCATCCAGTTCAGGCAGGGTGGATATGAAACGCTGGCCTTGCGCGCACAATGGAGCGGGCCCGACGCGCGTTATCATGTAGCCCTCTTCGGCGACAACGTGACGAACAGCCGCTACCGGACACAGGCACAGTACTCCAGTTACGGCATGGGCGCGAACTGGAGCCAACCAGCGACCTATGGGCTCGAATTCGGCGTGAAGTTCTAGCCAAAGCATGTCCGGCTTTGATCTGCCCGTTCCCGTATGGGGATTGCGAGGAGCGAAGCCATGCGGTCACCTGCGGGCAAAGAAGAAGGCCAAGGCTTAGGGAGAGAGCCGTGTCGACAGACAGGACGTGGCGGGTGATTCAATGGGCCACCGGCAACGTGGGCAGCCGTGCATTGCGCATGGTCATCGAGCACCCCCGGATGGAACTCGCCGGCTTGTGGGTGAGTTCGGCGGAGAAGGCCGGGAAGGACGCGGGGGAACTTTGCGGCCTCGGGCCGACTGGCGTGACGGCCACCAATTCTCTGGAGGAAATCGCCGCCCTGGACGCCGACTGCGTGCTCTTCATGCCGCAGGGGACAGACTGGGACGCGCTCTGTACGCTTCTCGCGTCCGGGAAGAACGTCGTCACGACCAGGGGAGACTTTCATCATCCCGCAATGATGAAGCCGCAAAATCGGTCGAGGATCGAAGAGGCCTGCCGGAAGGGGAACACTTCGATATACTCCACGGGATCCAGCCCCGGCTTCGTGACGGAGGCACTCGCCATTCCTCTGCTTTCGCTCCAGCGTGAGCATGGTCTTCTCACGATCGACGAATACGCCGATGTGTCCTCGCGCAATTCGCCTGACATGCTCTTCCACATCATGGGCTTCGCTGCTCCGATGGGACCGTTCGATCAGCGACGGGCCGAGCATCTCAAGGGGGATTTCGGCAGTTCTCTATCGCAGATTGCGGAAGCCATCGGCCTGCCGTGCGATGAGGTTGACGCGGTAGGAGAACTGTCCGCTAGTCGGCAGGATATCGAGATCGCGGCGGGGAGGGTGCCCGGCGGCACAGTGGGCGCAATGCGAACGACGATCACTTGTCGGCACCAGGGACGCGACATTCTGCGTTTTCGCGCCAACTGGTATGTGACCCCCGATATCGAGGATGATTGGGACCTGCGCGAGTCCGGCTGGCGGGTGACGACGGAAGGGGATACGCCCGTGAAGGTCGACATCTACTTTCCCGTGTCGCCGCAGGATTATGCCGCCTATACACCGGGACTGACGGCGCATCGTCCGATTAACGCCATCCCCGCCGTTTGTGCAGCGGAGCCCGGCATCCGCACCACGGTGGATCTGCCGCAGATCGTTCCGCTTTTCAGCTGATCATGGGATCAGGGCATCTGGGTTGACTGCCGCGCGTCCACGGCGGCCGTCGCCTGGTCGCCGCCGAGCACCCGGTAAAGGATGACGCGGTTTCGGGCCTGTTGCAGTCTCACCGCGATGTCGGATCGGCGCGCGAAGTAGAGACTGCGCTGCGCGTCGAGGTTTTCGAGCGAGCCGACGATACCGCGCTGGTAGGTGGCCTCCGCCAACGCCGCATTGTCCCGCGCGGCTTCCGTGAAGGCACTTGCCGCGCGGAGCCGCTCAGCGAGAGTGCCCTGGTCGGCGAGCGCGTCAGCGACCTCCTGGAAGGCAGTCTGAATTGCTCCTTCGTAGCTCGCAAGCGCGGCATCGCGCTGCGCCCGGGTAACCTCGACATTGGCTACTCGCCCGCCGGCATTGAAGATCGACCAGGCCGCGTCCCCACCGAAGGAGGTCGTTCGCGAACTGCCTTCAAACAAGGAGGAGAGCGACTGACCTGCAAAGCCGATCAGCGCACTCAGGGAAATTGAAGGGAACAGCTGTGCGCGGGCAACGCCGATGTCGGCATTGGCGGCGCGAAGCTGATATTCCGCCTGCACTACATCGGGGCGCCGCAGCAGGATCTGCGTGCTTGTTCCCGCAGGTACTTCGGCGAAGCTGGCGTTCACCTCCTCAACGCCAGTCGGAAGCAGGCTTTCGTCGACTTCGGCGCCGGTGAGGAGCCGGATGGCGTTGACGTCCTGTGCAATAAGCGCGCGCTGCGCTGCAACATCACCCCTGGCGGTCTCGAGGACCTGCTCCGCCTGCCGCAATTCGGTCCGGGCAGCAACGCCGCCCCTCAATCGGGCAAAGGATAGCCTGACGCTATCGGAGGCGTTTTGGGCCGTGTCCTCTGCAATCTTCAGCAGGTCCTGGTCCGCGCCGTAGTTGGCCCAGGCTTGTGCAAGATCGGCGACAAGCGCAAGGCGGACGGTCCGCGCGGCGGCCTCGGTGGCAAGCGCTATGTTCCGGTCGGCTTCCGTGGCATTCGCAAGTTTGCCGAACAGATCCAGTTCGAAGGACGAGATGCCGCCCTGCAACGAAAGGTTCGTGCCGTTTCGACCGAACCCGCCTCCTGTCTGGCTTTCGCTGGCCGCAGCGGAAAGCCCCACGGCGGGAAACTGGTTCGCGCGCGTCACCCGGACCTGTGCGCGGGCAGCCGCCACATTCGCGGCGGCGACCCGCAGGTCTCGATTGTTCGCAAGCGCCTGTTCGATCAGTGCCTGAAGCCTGGGATCGCGAAAGACGTCCCTGTAGGACACGACTGGCAGCGTAGCTTCGCTTTGCGCTAGATAGGCGTTGCCTGCCGGCCAGGAAGGCGCCACGGGAGCTACGGGCTGAACGTACCGCGGGGCTAGCGAACAGGCACCCAGCGCCAGTGCAGGCAGGACGGCCGCCGTCAGCCGAAGGTTAAGCTTCATGCTGCTTCTCCGGAATCCTGGCGGCGTTCCCTGAGCTTTTCACGCAAAGCCGCCACCCCGTCACGGACGCCGCGGCGCACGAGCACGAAGAACAGCGGGATGTAGAAGATCGCCAGGATCGTTGCAGTGAGCATGCCGCCGACGACGGCGGTGCCGATGGCGATACGGCTGTTGGCGCCCGCGCCGCTGGCGAGCGCGAGCGGAAGTACGCCGAAGATGAAGGCGAAGCTTGTCATGAGGATCGGGCGGAGCCTGATCTTCGCGGCCTCCAAAGCCGCATCGATAACCCGCTTGCCTTTGCGCTCCGCCTGCTCGGCAAACTCGATCATCAGGATCGCGTTCTTGGCCGCGAGCCCCATCGTCGTGAGAAGGCCGATCTGGAGGTACACGTTGTTTTCAAGCCCGCGAAGAGTCACGAAGGCGATTGCACCAAGCAGTCCGAGCGGAATGACAAGGATGACGGCAACCGGGATGGACCAGCTTTCATAGAGTGCCGCCAGACAGAGAAACACCACGAGCAGCGACAAGGCGTAGAGAACAGGGCCTTGACCGGAGGACAGCCGTTCCTGGTAGGAGGCACCGGCCCAGGCGACACTGACCCCCGGAATGTCGGCGATGAGTTGCTCCATCACGTTCATCGCCGTGCCTGAACTGACGCCCGGCGCGGCCTCGCCTGAGAACTCGTAGGCGGGAAGGCCATTGAAGCGCGATGTCGAGCTTGGCGCCGTGGACCAACTGATCGTCGAGAAGGCGGAGAAAGGGGCCATCTGGCCATCGGCCCCCCGTACGAACCACTGCGCCAGGTCTTCCGGCCGGGAGCGGAACTGGGCATCGCCCTGAACATAGACGCGCTTGACGCGGCCTTTGTCGATGAAGTCATTGACGTAGGTGCCGCCCCATGCGGTCGACAGCGTCGAGTTCACGTTACCAGGGGTGAGTCCGAAGGCCGTCAGCGCACGGATGTCGGTGTCGATCTTCAGGGTAGAGACGTCCGGAAGATTGCTCAGGCGAACGCCTTCCAGCTGCTCATTGTTCTCCGCAAGGGCGAGAAGCTGGTCGCGTGCCGCCGCGAACTTCTCGGACGAGAGTCCGCTGGCGTTCTGAAGCTCCAGGGTGAATCCGGATGAACTGCCGAGCCCTCTGACGGAGCCAGGCACCAGTACGAAGACCTGAGCGTCGCGCAGTCCCCGGAAAGCTGCGCTCGCGCGTTGCACGATGGCCTGTGCGCTGTCCTTGGCGTCGGTGCGCCCCTCCCAGTCTGTCAGGTTGATGAAGGCCTGGCCGCTGTTCTGACCTGCTGCACCCCGGCCGCCGCCCGCGACCGAGAACATGCCGGAGACGTTCCTGGCTTCATGCGTCCGGAAATAAGTCTCCACCTGGCGTTGCACTTCTTCGGTACGTGAGCGCGGCGTGCCGGCCGGCAGACGCCACTGCACCATCACCGTCCCCTGATCCTCGTTCGGAAGAAATCCGGTGGGCAGGCGCTGGAACAGGAGGAAAGTGCCCACGCAGGCCACCGCGAAGAGGGCAAGCCAGCGCCATTTGTGCGCAACGACGGTGCTGACCTGGCGCACATAGGCGTTGGTGCCTCGCTCGAAGGTTCCATTGAACCACACGTGGAACCGCTCCCATCCCCTGCTGAGCCAGGGTAGGCGCTTGTCCACCCACGTGGGCTCATGCTGCCCGTCGTGCGACTTGGGCTTGAGCAGCGTGGCGGTAAGCGCGGGGCTCAGAATGAGCGCCACGAATACCGAGAGCACCATGGCCGTCACGATGGTCAGCGAGAACTGGCGGTAGATGACGCCGGTGGAGCCGCCGAAGAACGCCATGGGGAGGAATACGGCTGAGAGCACAAGGGCAATGGCGACCAGCGCGACCTGGATTTCCTCCATGGACTGGATCGTCGCCTCGCGCGGGGTCATGCCGGGGTTTTCCTCCAGCAGGCGTTCCACGTTCTCGACCACGACGATCGCATCGTCCACCAGAAGCCCGATCGCCAGCACCAGCCCGAAGAGTGTCAGCGTGTTCATCGAGAAGCCGACCACATAGAACACCGCGAAGGTACCCAGAAGGACGACGGGGACCGCGATGGCCGGAATCAATGTGGCGCGCCAGCTCTGCAGGAAGACGAACATGACGATGACGACGAGGATGATGGCTTCGAACAGAGCCTTCTCCACCTCGTCCACGGAGATCTTGATGAACCGGGTGGAGTCGCTGCTGTAGATGTAAGCCAGACCGTCGGGCATCCCGCCGGCAAGGGCTTCCACTTTCGCCTTGACCGCTTCGGCGGTGCGCAAGGCGTCCGCTCCGGGCGCGAGGGAGATGGAGATGCCGGCGCCGGGATGGCCGTTTACGCGGCTGACGGTCGAGTAATCGTCGGCGCCGATCTCGACGCGACCGACGTCGCCCACCGTCACGACGGAGCCGTCGGCGTTCGTCTTGACGACGATCTGGCGGAACTGGTCCTCGGTCTGCAGCCGCGAGCCGGCGGTGACAACCGCGTTGATGGCCTGGCCCTCAAGCGCCGGCACACCGCCGATTTCGCCCGCTGCGATTTCGGTGTTCTGCGCCTGGATGGCTGCGGTGACGTCGCTTGGCATGAGCGCCACGGCTGCCAGCTTCGCCGGATCCAGCCAGATGCGCATGGCATGCGGCGCGCCGAAGACATCGACGTCGCCCACGCCCTCGACGCGGGAGAGCGGATCCTGGATGTTCGAGGCGAGATAGTCCGACACGTCCTGGTTGGAACGGCTGTCCGTCTCGTCGTACACGGCGACGAGCAGAAGCTGGTCCGGATTGGACTTGGTGACGGTCACACCCCGCGCCTGCACCGTCTGAGGCAGGCGCGGCAGGGCCGACTGCACCTTGTTCTGGACCTGAACCTGCGCGATGTCCGGATCGGTCCCTTTGGCGAAGACCGCGTTGATCGTTGCCGATCCGCGGTTGCTAGAGGACGAGCTGAAGTAGAGCAGCCCGTCGATACCGGTAAGTTGCTGCTCGATGATCTGCGTCACCGAGTTCTCGATCGTCTGGGCCGACGCGCCTTGATAGGTGGCGCGGATGTTCACCTGCGTCGGCGCGATGTCGGGGTACTGTTCGTTGGGAAGAAAATTCAGGGCGCCCAGGCCAGCGAGCATGACGATGATCGCAAGAACCCAGGCGAAGATCGGCCGGTCGATGAAGATGCGTGACATGCCGGTCAGGCGTCCTTGCCGGAAGTGCCTGCGGCTTTTTCATCGCGCCCGTCCTTCCGGGGCGGAGCAACTCTCTGCGGCGTCGATCCGGGAACCGGCTTGATCGCTGCGCCCTGACGCAGCCCGTTCAACCCCTGGACGATGACCTTGTCGCCGTTCTTCAGGCCGGACGTGACGACGGAGAATTCGTTGTAGGTCCGCTCCGCCACGACCTTGCGACGGACGGCCTTGTTGTCGGCCCCCACGAGCATGACAAAGGCGGAGCCGTCGAAGTCGCGTTGCACTGCCGTCTGGGGCACCAGGATCGCGTTAGGGTCAGATGCCTGCTGGAACATGGCGGTGACGAACATGCCCGGGAGCAGAACGCCGTCCGGATTGGGAAAGCGCGCGCGCAGGGTGACCGTGCCGGTGGCCGGATCGACATTGACTTCCGAAAACTGAACGGTGCCGGGCAGAGGATAGCGATGCCCGCCTTCGAGCTGCAGATGGACCTGAGTGCTGCCCGGCGTGACGCCTCCCTCAGCAAGGCGGCGGCGCAAGCTGGTCAGGTCAGCGGCAGATTGCTGCATGTCGACGAAGATCGGGTCCATGCGCTGAATGACTGCAAGAGGATCCGTCTGGCTGGCACTTGCCAGCGCGCCCACCGTCACCAAGGAGCGCCCTATGCGGCCGCTGATGGGAGCCGGAACCGTCGTAAAGCGCAGGTTGATGCGTGCCGTTTCCAGCGTGGCGGCATTCTGTGCGATCGCGGCCTTGGCCGTTCGGGCTTCGGCCAGGGCGTTTGTGTAGTCCTGCTTGGCGATCGCTTCCATTTCGACCAGCGGACGGTAACGCTCCGCCTTGACGGTTGCAGCTTCTGCCAAAGCTTGCGCGCTGGCAAGGTTCGCCTGCGCCTGATTAACTGCTGCCCGGTAAAGGCTGGGGTCGATCTCGAACAGCGGTTGGCCTGCCTTGACCGTGCTGCCTTCGGTGAAGAGCCGCCTGCGGATGATGCCTGTCACCTGAGGCCGCACTTCCGATGTCTCGAATGCCACGGTGCGACCGGTGAGCGTCACCGGAAGCGGGACATTGGAAGTGCCCGCAACGATGTAGCCGACTTCAGCCGTGCGCTGACGCGGATCGTCGGACGATTCGCTTGAACATGCGGTCAAGGAAGTCGCTGCGCCGAGCAGGATCGCCCAGCGCCAACCGGAGGACCGGTGGAGGGCTCGGGAAGAAAAGCTAATCAAGTGGCATGCCTTAATGGAATTTGCCCTTGTCCTATTCAGCAAAGCAGGTCGCCCGCAAGCGCCATTTCGCTCCTGAGACAATTTGCGACCAGATCGCGGTTCGCACCGTGCAAAGACGCTTCGTGCCGCCGAGCGGGCAATTCTTGTCAGGTCTGACACCAAAGGGAAAATGGTGCCCGAGGGCGGATTCGAACCACCGACACTGCGATTTTCAGTCGCATGCTCTACCAACTGAGCTACTCGGGCATCCGATCGGCGGCGGTCTTCGAAGAGACCGGCGAGCGGTGTGGGCGGGCCTATGGCGAACCCCGCGATTCTTGGCAAGCCCTAAAAGATCAATAAACTTCAATCATCCTGTGGATTGTTTGTCGGCGGTTCTGGAAGGTCCTCCGGATCGCAGGGCTGACCGGGCAAGGCATAACCGTTGTCCAGCCAGTTCAGGAGATCGCGATCGCGGCAACGTTTCGAGCAGAAGGGTGTGTATTCGGCGTCACGGGGATTGCCGCAGATCGGGCATTTGCGTTCAGGGCGGGTCATAGCGGCACGGCCTGCGCGAATCCCGATAGAAGCGCAAGGTCGCGGTTTTCGTGCCACCGGATTTGCCTGCCCGAACGTCGCCCGAGTTCAACGAGCCATCCGTCCTGCATGGCGGTGCGTACGGCGGGGTGGGTGGTCAGGAGAAGAGCTCCCGCCTCAGTGACCGCTTCTGCCTGTCGGAGGAGCAGGCGGGCGGCGGCGGCCGCAGGCGCCGCACGGACCCGGTGCGGTATGGAAGGGCGTTCAAGCCGGGCCACGAGCTGAACGAAACCGAACCCGTTCATCGCCGTACGCTGGTGCGGCCAGTGGTCGAGCGCGGTCGCAAGGGCCTCGTCGACGGTGCGCCGGTCGTCCTTGCGTTCCAGCGACGGAAAATCGATGCCTATGGATCCTGCGAGGTCGAACGTGCCCACGGCCTCGGCAATTGCAGGCACCGCAGCGAGCGCGAGGGCGCGAGGCGGAAGCGCGCCGTCTATGTCGATGAGGGTCATCGCCGGGGTGGGCGTGACGACCAGCGATCCCCCTTCGAAGTGAACGACACCGTCGAAAGCATCGGCAAGGATGTCGGGCCACGGATCGTTCGGGAAACGACGGACTGTCCGTACGGGGTAGCCCTCGAAGCGTAGGGCTGCCGCAAGAGCCGGAGCTGCGCGCGGTGCATCATCACTGATCCGCGCCTGCGCCAGCTTGAGGCGGCCTGTTTCCGCCATCGCGGCACGGGTCACGACCACGCGCTGCCGGGCGCCTTCGCTTGCAGCTGGCGGCAGGCCGTCGACCAGCGCCTCTTCGCCGCTATCGAACCTGACGGTTCCTCGAGAAAAGCCAGCGCGACGCGAAAGAAGGACCGCGTCGGCCACTTCACCGGCCTGAAGGCGTCCAGGCCAGACTAGCCGTGCAGCGATTACGCGGCCGTTTTCTACCAGGATCGCGCGGTCCTCGCCGATCCCTTCTTCCACCAGCCATTCAGCCAATGTCGAAACCTGCAGCGCGCAGAAGTGCGCGGGTTTCGAACAGCGGCAGCCCCACGACACCGGAGTGGCTGCCGGATATGGACGCAATCAGTCCCTCCGCGCTGCCTTGTATGGCGTAGCCGCCAGCCTTTCCTTCCCATTCGCCGCCTGCCACGTATGCCTCGATCTCTTCATGGGAGAGCGGTTTGAAGCGCACGATCGTTTCGCTGAGCCGTTCGCGCAGGGTGCCGTCCGGAGCGCGAAGGGCTACTGCCGAAAGAACCCGATGCCGCTGCCCGGACAACAGTTCGAGGCAGGCGCGTGCGGTCTGCTCGTCCTCTGCCTTGGGCAAAATACGGCGGCCGCATGCGACGACGGTGTCGCCCGCCAGCACGAAGGCGTCGGTCCGCGAAAGGGCAAGGGCCTTTTCCCGCGCCATCCGTCGCGCGTATTCGCGCGGGATTTCGCGGGTATGCGGCGTCTCGTCAATGTCGGCAGCGTCTATCGTGAAGCCGCTCAACCCCAGGCGAGCGAGCAGTTCCCGACGGCGCGGACTTGCCGAAGCAAGGATCAACCGGGGCGGTACGGGCCGGGGACCAGAGGGATCCACCGACGTATCTCCGGCGGTCAGATCAGGATCCGAACTGGCCGGGGCCGCCGCGTCCGGGCATGAAGCGGTACGTGATGCGCCCCTTGGTAAGGTCGTAGGGGGTCAGTTCGACCAGCACCTCGTCGCCTACCAGCACGCGGATGCGGTTCTTGCGCATCTTGCCAGCCGTATGGCCGAGGATTTCGTGCCCGTTCTCAAGCTCTACGCGGAACATGGCGTTGGGGAGGAGTTCGACCACACGGCCGCGCATCTCCAGGAGTTCTTCTTTCGCCATTGGCGATCAATATCCGTTGTTCTGGTGTGTCATCGCGGCGCGACATAGCCACGACTCCGCGAAAATGGAAGCCTTGGCAGCGTATTTGCCCCAGCCGGAAAGCCGATTTTCGCCCGTCGGTGCCCGGCAGCACCAAAGTAAGGGCGGAACGGGAGCCGCGCAGGACGGTTCTTCGGCATCGAAGCGACCACCGACATATGGCCGGCGGGTTCATGATGGCGCAAGGCGCTTGCGACAAAATGATACCCGTCAGCGACTTGTGATCTCCCGGTGCGAAATGCAAAAGCGCGGCCGCGGGGAAGATTTGACGTACTTACATGATGCACCCTGGCGGAGATTGCACTTGCGTTCCCTACCTCTTTTAAGTCTGGTCGCGTGCCTTGCCTGGCCGACGATCGCTTCGGCTCAAACGGCCAGTGCGCCTACCATAACGGGCAGCACCGATGCCGATGAACCCCTGGAGGTCTACGAGAACGAGATTATCGTTACCTCTCCCCGGATCACGGGGCAGATTGACGTGCCGCAGCAACCGATCGAGGTGTTGGACGAGGACGACATCGCCTCCTATGGCGTTGCCTCGATCGAGGAACTGCTGGAGGCGATTTCGCCGCAGACGGGCAGCGGTCGCGGGCGGGGTAGCGGACGGCCGCTGATGCTTCTCAACGGGCAGCGCATCTCCAGCTTCCGCGAAATGCGCGGCATTCCGCCCGAGGCGATACGCCGCGTGGAAGTGCTTCCCGAAGAAGTGGCACTGCGTTTCGGCTATTCGGCGAACCAGCGCGTCGTCAACATCATCCTCAAGGACCAGTTCGCGGCTGTCACCACTTCGGGCGAGTACAACCTCCCGACGCGTGGCGGCTACGACAACTACGAACTGGAGGGCGGGCTGTTCCGGGTTGCCGGTCCGCGCCGTTACAACTTCAACGGCAAGATCGACAACACCAGCATGCTCACCGAAGCGGAGCGGGACGTCATCCAGGATGAATCCCGCACGTCCCAGGTGGCGGGTGATCCTGATCCGGCCGATTTCCGCAGTCTTGCAGCGCGCGATCACGAGTTTACCCTAGAAGGCAGCATGACGCAGGGCCTGGGCGAAAAGGGGCTGGCCGGTGCGATCACCGTAACCGGTGGTTATACCCGCTCGGAAACGACCTCCCTGTCCGGCCTCGATACTGTCACGCTGGAGTATGACGGCGAGAGCCTGCGGCGCACGCTGCCCGATCCGCTGACGAACCGCTCCGTGACGGACACATTCGAGGGCGGCCTTGGTTACAGCACGCTCATCGGCAACTGGCAGATGAGCGCGACGTCCAACGCCACGTACACCGACAGCAACACCCGCGTCGATCGGCGCCGCGACACGTCCGGCCTGGTGGCGGCTGCCGAAGCGGGGGAACTCGATATAGCCGGAGCGTTGCCGCCGGTGACCGGAAGCAACGTCGACATCGCGCGCTCACGCCAGCTCACCTTGAGCAACCTTGTGACGCTTTCGGGCATGCCGTTCCGCCTTCCGGCCGGTGAAGCGAACCTGACGGTCAAGGCCGGGTACGACTACGACCGGTCGATGAGCGACGACACCCGCAACTCGGCGGACGACGTGACTCTGAAGCGGGGAGACCTGCTGGGCGGCGTCAACCTGGCCCTCCCGCTTACCAGCAAGGGTGAAGACTTCCTCGGAGCGGTCGGGGACATCACGCTGAACCTCAGCGGCGGGGTTGATCATCTCTCCGACTTCGGCACGCTGAAGGACTGGAGTGCGGGTCTTACCTGGTCCCCGACGGACACCCTGATGCTCCAGGCCAGCTACATCGTCGATGAGGCGGCGCCCCAGCTGAACCAACTCGCCGCGCCGCTGATCGAAACCTACAATGTGCCCGTCTACGACTTCACCAATTCGCGCACCGCGCTGGTCACGACCATCACCGGCGGGAATCCAAATCTGCGCAAGGAAACGCAGCGCGACTGGAAGATCTCAGCACAATGGAAGCTTCCGTTCCTTGAGCGGTCGAACCTCATCGTGGAATACTTCCGCAACCGGTCGAGCGATGTGACCCAGGCGTTTCCCCTGCTCACCCCGGCTATCGAGGCGGCTTTCCCGGATCGTGTAACACGCGACGCCGCAGGAAACCTGATCGCCATTGACCGGCGAGCCGTGACCTTCGACGAGGTCAAGACGTCCTCCCTGCGCTGGGGGTTCAACATCTCCGGCAGCCTCGGCGGCTCTTCGGCCGGTGAAGCTCAGGGTTCGCGTGCCGGAAGCAGTGGCTCGGGGGCACGGATGGCGGATGCGCCGCCGCAGACGGTCACGGGTCCGGCCGGGCCGATGCCCGGAGCTCGGGCGCCCGATGGTCAAACGCCGGATGGAGCGGCGCCGGATCGATCGCGCTTCGACCCTGCGCGTTTTGCTGCAATCCGCGCACAGCTCTGCGCGCCCGGGGCGGCCGCGCCCGATCCGGCCACGCTGCCGGAGGGCCTTCGTACACGGTTGTCGGGGGACGACGGCCGGATCGATCCGGCCAAGCTGGATCAGTTCAAGCAGCGCGCCTGCTCGGCCGATGGACGCGCCGCAGGCGGAGAAGCGGGCGCACCTGGCGAAGGCCGGATGAACACGGAGCGCTTCGAGCGCTTGCGGACCGCTCTGTGTTCCGGCGGCAGTGGGCCGCCGGACATCGCCAGCTTGCCGGAGCGGATGCGTCAGCGTCTGCTTGGCGAAGACGGGAAGGTGGACCCTGCCAAGCTCTCGGAGTTGCGGCAGCGGTTCTGCAGCAGCGGTGCGGCGCCGGGCGGTGGTGACGCTTCCAGCAGCGGCAGCGGCGCTCCTCGGGAGGCGTTCGGCGGACCGCCACCTCTGGCCGGTGCGGAACCGGGCGGCAGGCCTGAAGGCGGACGTTCGGACGAACCGGGTGGACGCAGCGCGGGTGGTCCGGGAATGGGCCCTCCCGGCGGGCGCGGCAGTCGCTGGAACCTCTCCATCTATCACACATGGCGCTTCAGCGACACGGTTCGGATCGCTCCGGGAATACCCGTGCTCGACCAGCTCGACGGCGATTCCATAACGGCGGGCGGCGTGCCTCGCCACGCCATCGAAGCCGAGGGCGGCCTGTTCAAGAACGGCTACGGCCTGCGCCTCAAGGCGGAGTGGGAAGCGCCTGCCAGGGTGCTGGGCTCCGGCGCCCCCGGTAGTCAGGACCTCCGGTTCGGCAGTACGTTCGATGTCTCGCTACGCATCTTCGCCGACCTCGGTCGCAATGAGGATCTCGTCGAGCGGGTTCCTTTCCTGAAAGGATCGCGTCTTTCGCTGACGGCCGACAATCTGCTGGATTCGCGCCAGAGGGTAACGGACCAGAACGGCCTTGTGCCGATCGCCTACCAGCCGGCTTACCGCGAACCACAGGGCCGTGTGGTGGGCATCGATTTTCGCAAGATGTTCTAAGGAAAAGCGCTGGATCGGGTCTACCGATCCGGCGCGCCATGCCCTATCTGCACGAACATGGCGCGAACACCTGCCGGCACTCCCGACCAACCAAACCGCCTCGAACGCTTCAACGAGGAGCGGGCGACATCCATCGTGCGTGGATCAGACCAGCCTGACCTTCAGGCCGGCGTTGAAGTGATCCGCGACACCGTTCGGACACTGCCCCCCAAGCCCGGCGTCTACCGCATGCAGGATGCGCGCGGCGATGTGCTGTACGTTGGAAAAGCGCGTGCACTCAAGAACCGCGTCGCCAATTACACGCAGTGGGAACGCTTGCCCAGCCGACTGCAGCGTATGGTCAGCCAGACGCGGTCGATGACCATCGTCACCACCAATTCCGAAGCGGAGGCCTTGCTGCTCGAAGCGCAGCTGATCAAGCGCTTTCGCCCGGCCTACAACGTGCTGCTTCGCGACGACAAATCGTTTCCGTTCATTCTCCTGCGCACCGATCATTCGTTTCCGCGCATCATGAAGCATCGCGGAGCCCGACGGATGAAGGGCCACTACTACGGTCCCTTCGCCAGCGCCGGATCCGTCAACACGACGATCAACGCGCTGCAGAAGCTGTTTCTGCTCCGAAGCTGCACCGACAGCTTCTTCGCGCGGCGGGACAGACCCTGTCTGCTCTATCAGATCAAGCGCTGCTCCGCCCCGTGCGTCGGACGTATCGACGAGGCGGGTTATGCGGAACTCGTGCAGGAGGCGAAGGATTTCCTTGGCGGCAAGTCCAGCGCAGTCCAGCGTAAGATGGAAGGGCAGATGGCGGAGGCTGCGGCAAACCTCGATTTCGAGAGGGCCGCCATGCTGCGCGACCGCCTTCGCGCGGCGACCTTCATCCAGGGAAGCCAGGCCATCAATGCGGAGGGTCTGGACAACGCCGACATCTTTGCGATGGCCAGCAAGGGCGGGCAGATCGGCGTCCAGGCGTTCTTCATCCGTGGAGGACAGAACTGGGGCCATCGGGCCTTCTTCCCGACGCATACGGAAGGCTTGAGCGAAGAGGAAGTCATGCAAAGCTTCCTCGCGCAGTTCTACGAGGAAGTGCCGCCGGCTCGCTGTATTCTGGTCGATCGGGAATTGCCGGAGGCCGAACTGATCTCCGAGGCGCTTCGCGAAGGTGCCGGCGGCAAAGTGGACATATCCGTCCCGCAGCGCGGAAGCCGCAAGCGTCTGATCGCGCAGGCAGCTCGCAACGCTTCGGAAGCGCTGGACCGCCGCCTGGCGGAGCGGGGCACACAGGCAAAGGTGTGGCGGGAGATGGCCGAGTTCCTCGAACTCCCGGAACTGCCGCAGCGGGTCGAGATCTACGACAACAGCCATATCTCTGGAACGAAGGCCCTGGGCGCGATGGTGGTGGCGGGACCCGAAGGGTTCATCACCAGCCAATACCGGAAGTTCAACATCAAGAGCGCCCAGACCGACGACGACTATGCAATGATGCGCGAGGTCATGACGCGACGCTTCGGAAGGGCTCAGGAGGAAGATCCGGAGCGGCAGAGCGGCACATGGCCGGATCTGGTGCTGATCGATGGCGGGAAGGGCCAGATGAGCTCCGTAAGGGAAGCGCTGGAGGAACTCGGCATTGAAGACCTCAACCTGATTGCCATCGCCAAGGGGCCGCATCACGGACGTGAAGGACGAGAGGTGTTCCACTTCCCTGACGGCCGCGAAAAGATGCTGCCGGTGAACTCACCCGTGCTGTTTCACCTCCAGCGCTTGCGGGACGAAGTTCACCGGTTCGCCATCGGCGCACATCGGGCCAAGCGCAGCCGGGCCATCACCGCGAGCCCGCTGGATGAGATCCCCGGCGTCGGACCGGCCCGGAAGCGCGCCTTGCTCCTGCATTTCGGCACGGCCGGAAAGGTGCGGGCAGCCAGTCTCGAAGACCTGCAGCGTGCCCCCGGCGTCAGTGCCGCCGTGGCGCAAGCGATCTACGACTTCTATCATCCCGGCGGCTGATCGGCTGATCGGCCACGCAGGCGGGAAACTATACAGGACTGCGCGGGTTCATCTTTCGGAAGCAAGCGCCACACCGGGAGACTCGCCGTGCAAACACTTAGTTCGACCGAGATCGTGCTTGGAGTGGCGATTGTTGCTCTTTTTGCGGGGCTCGCCGTGGCCGCATTCCGGACGCGCTACTCTGTGAGGCGGCAGGCCGGGCCGGATAACAGGTGGATGGCTGCCGCTTTGGCGGCGCCCGGGGAGGAGCGTACTCCTGTTCGTGGTCGCAAGCCATCGGCAGACCGGGATATCCGCCCGCTGACGGCGTTTCGCCGGGATCGCTTCGTTCAGGCGTGGCGGGACATCCGTGCTCGCTACGACAGGGATCCTGCGGGGGCCGTGAAGTGCGCCGATATGCTGCTGGCGGAAATAATCACTGCGCGAGGCCATTCCGTGGTCGAAGCCGATCGCGGGCCGGACCTGTCAGCGCCTTGCGGTGAGATGCGCACCCTTTACGCGACAGGGCACCGCATCGCGCAGAAGGCTGTTCGGCATGAGGCGACAGAAGGAGAACTGCTGCGGGCGATGGTTCACTTCGGAGCCTTGTTCGACGATCTCGTCAACGAGCCGGAGGATTTCTGTCCCGTGCTGGAATATCGCGGCGAAGGGGGCCCCGCCATGTGGAACGAGGGAACCCGCAGGCCTTGACCCCCAGTGGTGATCGTCAGGTGGTCGCCGTGTGCCGGTGAAGGAGAAGGTCGATCAGCGGCATGTCTTGCCGCCACGCGCGTTCGTGGAAGAAGAACACGACGGCATTGACCATCGGTTCAATCAGAGCGATGCCTCCTGCCATGGTGACGGAGCCCGTGATGAGGTAAGCTACGGTGAAGCCCACGATGAGGTGTAACGCCAGGAAGCTAAGGGTCTTTGTCAGATCGCGAGTCATCGGCGGTCCTTTCACGCCATAGCTAATGCGACTTAATCGCAAAAGGAACGCGGTGGTTCCGCTAAGAGTTATCGGATCAAACGATCAGCAAGGTTCAGCTTGCGGAGCACGCGCCAGGCAAACGCCTTGCTCGTATTGGTGGCCGGCCAGCGCCCGGGCGGCCGGGGTTCGGCTCCGAACCGGCGAAGCACTCTGTTGAAGGCGCGTGCATCCGCCTCTGCGAAACTCCATTCGGAACGCCACGTGATGGAGAGGGATATGGAAGGCTTCAGCCCGTTCCGCACGAAGTGAGGCGCCATGACCGGAACGTAGACAGCTTCACCAGCCGTCAGTTCGAACTCCTGACCCTTTCTGAGGAAGGTATCCTGCCACCGGAGCTCCCGCCCCCCACCGGTATGATATGCCTCATGCACTTCATCAGGTGCGAATACGCTGGCTCCTGCCGGAAACTGCGTCATTGTTTTTGAGCCCCGGACCTGCATGAGGATATTGTGCTCGGGATCGAAGTGGTAAGGGGTGACGCCGCCGGCACTGGTGACGAATACGAACCCTTGCGTCTTTAGCATCCGACCCGTCCGGGCCTCGATGACGGGACGAAGCTCCTCCAGAAGCGACCCGAGAAGCTCGGCATAGGCGGAGTCCTGTTCGATGTTCTTTAGGACTGCCCACGATCTTGCGCTGTCAATTTGACGGATCGTCGCACCTATTGGAATACCTGTGGGATCGGGCTTGCCGTCAACCCCGATCGGCTGATCGCTCGCGTTCCACTCGACCGAACCTGAGGGCAAGGCTTCCGCAAGCCGTGCAAGGGCTTCAAGTTCCAGAAGGGGATGCGAACCGAGCCAGTGGCGGAGCTTGTGAGGCCTTTCCGGGTAGCCGGCGGCGAACGTTTTCCGCTCTTCTACCGGAAAGACGGCGGCGTTTTCAGCGCTGAGTGGTGGCATCAGACGACCTTCACCGGGCTGCGTCCCGTTTCCGCGCGCACCAACCGCCGGAAGGCGGCGCGGCGCAGGGCACTGCCGATCGCGATGGACACGTAACCGATCCTTCGCCGCTCCCGCCAGAGACGATCGATCATGGGATGATTTGCCGCAGCACAGCTGTCGCTCCATTCTATGTCTCGGCGTGCGAGAATCTGCAGGTTCTCTCGCTGCAGCAGCACTCCGGGGGAGAAGCGGGAGAAGTCTTCATCGAACGCCGTCTTGAACGAGAAAGCGCCTGGCGGAGTGAGAAACGTTGCCAGCATTGCGATCGGCCGGCCGTCGAGTGTGAGGGACAGCCTTTCCAAACGCCCGCGCGCGGCGGCCGCGCCCAGGCTGTCGCGAAAGAGCGCGGAGGTGCATTCCGCGGAGGCGAGTGCCGAGCCCGATCGCCCCTTCCAACCCGACCGCTCGAGCCGAAGGAAATGAGTGCACCACTCCCCAACGTCCGCCGCATCCGTGCGCCGCTCCACCCGGAGCGTGCCTTGCTCTGCGAGCCTTGAGGTCTGCCTGCGCAGTTCCTTGCGCTTCTTGCCGGAAAGGGAGGTTTCCAGATAGGCTTCTGGCGATAGGGTGGACGCCAGCATCGCACGCGTCTCTGCATGGACCACCTCCACCTGCCGGGGCGTCTCGGTTGCGACGGCGCCAAGGGCCTCATGCAAAGGCCCGCCCAGAACCATGCCACGCATGTGGAGGAAAAGCGCTCCGCCCGGATTCCGGTCGGTCCAGCGCAACAGAGCCTGCCAGAAAGCCTGCTCGGCTCCCGTCGCCACGAGAGGTACGCCGCAGAAGCAGTTCTCATGGAGCCAGCTGGAGATATGAGGCAGAGGCCAGCGATAGTAGCGGCTCGACCGGACGACCGGCAGCAATCCCGCCAGTTCGCCGTCACGCTCGAAACAGAGGATTTTCACCATCCGCGTGCGCGGCAAATGGCGCAGCGAGGCAAGAAGATACCAGCTCTCGAAGAAGGGATTGGCCTCGGCCGCTCTGGCGGCAAGGCTGTCCCACTCGGCCGCGCACTTTTCCATGTCCCGCCACTCGACGCAGTGCATTCGGCCTGTGCCGTTGGACGCGCAGTCGTGCTCGGCTTTGACCTTACTGCCCACTTCCCTCGTCGTCCTGCTCTGCGTGCGGTGCACCGGCGGAGGCTTAGATCCGACCGGTCAAGAAAAGGATAACGGGGTGAGGCATCTCCGAGGTCACCCCCGGAGATGCGGGCATCTCATCCTCCGGCGAGGGCAGCCAGAAGCAGGAGGGCCACGATGTTGGTGATCTTGATCATCGGGTTCACCGCCGGACCTGCAGTGTCTTTGTAAGGGTCGCCCACGGTGTCTCCGGTCACTGCGGCCTTGTGGGCCTCGGACCCTTTGCCGCCGTGATTCCCGTCTTCGATGTACTTCTTGGCGTTATCCCACGCACCGCCGCCCGAGGTCATCGAAAGCGCGACGAAGAGCCCCCCGACGATGACGCCGAGGAGCAATGCGCCCAGCGCGGCGAAGCCGTTCTCCGCGCCGGCCACCCAGCCGACGACGAAGTAGACCGCGATCGGCGCCAGCACCGGGAGAAGCGAGGGGACGATCATCTCCTTGATTGCCGCCTTGGTGACGAGATCGACCGTGCGTGCGTAGTCCGGCTTTTCGACGTAGGTCATGATGCCGGGTTTCTCCCGAAACTGCTCGCGAACGTCGACCACCACGTCTCCGGCGGCGCGACCGACGGCGGTCATGCCCATTGCGCCAAAAAGATACGGCAGCAGGGCGCCGAGCAGCAGGCCGACGATGACGTAGGGGTTTTCGAGACTGAAGTTCACGGTGAGGCCGGGGAAGAACTCCCGAAGGTCGGTGGTGTAGGCCGCGAACAGCACCAGCGCTGCAAGGCCCGCCGAGCCGATGGCATACCCCTTGGTGACCGCCTTGGTCGTATTGCCAACCGCATCGAGAGCGTCGGTCTTCTCGCGAACGGCGTCGTCCAAACCCGCCATCTCGGCGATGCCGCCGGCATTGTCCGTGACGGGGCCGTAGGCATCGAGCGCCACCACCATCCCGGCAAGGGCGAGCATTGCCGTGGCGGCATAGGCGATGCCGAGAAGACCGGCCAGCTGATAGGCGATGACGATACCGGCCACGATGACGAGCGTCGGCAAGGCGGTCGCTTCCAGGCTGATCGCCAGCCCCTGAATCACGTTGGTGCCGTGCCCCGTGACCGAAGCCTTCGCTATCGATCGGACCGGGCGGTAACTGGTGCCGGTATAGTACTCGGTAATCCATATGATGAGGCCGGTGATGACCAGGCCCAGCAGCGCGCAGTAGAACAGCGTGGTGCCGCTGAAATTGCCAGCCCCGATCGGTGCGCTCATGTCGCCAAGCGCATAGCTCACGGCCCACCAGATCGCCGGGACCGAGAGCAGGGCCGTCACAAGGAAGCCCTTGTACATGGCGCCCATGATGTTCTTCGAACTGCCCAGGCGGACGAAGTAGGTGCCGATGATGGAGGTCACGATGCAGACGCCGCCGATCAGCAGGGGGAGGGCCATCATGGCGCCGAGGTTTTCCGCGCCGCTGAGGAGCAGCGCCGTCAGCACCATCGTGGCGCCAACAGTAACCACGTAGGTTTCGAAAAGGTCTGCGGCCATGCCGGCACAATCGCCCACATTGTCTCCCACGTTGTCGGCGATGACGGCAGGGTTGCGGGGGTCATCCTCGGGAATGCCGGCTTCGACTTTCCCGACCAGGTCGGCCCCCACGTCCGCCGCCTTGGTGAAGATGCCGCCGCCGAGCCGCGCGAAAATGGAAATGAGGGAGGCCCCGAAGGCCAGCGCCGTCAGCGCTTCGACCACGGTACGGTCTTCCCCGCCGACAGAGTGACCGGCCGGCCCTGTCAGGTACCAGTAGAAGACCGCAATCGCCAGAAGGGCGAGACCCGCCACCAGCATTCCGGTGATGGCGCCCGCTCGAAAGGCGAGCGTCAGACCCGCCTGCAGCCCCGTCTGCGCCGCCGCCGCCGTGCGCACGTTCGATCGAACCGATATGTTCATCCCGATGAACCCGGCGACGCCCGACAGGACCGCACCGATAGCGAAGCCCGTGGCCGACACGGCGCCAAGAGCGAACGCGATGATGGCCGCTACGATCACGCCGACGACGGCGATGGTGGAATATTGCCGCTTTAGGTAGGCTTGCGCGCCTTCCTGTATCGCGGCGGCTATCTCCTGCATCTTTTCGGAGCCTGCGGGAGCACTCAGCACCTGACGACTGGTCACGAAGCCATAGATGATGGCCACTAAACCCAGGGCAATTGAAATCGTGATCAAGTTCACGAAGCTGTCCCCTTCCCATTTTTCAGGATATCGGCGGGTTTTCCCGTCCGCGGGAACTAGGGCTATAGTGAAGCCCCGGAAGTAGCAAGAGTGTTGCGTAGAGCACAACGAGAGAGAAGGAGCCGTGACGATTGCACTGACATCCGCGTGTCAGTGCTCGTAGCCGAGTCTTTCCGGGAGCGGTACGTCGTTCCCTTGGTAGGTCAGCGCCAGCCCGCTGCCCGTTTCTACAGTGCCAATCCTCGTCAGACGATGGCCGAGCCTCTCGCCAGTTGCCTGGATCTGCCGCGCATGTTCGGCAGGCGCCGTGAACAGCAGCTGGTAATCGTCGCCGGCGGTCATCGCCGCCATGCGGGTCGCCGCCGTGTCCTGCGCGACGGCGAGGTATGAAGGAGACAGGGGAACCGCTTCCATCCGGACGGAGATCGCCAGCCCGCTTGCTTCCGCCATCCGCCGTGCATCGACAAGAAGACCGTCGGAAATGTCCATCATGGCGTTCACCTGCGGCGCCAGCGCGGCCCCGAGCCGCGCGTCGGGACGAGGGCGTCGGTAGCTTTCCGCCAGCGCGAGCAGAGCGTCCGGCGGCCCCTGCAGCGCGCCCATTGCAGCCTGCAGGCCCAGACCCGCGTCTCCGATGGGCCCGCTCACCCACACCTCGTCGCGCGGGCGCGCAGCCGTGCGGGATGGCACCGTGACGCCGTTCGGCACGGCGCCCAGCGCAGTCAGTGAGAAGCTTCGGGCGGAGCCATCGGGCATCCGGACGGTATCGCCTCCCAGCAGCGGTATCGCGAAGGCGCGGCAAGCCTCATCAAGGCCTGCGAGAAAACTTCGGTCCCAGTCGTCCTTTCCGAGCGCATGGGAGTAGAGGCACCCTACAGGTGTGGCTCCTTTGGCCGAAAGATCGGATACGTTGACCGCCACCAGCTTCCATGCGACATCCGCCGGCGGATCGTCAGCCAGATAGTGGACGCCCTCGACCACCGTATCAAGTGTCAGCACAAGGCACGCATCGCCAATGGCCAGCACGGCTGCATCGTCGGCAAGGCGACGAGCAGCCGGATCGGTGGCGATGGCGCGCAGGGCCTGGATGAAGGCGGATTCGCCGGTCATCCCGGGATCATGCCCTTAACGGACGACCTTCGCGACGGAATCGAGCACGCCATTGGCAAATTTCGCTTCACGGGCATCGAAGAAGGCGTGCGCCACGTCGAGGTATTCGCTGATCGCCGCGCCTGTCGGCACATCCGCGCGCGCCATGAGCTCGTAGGTTCCGGCGCGCAGGATCTGCAGCATCGTCTTGTCCAGGCGGGCGAGCGACCAGCCTTCGGTAAGCTTGGAGGCGAGCAGTTCGTCGATTTCGTCGCGGCGCGCGATGACGCCCTTCACGACGTCGTCGAAGAAGGCAACCTCCGCCTGAGCGAACTGAGCGTCGTCGATCTCCATCCCGAGCCGGTGCCGGTGAAATTCGTCCAGAAGAGAAGGAAGCGGTGTCGCTTCCATGTCGAACTGGTAGAGCGCCTGCACGGCGGCGAGGCGCGCTGCGGCGCGCTTCTGCTTGGAGCTTGGATTGGTCATCTGGAAAGCCTTACGGAAATTGAGCGTGCGTGCGCGGGAAGCCCTTCCGCATTGGCGAGGGCGACGGCAGCGGGGCCGATGGCCTCCAGCGCAGCCTGGTCGAGTTGGATGAAGCTGGTGCGCTTCATGAAATCAAGAACGGACAGGCCCGACGAGAACCGCGCCCTGCGTCCCGTGGGGAGTACGTGGTTCGGTCCAGCGACATAGTCGCCGACGGCTTCGGGCGTCATCCGGCCGAGGAAGATGGAACCGGCGTGTCGGATGCGGCGCATCAGGCTTTCCGGATCATCGGTAGCGATCTCTACGTGTTCCGCCGCCAGGGCGTTCGCAAGCGAGGGCGCCTCGTCCAGCGTGTCCACGTCAATGATGACGCCGTTCACCGACCAGCTGTCGCGCGCCGTCCGCTGCGTGGCGAGTGTCGAAAGTTCCGTCTCCACCACGCGCGCGACGTCGTCGGCAAAGGCTGCATCGTCCGTGATGAGGATGGACTGCGAGGTCGGATCATGTTCCGCCTGGCTGAGAAGATCGGCTGCGATCCGAACGGGATCGTTCGCGGCGTCGGCTATGACGAGGATCTCGCTCGGCCCTGCCACCATGTCGATGCCGACGACGCCGTAGAGTTGGCGCTTCGCTTCGGCGACCCAGGCGTTTCCGGGACCAGTGACGACGTCGACGGGTGCGATGCGTTCCGTGCCGTAGGCAAGGGCGGCGACCGCGTGGGCACCGCCGACACGCCAGACCTCATCAACGCCCGCGAGGTGAGCCGCGGCAAGGACAAGCGGGTTGACCTCGCCACCGGGCGTAGGCGTGACGACCACGAGCCGCGGGACGCCTGCCACCTTTGCCGGGATAGCGTTCATAAGCAGCGAAGACGGATAGGCGGCACGCCCGCCAGGCACATAGAGGCCCGCTGCATCCACCGCGTTCCAGATCGCTCCAAGGCGGACGCCCTGGGCGTCGGTATAGTCCCGGTTCTCGGGCAGCTGGGCAGCGTGGTAGGCGCGGATCCGCTCCGCAGCCAGCTCCAGCGCCGATCGCAACGAGGGCTCCAGGGTATCAAAGGCCGCCTTGCAGTCTGCCGCGCTGACCTGCCATCCGGTCCTGTCAAGGTCATGGCCATCGAAGCGACGTGTATAATCCGTCAGAGCCGCGTCGCCGCGCTGGCGCACGTCCTTGAGAATGGCCGCGACGTCTGCGGCTACATCGACGGCGCTTTCGCGGCGATCGCTGACCACACGATCGAATGCCTCGGCAAAGCCGGGCTGCCTGCTGGAAAGACGCAGCATCAGGCGCTTGCCTCTGCCGGGACCTTCTGGGCAACCAATGCGCGGAAGGCTTCCACCAGAGCGCCGACGCGCTCATCCGTCTTGAGGGCGGCGCGGTTGACGATCAGCCGTGCGGAAATGTCGAGGATGCGGCTCGTTTCCACGAGGCCGTTTTCCTTGAGCGTGCGCCCGGTGGAGACAAGGTCGACGATCCGGCTCGACAGGCCGAGTGACGGGGCCAGTTCCATCGCGCCGTTCAGCTTGACGACTTCCGCCTGCACGCCGAGCTTCTCGAAATGGCGACGGGTCAGGTTCGGGTACTTGCTGGCGATGCGCAAGTGAGACGGCAGGGCGCCGCCGGTTTCGCCCTCGCGCTCGGCCACGGACAGGCGGCAGTGACCGATGTCGAGATCCACCGGCGCATAGAGATCCGGGTAAGCGAATTCCTCCACCACGTCCGATCCCACAATGCCGACCTGCGCCGCTCCGTGAGCCACGAAGGTGGCCACGTCGAAGGCACGGACCCGGATGAGGCGCATGTCGCTGCCTTCACACGCGAACGAAAGAGCGCGTGACTTCTTGTCGTGAAACTCCGCCTCGGGAATGACACCGGCGCGCGCCATGAGGGGCAGCGCCTCATCGAGGATTCGGCCTTTGGGCACGGCGAAGGTCAGGGGTGTCGGCATGGTGCGCGCATTTAGGCGCGCATTCGCCTGAGGGCAACCGGTGATGATGCGATCAGTTCACCCAGCACCCTTCGCCTCGCACGGCAGTGCGGACAGGCGCAGGGGCTTGGCGGTGGAAACGCTACTCGCCCGGCGCGCTGGCTCGGATCGCCACGGCGTGGACGCGGTTGCCGGGAATGTCGCCGAGTGCCGCATTGACGAGGCGCTGGCGCTGAAGTCGCGACGTCCCGGCGAACTGCGCGCTTTCTATGATGATGGTGAAGTGCGATTCGCCGCTCCCATCGTCACCGGCATGGCCGCGGTGGGAGGCGGAATCGTTGACCACGTCCAGCGCGGTCGGAGCGAATGCGGCGGTCAGCAACTGCCGCATTTCCTGTTCGAGAGGTCCTGACATGGGGTTTCATTTACGCGATCAATCCCCCATCTGAAAGATGGTGAGACAGCATAGATTTCATGGACGGTACGAATCCACAGGGCGTGAATGCACCTGGCCAGGATGCGGGGAGCCGGGGGAGTTCCGGGCCCCGGGTGGACGGCCTTCAGGTTTCGATGGGCCGGGGGACTTCCGCTGGTTCTGCCTTGAGCATGTGCGTGAATTCAACTCCGGCTACGACTACTTCGACGGAATGGACGCTGAAGAGATCCTTCGGGCGCAGTCACCCCTGCACGGCTGGCAGACGCAGACGCGGGCGTTCCGGCCCGATGCCGGTGTGGACCACTCCCCGCGCTGGTCGGACTTTGCCGATCCCCTCGAGGCGATACAGGCCCGCGCCAGGGCGCATGTGAAACGCCGTCAGGCTGACCTGCGGCCTGAGAATGCGCGCTTCACACCGAACGAGCGGCGAGCACTGGACGCGCTGGGCCTTGCTGCGGACGTGGATCGCAAGACGCTGCGTTTGCGCTACACCCGATTGCTGCGCCAGTTCCATCCCGATCATAACGGCGGCGATCACAGTTACGCGTCGCGGCTCCAGAGTGTCGTCGAGGCTTATCAACTGTTGATCAAGTCAACAGCCTTCGCCTGAATGGCCTTCTATCAGCTGATAAATTGAGGGAGCGGTGCCATCCGTGCGACATTGCCCCCGCAGATTAAGGCTTTAGCGCCGCGTTAACTCCGTCCTTATACGTGGGGCGCCTACAGCCGCTCGGTGCCCGCATGAAATTCGACTCCGCCACCCTCCTGACAATTGCCTTCCTCACGTTGCTGTTGTTCGGCCTTGTCTTCATCACGCTGGCGCGGTTTTCGGTGCGCAGCGGCGCGCGATGGTGGGTCACGACCTTCTTCCTCGGTGCTTCCGGTTTCTTCCTCATGGTCGTTCCGGCGGGAAGCGACAGCGGCATCAGGATACTGGCCAACACCCTGTTCCTTACCGCTTACGCCTGCTGCCATGCCGGCGCGCGCGCATTGGTGGGGCGGCGACCGGTGCGATGGTCCGTGGCGGGTGGGTTGATGGTGTGGCCGCTTCTGATCCTCACCTTCGATCCGGGCTTTGACGACCGGGTTTCGATCTGCTCGCTTCTCGTCAGCGCCTATTCGGCCGCGACCGCCTACGAGTTCGCGCGCGGCGCACGAAGAGAAGAGCGCAGCCGCATCATCGCTGCCGGGCTGTGTGGCGCGCATGCGCTGTTCTACCTCGTGCGCAGCTTCTTGGGCCCTGCTCTGGGGCTGGGCCTCTTGCGCACGGAAGCGACGATCGGCCATTGGGCAGCGGCTGTTGCACTGGAAATCGTGCTCTTCGCTGCAGCGCTCGCCGTCCTGGTGTTCGGCGCGACGCTTGAGCGTCGTGGTCTGGAGGACAGGCAGGCCGCCTACACCGATTTCCTGACAGGCATCGGAAGCCGCCGCGCCTTCGAAGCCGCGATGGCGGCATTTCTTTCCAATACGAAAGGCCATGATCCCGCCAGCCTTGTTCTTCTTGACCTCGACCATTTCAAGGAGGTCAATGACCGCCTGGGACACGATGCGGGCGATCAGCTGCTCAGGACCATCGCGAACGTGATCGCAGAGCAGCTCCCCGAACCGAACCTGTTCTGGCGCCTTGGAGGTGATGAGTTCGCGCTGCTGCTGCGCGGCTACGATCAAGAGCGTGCGCAAGTGATGCGAGATGGTTTGCGCAAGACGGTGGAAACGTCCTCCCGTATTCAACGGGCGGGCGCAGGCTCCCCCGTATCCATCAGCCTCGGCGTTGCCGAAGTGACGGAAGACGCAGAGCTGGCCGATATCGTCCGCTCTGCAGACGCAGCGTTGTACCGGGACAAGACCCGCCCGCGCGCCGTCCGCAATGTGGTGAACGCCGCCTGAGCCCGCGCCCGGCGCGATTGGGCGTGCGTTACTTCTTCATCTCGTCGATTAGGCGCGCGTCGATCCCCTTGGCTGCCTGATAGGCCGGCCGCTGCTGGCACCGCTCCGCATAGGCGACGAGCGAGGGAAGAGGAGGTATCAGGCCAAAGGTCATCCCCCAGTCGATCTGGCTGCCTACGTAAACGTCGCCCATGGTGAAACGGGTGCCGCAAATCCAGTCGTCCTCGGCCAATTTCTCCTCGATGGCGCCTATTGCACGGTCGAAGTTGCCCCAGCCGGCCATCATCTCCTGTTCCGGACCGGGTTCAAATTTCAAGGCACGGGACGTGATGGCCTGCTCGATGGGGCCCGCCGCGAAGAATACCCAGCGGTAGTAGTCGGCCATTTCCCCGTCGTTAGGCAGGAGCCTGGCCTCGGGGTGCATTTCGGCAAGATAGAGGCAGATCGCGGCCGCTTCGCTGATGGTCCTGTCCCGATCCTCGGCGTGGTGGACGAGCGTCGGGACCTTGGCCATGGCGTTTGCGCTCAGCAGGGCGGCCGGCTTGTTCTTCCAGTCAACCAGGACCTGATCGTAATCGGCGCCGGCCTCATGGAGGGCCCAGCGTGCGATCTGTCCACGCGACATCGGGTTGGTGAAGAACGTGTAGTCAGCCATTCCGATGCTTCCCCTTCGTCAGCTTCCGAGTTCCACGACAGGAGTGAAGCCACCGAAGATCATCCGCCCGCCGTCGAAGGGCATCGGATTCGTATTCGGATCGAGGCGCGGGTCCATCTTTGCCGCATCCATCACGCTGGCCATTCCCGTGTCGCGCGTGGCCTTGTCAGGCCATTCGATCCACGAGAAGACCACGGCCTCGTCGTCCTTGCAACCGACGGACCGGAAGAAATCGGTCTGCTTGCCTTCCGGAACATCGTCCTGCCAGCATTCCACGATGCGCAACGCGCCGTGCTCCATGAAGACGGCATCGCCCTGCTGTGCATGCGCGATGAACTTGTCCTTGTTCGCCTTCGGAACGGCGAGGACGAAACCTTCCACGTAGTTCATTTTCAGGCTCCTCTTGCAGTCGTTCTCTATACCGGATCCTTCTGTCGCGGATCATGCTGCGCGAAAGGGGCAAGCTGTGCTTCCAGCGCGCGGGCGAAGGCCGGTCGGCTGGTGGCACGGTCCAGATAGGATGAGAGTGTGGGGTGACTCTTCAGGAGATCATCATCGCCGCCGGCCTTCACGAGCGATCGCAGGATCGTCGCCATGGCGATGTCGGCAACGGAGAACTCACCAGCCAGCCACTCCTTGTCCCGAAGCGCAGTCTCCAGCCGCTGCAGTCGCAGGCGACATGCCTCAAGCAGCGAAGGGCGTCGCAAGGGCGCCCACTCTTCGTTGCGCGAAAAGATCGAGACGGCGGCAAGCTCGAAGAGAAAGGGCTCAATGGAGTTGAAGGCGGCAAACAGCCAGCTCAGGATACGTCCGCGCTCCTGAGTGCCGGGCGCGGGCAGGGCATGCGCCTTCTCTGCCAGGTGAAGCAGTATGGCACCGCTTTCGAAGATATCGACGTCACCGTCACGGAGAAACGGAACCTGCCCCCACGGCTGATCGTCGTAGTACCATTCGGGCCGTTCGAGCGCGCTGATGAGGCGAACCTTGTAGGGGAAGCCGAACTCCTCGCATGCCCAGCGGGCGCGCAGATCCCTTACCTGGCCCTGCGCGAAGGAGGGGACCCATTCGAACGCGGTGATTTCGATCGAGGGTGCGGGATTTTCGGGCATCGGTTTTCCTTGCTTGAAGGTTCAGGCTGAAGCGGGCGCTTCCACGTCTCCGGACACTGCGCCGGGGTCCATCCACATCACTTCCCAGACATGCCCGTCCGGATCGGCGAAGGCCCGGCTGGCCATGAAGCCGTGATCCTGGGAGGGGTTGATGTCCGAGACACCACCCGCTTGTCCCGCCTTGCTGCTGAGGCGGTCGACGTCCTCCCGACTGTCGCAGGAGAGGCAGAGCATCACTTCGCTGGTGTCTGGCGCCGCAATAGGCCGGTCGGTGAATGTCTTCCATTTCTCATGAGTGAGGATCATCACGAAGATGGTGTCGGACCACACCATGCACGCGGCGGTTTCATCCGTGAATCGCGGTTCGTTCACGAAGCCAAGCGCCGCGTAGAAGGATCTGGCTTTTGCAAGGTCCGCGACAGGCAAATTCACGAAGATCATGCGGGTCATTGTCCAGTCTCCCTCGAATGATGTGATTCGTGGCTTGCGTCATGCTGGACCTGTGCGGTAACTGAAAGCAACCATGAAGTTGCGAAACGAAACTATTTCGGGTGAGTCTGTTTCCTCTCCCGCCTGCGGCAGCCCCCTGGCTCAAGACGAGCAACCGGTTCACGGACGCTGGTACAGCGACGCTTGCGGCGCCGCCTTTGCGATGGAACTGGTGGGCGAACGGTGGTCGTTCCTCATCGTTCGCGAATTGCTGCTGGGTCCGCAGCGGTTTTCCGAGATCCGCACGCAGCTGCCGGGCCTGAGCGCGAAGACACTTGCCGAACGTCTGCAGACGCTGGAACGCAATGGTGTTATCCGGCGCGAAACCCTGGCGCCGCCGGCCTCAGTAAAGGTGTATGGCCTGACGGAGTGGGGGCGAGCGCTGGAACCCGCCATGCAGGCCCTGCTGCGGTGGTCCGTGCAATCGCCGTTGCACAACCCTACCCTGCCGCTCACCCCTGTGTCTCTCATGCTCTCTCTGCGTGCGCTGCTTCACCCGGAGCGGATCGGTGACCTGCGGCTGACCGTTGCTTTTCGGGTGAGTGAAAGATCCTTCGTCGCCCGGCTGGACGAAGCCGGTCTCTGCATTGATCCCGCGGGCGATGGTGACCCGGCGGCTGACCTGCGCTTCGCCGCGCCCTTGAGCTTGCCGTTCCTGATGCTGTTCTACGGCAAGCGTGCTCCGGCCGACGTACAATCCCTTAAGATCGAAGGCGATCCGGCGCTGGCAACAAGGTTTGTTGATCTTTTCGATCTTCCGGCCAGATGCCCGGCAGGATGAACCGAGATGACGTAAAGCTTATTGCGATGCAGCGTCACGTCCTTTAGGCGATTGCCTTGAGATGACAGACTCCACGAACAAGACCGAGAACCGCGACGCCACCGTGCTGGCTGCTCCCGACATTGAACTCGACGTTCGAGAAACGTTCGGGATCGACATCGACATGAAGGTGCCCGCCTTCTCCGTCGCCGACGAGCGCGTGCCGGATCTTGATGAAACCTACGTCTTCGATCCGGACACCACTTTGGCGATCTTGGCGGGTTTCGCTTACAATCGTCGTGTGATGGTGCAGGGCTATCACGGCACGGGTAAGTCGACGCACATCGAACAGGTTGCCGCGCGCCTGAAATGGCCGTGCATTCGCATCAACCTCGATGCGCACATCAGCCGCATCGACCTGATCGGGCGCGATGCGATCGTCCTGCGCAATGGAATGCAGGTCACGGAATTCCGGGAAGGCCTGCTTCCCTGGGCACTTCAGCATCCGGTCGCTCTCGTCTTCGACGAATACGACGCGGGCCGTCCCGACGTCATGTTCGTGATCCAGCGAATCCTTGAAACCGAAGGCAAGCTGACGCTTCTGGACCAGAACCGCGTTATCCGGCCGGACAGGCACTTCCGCCTGTTCGCCACGGCCAACACCGTCGGCCTGGGCGATACGTCCGGGCTCTACCACGGCACGCAGCAGATCAACCAGGGCCAGATGGACCGCTGGAATCTCGTGGTTGCCTTGAACTACCTGCCGGCTGACACCGAGACCGGGATCGTCGCGGCCAAGGTGCCGCAGATCAGCCGCGACGTCATCAGCAACATGGTGAAGGTGGCGGATTTCTCCCGTCAGGGATTCATGACGGGCGACATCTCCACGGTCATGAGCCCCCGCACCGTCATCACCTGGGCGCAGAATGCGGCGATCTTCAACGACGTCGGTTTCGCGTTCCGGCTTTCGTTCCTCAACAAGTGCGATGAGACGGAGCGCATGCTGGTCGCCGAATATTACCAGCGCGTGTTCGGCCAGGACCTGCCGGAAAGCGTCGTCGCTAAGGCCTGACGGCACCTTCCGGGAACGTGCAGGCGCGCCCGTCTTCCGAACGGGCGCGCTTCGCCTTTTCAGGGCCGGTCTTCCGGATAGGTCGCGCGGACGAAGTACAGCCCGTCAGGTGGAGCGTTCAAGCCAAGCGTCTGCCGGTCCCTTGCCGCAAGTGCCTCGGCAACCTGCTCCTCCCGCCAGCGGCCCATCCCGACAAGCGCAAGGCACCCGACCATCGAACGCACCTGATGGTGCAGGAAGCTGCGGGCTTCGGCTTCGATCAGCACCATGTCACCCTCCCGTCTGACGGCGAGCCGATCCAGCGTCTTCAGAGGCGAGGCTGACTGGCAATGAACGGACCGGAAAGTCGTGAAGTCGTGGCGGCCGACGAGCGCCTGCGCGGACCGGTGCATGGCCTGCGCGTCCAGCGGCTTGGCGACTTGCCAAGCCTTGCCCCGCTCCAGCGTAAGCGGAGCACGCCGATTGGCGATGCGATAGATATAAGCTCGACCCGTGCAGGAAAAGCGGGCGTGCCAATCGTCCGGCACGACGTCGCAGGCCAGCACCGCCACCGGTGCCGGACGCAGCCGTGCGTTTAGCGCCTCCATCAGTCGAAACGCGTCGAATGGCTTCGTGACGTCGAGGTGCGCTCGCATTCCCAGCCCGTGAACGCCTGCATCGGTCCGGCCTGCGGCGTGCATCACGGTACGCTCCCCCGTGACGGTGAAAGCCGCATCCTCGATGGCCTGCTGAATGGAGGGGCCGTGAGCCTGACGCTGCAGCCCCATGAAGGGGCCGCCGTCAAATTCGATGGTAAGCGCATAGCGGGTCATTTCGCCACGCCGATACAGGACGCTTGCCCGGACGCAAAGGCCTTCGAAGGGTTGGCGAGCGCAAGGCGCACTGGCACCATCGCGCGAACGGGAAAGGATCTGACATGACCGACAGCCAGGACCCACCATTCGCAATTTACCGCGGAGCGGACGCGCCGACGCTCGAAGAATGCGGCTGCATGACGTATGAGGGAGAGACTCCCAACCTCATGCAGATACAGCCGAAATTGGCCGAAGCCATGCAGGTCCGGGGGGAGTACGCGGACGTGCCGTATCGCCGCGAAGGCATGAGCCTTGCGCGGCTCTGGGTGAAAAGCGGCTTTCCGCTGCCTCTGCATTCGCACGATTGCGACTGTCTCTACTACATCGTCGCAGGCTCAATCCGGATGGGCACCGAAACGCTGAGTGCCGGCGATGGCTTCTTTGTGGCTGCGGAGGTGCCCTATTCCTATACGGCCGGGCCTGAGGGCGCGGAGGTGCTGGAGTTTCGTGGGACTGACCGTTTCAACATCCGGGTCAGGGACAAGCCGGTGGCGGCGTGGGAGAAGACAGCTGCGGTGCTGCGCGAAAGCCATTCCCGCTGGCGCGAGGAACAGCCTCCGGTGCGCAGAATGCCGCAGAAGCGCTGAGTTCAACCAAGTTTCGTGCCGGCGGGGATCGGCTTGCCACGAAGAAGGTCGGCCGCGTCCATGGCAGGCTTGCCGGCGCGCTGGATGCGCCTGATCTGTATGGCGCCCGTGCCGCATCCGACCGTCAGCCGATCGTCGAGCGTGCTTCCAGGCTCACCTTCGAGATCGGTCACGTCGGCCGCCAACACTTTGTAACGTTCACCGTCCACTTCAAAGAAGGCCCCGGGGGCGGGAGCAAAGGCCCGGACTTGACGCTCCACCGCCACGGCAGGCTGCGCGAAGTCCAGGCGCGCCTCGGCCTTGTCGATCTTTCGTGCGTAGGTGACACCGTCTTCGGGTTGCGCCACCGGTCGATGAACGGCAAGATCGCGCAGGGTGCCGATCAGCAGCTGGGCTCCTTTCTCCGCCAGTTCAGCGGTCAGTTCGCCTGCCGTTTTTCGCTCGACCGTGGTCCGCAGGGTAGCCAGCATCGGACCGGTGTCCAGGCCCGCTTCCATCTGCATGATGGTGATTCCCGTCGTAGGATCTCCGGCAAGGATCGCCCGCTGAATCGGCGCCGCGCCCCGCCAGCGGGGCAGGATCGAGGCGTGAATGTTCAGACAGCCCAGGCGCGGCGCGTTCAGGACGGATTGTGGCAGGATGAGGCCATAAGCGGCGACGACGGCGATATCCGCTTCAAGAGCGCTGAAGGCCGCCTGCTCCTCCGCCGGTTTGAGCGAGACGGGGTGGCGTACGGCTATACCACGGGCTTCCGCCTCCCTCTGCACGGCCGAGGGTGTCAGCTCCTTTCCGCGGCGGCCGCCCGGCCGGGGTGGCTGGGTGTAGACCGCCACCACTTGGTGCCCTGCCTCGATCAGTGCGACGAGTGCCGGCACGGCGAAATCGGGTGTCCCCATGAAGATGACGCGCATGATGTGGGGAACTCCAGGCAAGTGTAGGTGAGCGGGGTTTCTAACGGCTGGCGCAGGCCCTATCTGCGGAACCATGGCATCGCAAGAGATCGAGACGCTGACCGCCGCACTGTCACGCCTGCCCGGCCTTGGCCCGCGCTCGGCGAGGCGCGCCGTCCTTTGGCTTATCAAGCGGCGGGAAACTGCCCTTGTCCAACTGCTGGACGCGCTCGGCGCCGTGCGCGAAGCGCTTGTGGAATGCCGCACCTGCGGCAATGTGGATACCACGGATCCCTGCGGCATCTGTGCGGACGTTCGCCGCGACGCCCGCTCGATCTGCGTGGTCGAAGAGGTGGCGGATCTTTGGGCGCTCGATAGGGCGCGTCTTTTTACGGGCAAGTACCACGTCCTTGGTGGGCGGCTTTCGGCGCTGGATGGCATCCGCCCTGAGGATCTCGCGATCGACACACTGCTCGCGCGAGTGAGCCAGGGGAAAGTCGACGAAGTGCTGTTGGCCATGAACGCCACGCTGGAAGGCCAGACGACCGCCCACTACCTGGCCGAGCGCCTGGAAGGGTTCCCGGTAAGGGTTACTCAACTCGCGCACGGCCTGCCAGTCGGAGGTGAACTGGATTACCTTGACGAAGGCACCCTTGCCCAGGCCATCCGGGCGCGGCGGCCGGTAGCATGATCCGATAAGTCCTTCCGGCGCATCCTTGCGAAAAGGGGCGGTCGGGATTATCTGGCGCCCATGGCTATTCGCGAAATCCTCGAAGTTCCCGACCCGCGCCTCAAGCAGGTCTCCGTTCCCGTCGAAAAGTTCGACGACGAGCTCAAGACGCTCGTCGGAGACATGTTCGAGACGATGTACGACGCTCCCGGTATTGGCCTGGCTGCCATTCAGGTCGGCGTGCCTTTGCGCGTGCTGGTGATCGACCTCCAGCCGGAGGATGAGGATGCCGAGCCGGAGGTTTGCACCGCGCATGGTGGGCATCACCACACCCATCGGCCGACTCGGAAGGAGCCCCGGATCTTCATCAATCCGGAAATCCTGGATCCTTCGGAAGACCATACGGTTTACCAGGAGGGCTGTCTGTCCGTCCCCGAGATCTACGCCGATGTGGAGCGCCCGACGCGAATCCGCGCACGCTGGCAGGATCTTGACGGCAAGACGCACGAGGAAGAGATGGAAGGCCTGCTGGCGATCTGTCTGCAGCACGAGATGGATCATCTCGAAGGCATCCTGTTCATCGATCATCTCTCGCGTTTGAAGCGGCAGATGGCGCTGAAGAAGCTGGAAAAGCTGCGCAAGGTGGCCTGAGCCCGCGAATAATTCGCGACTCATCGCGAAGGCGCTCTGGCGTTCTTGAAATGTTCCGGCTAGGCTGGAATCATGGACGCTCTTCTGATCTCGATTTTCGCGCTCGTCATTGGCCTTGCCTGCGGCTGGTTCGCCGGGGCCCGACCTGCTGCACAATGGCGAGCGCAGGCGGCTTTGCGAGAGCGGGAGGCACGGGAAAGTGACGCGAAGTATCTTCGTGCCTTCGCCGAAGTCGAGGCGCTGAGGGAGCGTGCGGCCAGGATCGACGCCTTGGAGCAGACGCTGGAGCGCGTTCGCCGCGAGCATGAAGCCGCGGCCGAACGGCTGCGGCACGAAGGCGCCTGCGCCGTGGAGCGCACTCGCACCGACCTTACGGACCTGCTGAACAGGGCCCGTGTCGAGCACGCGGGGCGCATTGACGGCCTGCTGCGCGAACAGCGGGCCCTGTCGGACGAACTCGCCACGCTTCGGGAAAAGTCGGCAAACTTCGACGAGCAGAAGCGTCTTTTGGTGGAAGCACAGGAAGGGCTGCGCAAGGAGTTCGAAAATGCAGGCGCGAAGGTGCTTGCAGGCGCGCAAGAGGCTTTCCTGCGGAGCGCCAGCGAACGGTTCGAGCAAAGCGAGAAGACAAGTGCGGAGCGCATTAGCGCTATTCTGGCACCGGTCGGGCAGCGTCTGAAAAGCTATGAGGAACAGGTTTCGGCGCTTGAGGCGAAGCGTGTGGACGCTTTCGGGCAACTCACCGGCCAGATCGAAGCTTTACGTGTCGGCCAGGAGATGGTGCGCGCCGAGGCGGTGCGGTTGGGCAATTCCTTGCGCAATGCTCCCAAGGCTCGCGGCCGGTGGGGTGAGCAGCAGCTGAAGAACGTGCTCGAACAGTGCGGACTTACTGAGCACACGGATTTCGAGACGGAGCAATCGATCAACACCGAAGAGGGGCGCCTTCGTCCGGACGCCATCGTCAGGGTGCCGGGCAACAAGCAACTGGTGATCGACGCGAAGGTGTCGCTCAACGCCTACCAGGATGCGTTCGAGGCCGAGGACGAGGCTGCGCGCACGGCTTTCCTGACCCAGCATGCGACATCAATGCGCAATCACATTCAAGCTCTGGGCGCGAAGAGCTATCAGAGTCAGTTTGAGAATGCCCCGGATTACGTGATCATGTTCGTGCCCGGCGAACATTTCATCGCCGCCGCCCTTGATCACGATTCAGGGCTGTGGGACTTCGCATTCGACCGCAAGGTGCTTCTTGCCAGCCCAACCAACCTGGTCGCGATCGCCCGAACCATCGCGCAGGTCTGGCAGCAGGAGGGGTTGGCACGGGAAGCGCGGGAGATCGGAAAGCTCGGTTCGGACCTCTACGACAGCCTTGCCAAGACACAGGAGGATCTTGGCAAGGTGGGCGTGCATCTCGGTCGCGCGGTCAACAGCTTCAACGACTTCGCGCGTACCTACGAAACCAACGTGATGAGCCGCGGCCGACGCCTCGGTGAAAAGCACATCAAGATCGGCAAGCGTACAATTTCGGATGATGTCGCTTCGATCGAAGTGTCACCGCGTTTCGCGGACGCACCACGGCAGATCGAAGGCGTTACGGCGGAAGATGTCGGCTGATCGTGTGGTCAGTCGACACGCACCAGTTCAGCTGTATGTCCGCTGGAGCGGAGGACGATCCGGCTACCTTCTGCGGTGACTGTGGGTGCCGCGACCAGCAGGGCGCCCAACGCATTGCTCTGCTCCCAGGAAGTCTTTGAACAGGGCGCGTCGCTTTGTGCAAACGGGCCGGCCAGCAGGCGATTCTGCTCCAGACGCCAAGGCCCTTCGAACCGATTGCAGCCCGCATGGACCACGATGTCCGGCCCTTCGAAGGAAAGCCGCGCCGCCTTCGAGGCGGGACGCTCCCCATCTATGCGTACAAAATGCCAGGTTCCGCTCGCCAGGGATTCGGACGCCGGGCCGCGATGGCTGCTGATGGAATGCTCGCCAGTGTCCGAGCACCCAGTTGCGAGCAGGGCCCAGAGGAGGAGAGGGGCGAGTCGTTGCATGACTTCCCGCCCATAGACGCCGCCGGCTGAGGGGTGGATGAACGTGACTAAGCTGGGCGCAAGTGCGCCAGAGCCTCGTAGGCAAGGACTGCACCTGCGACGGCGGCATTGAGGCTGTCGGCACGGCCAAGCATCGGTATCGTGACGCGAAGGTCGCAGGCTTCTTCGTAGGCGCTCGGCAAGCCCTGTGACTCGTTCCCGACCATGAGGAAGCAGGGCGCGGTGTAGTGGGCCCGCCGGTAATCCGTAGGATCACGCAGCGACGCTGCAACAAGCTGGCCTGTGCCTTCCCGTAGCCAAGCCTGGAACTCGTCCCATCGCGCCACGGCCAGGCGCTGCGTGAAGATCGCGCCCATGCTGGCGCGTACCGCCTCGACCGAAAAGGGATCGGCGCAGTCATCGAGGAGGATCAGACCTCCGGCGCCGACTGCATCCCCCGTCCGCAACATCGTGCCGAGGTTGCCCGGATCGCGCAGGGCTTGTGCAACAAGCCAGATCGGCGAGGCGCTCCGGTCCAGGTTGGACAGCCGGGTGTCGAACTCAGCGAAGACGCCGGCGACGGCCTGCGGATTGTCCTTGCCCGTCACTTTGGCAAGGATATCCACGTCCATCTCCACGATCTCGCCGCCGGCAGCTGCGACGGCCTGCTCAAGAGCATCAAGCAGGGGATGAGGATCGCGGCCGATCGCCATGACCAGCATTTCGGGAACGACGCCACACTCTCGCGCGTCCGTCAGCAGACGCAGGCCTTCAGCCAGAAAGCGCCGTTCCCGCTTACGATGCTTCTTGTCCCTCAGCGAACGGAGAAACTTGACCAGGGGATTGGAGAAGCCGGTGATCGTGCGGCGCGTCGAGCCGTCCGGTGAAGGAAAACCGTTCACTCTTCGCCGAAGCCGTCACGCACGAGGGTGGTCAACGTCGAAAGAGCGTCATTGGCTCCATCGCCAGAGCAGGCGATCTCGATAGTATCGCCTTTGGCCGCACCGAGCATCATCAAGCCGAGGATGGATCCCCCGGCGGCGGACATGCCATCCTTACTGACGGTTACGGAAACGGTCCCCGGCAGATCCGAGACATGGCTCACGAATTTCGCGCTCGCCCGGGCATGAAGGCCGCGCTTGTTGACGATACGAACCGCTTCCCGGCAGTCAATCATGCATCCTGCCCCAGGTACTCACTGGCCACGGTGATATAGTTGCGGCCCGCATCGCGAGCCGCCGAGATCGCTTCGCGAACCGGCATGCAGCCCCGTGCTTTTGCCAGACGAATCAACATGGGTAGATTGATGCCCGCAATCACTTCGACCTTGCCGGCCTGCATGAGCGAAATGGCAAGATTGGACGGGGTCCCGCCGAACAGGTCGGTGAGGATGATGACGCCTTCGCCGCTATCGACCTTGAGGATGGCATCGGCAATTTCCGAGCGGCGGCGCTCCATATCGTCGTTCGGGCCAATGCATACAGTTTCCACGTCGGCTTGGTCACCGACGACGTGTTCCATCGCGTGTACAAACTCCTCGGCGAGATTGCCGTGAGTAACCAGAATCATACCGATCATGCCGGGAATGCGCTCCGAAAATCCTGCGATCGCCCCCGGATCGTCTCTCTATTTCTCACGCCGGAGACCTCCTTCGAGAAGATCGGCCGCCCGCGAGCCCAGGTTGCGATGCAGCAATGTGGGCGAAAATCCTGCGTGACGCAAGGCCGCTGCAATCCGCTCAGCGGTGAATACGGAGCGGTGTCTCCCTCCGGTACAGCCAAACGCGACGTGCACATAGGCCTTGCCCTGCGTCTGATACCGAGGAAGCAGCATCAGGAGGAGATCGCGAATGCGCGTGTAGGCCTCGTCCCAGGCGGGATCCTTCTGGATGTACGCGCCGACGGCCGGGTCCTGACCTGTTTGCGGACGCAACACCGGATCCCAGTGCGGATTGTCGAGGAAACGCATGTCAAACACGAGATCGGCGATCGGCGGCATCCCGCGGGAGAAACCGAAACTGGATACCGTGAGCGTGAGGGCATCCGAAGTCCCGTCCGCGAAGCGTTCGCGCATGGCACGCTGCAGATCGTTCGTCGTGAAGTCGGTCGTGTCCAGCAAAAGGTCCGCCCAGCGCCGCAATGGGGCAAGCAATTCGCGCTCGGCGCGAATGCCGCTGCCGACCGGGCTTCCGGCGGCGAGGGCGTGGCGTCGGCGCGTTTCATTGTAGCGCCGTTCCAGTTCCTTGCTGGAGCAATCGAGGAAGAGCGTCGTCAGTTCGATGCCGCTTCTGTCGCCCAGAGCCTTTACCTGAGCGATGATCCGCTCGGGATCGAAGCCGCGCGTGCGCGAGTCAAACCCGATCGCGAGCGGAGTCTTGTCTCCTGCCGGGGTGCCTTCGACAAGGGCGTCGAGCATGCGGATAGGGAAGTTGTCGACGATCTCCCAGCCGAGATCCTCGAGCACGCGCAAGGCAGTCGTCTTGCCGGCACCCAACATACCGGTGACCAGCAGCACCCGCTGCCTATCCCGCCGATCGTCTGCTTCGTTCCCCATCCGTCCTATCTGCGCCTTGCCGTGCGGAAAAGAAAGAGGGGCAACGCCTTAGCTCGCCATTCTCTCCGGAAACGGCAGGCCATAATGGGCCAGGGCCAGTTCAGCCTTCAGCGGCAGGATGAGACTCTCAGGGTGCAGGCTGAGGAATGGCAGGTAAACACCGGCAATGGCCGATCGTCCCGGCCCCTCGACATAGCGAGGAGCGGATGGCTGCAGCTCAAGGACGATTGCGACAGGAGCTTGGTCCAGGCAAGGGAAGGGAAGGATGCCCAAGTTGCGCACCTCCAGCAGCCCCTTCGTCGAAGGATGGGGACTGGCCACCAGCGTTCCCTCGCTGCACGCCAGCAGTACGGAGTCGTCGCCGATCAAGCGCGCACCACGGTCCATCAGCGCAAGGGCCAGGCTCGACTTGCCGACGCCGGGCGGGCCTTCGATCAGGATCGCTCGCCCCGCTATCGCAACGCAGGTCGATTGCCTCGGAAAAGGCGTCATGGTGCCGTCTCCCACAGGGGAAGGGAGATGAGCAAGCGGGCGCCCGGGGCACCATCAAGCCTGTCGGTGGCCTGCAGTCGGCCGAAATGGGCCTCCACTATCGTACGTGCAATGGCGAGGCCGAGCCCGCTGTGAGTCCCGAACTCCTCGCGGGAGGGGCGAAGCGAGTGAAAGCGCTCGAACACGCGCTCCCTCGCGGCGCTGGGAATGCCGGGACCATGATCGACCACGGCGATGTTCACGCGCTTGTCGGTTTGCGAAAGGGTGATCTCGATCGGTCCCTTCGGCGGTGAGAAGGAGACCGCGTTGTCGAGCAGGTTCTGAAGCACCCGCTCCAACCTTGCCGCATCACCGGGCACGGTCAAAGCGCCGCCTTGAGTTCGCGTGTTCTCCTGCACGATGGTGATCGGGCAAGTGCCGTTGACGCCCCGCTGTTCCCGCTCCGCGACGAGCGCGCGAACGAGGCGCGCCATGTCGACGGGCTCGAAGGTGGTGCGACTGAGTTGGGCGTCGATCCGGCTGGCATCCGCGATCTCGGTGACAAGGAAGTCGATACGCCGTACGTCGTCTTTCGCGATGCCGACGAGCTGCTGCTGCAAGTTCGGATCCTCCACCCGCTCGAGTGTCTCCAGAGCGCTGCGCAGGCTGGTGAGCGGGTTTTTCAGTTCGTGAGCGACGTCGGCGGCGAAGCTCTCCACCGCGTCGATTCTCTGTCGCAGGGCACCACTCATGTCCGAGATTGCACGGGCGAGCAGACCGATTTCGTCCCGTCTGGCGGGAAGGCGCGGCACGATCACGCTGCGATCACGGCCGAGCCGCACGCGCACGGCAGACCGCACGAGTTTGCGTAGGGGCTCGACGATCGTACGGGCCAGGAAAAGCGAAAGCAGGATCGATACCGCCAAGGCACCGCCAACGATGATGGCGAGGGTCTGGCGGGCCATGCGTACATTCTCGGTGATGTCGCGGGCATTTCGGGTGGCAAGCAGTGCCTCGCCTTCCGTTCCGACAGGGGTGGCGGCGATGATGACTGGCGTGCGGTCGGGCGCGGCCTTGTGGCTGATCCAGGTTCGTTGGTGCTCAAGAGCGGCGGCGATTTCCGGCCAGGCCCTCGATCGGGTGTCTGTGGGATCACGATAGGCCGGAATGGGCGGGGTGCCCAGCAGGAAGTCCATGCCGCTATCAAGTAGTCTCGCCGCATCCTGCAGCCATGGCTCGGAGGCTGGGTCGATAAGACGATAGGACGGGGCCGCCAGGGCGAAGCTGTCGCCTACCAGTTTGCCGTCGCGATCGAAAAGGCGCAGTCGCAGTCGCTGATCTGCGCCGATGCGAACGAGCATGGCGAGGCGGTCGGCCAGAGGTTCATGGGCGAGGGCGATAGCCGTTATCTCGACTTCGGATTCAGCCAGGCGATAGCGTTCCGCCAGCAGTTCGTTCCGATAGCTGTCGATGTAGAAGAGGCTGCCCGCCAGGAGAGCCAGGGCGATGATGTTTACCGCGAGGATTCGGACGGTGAGCGATACCCGCCAGGGCATGGCCAGTCGCACGGGAAGCCTTCCAGCGGAGAAAGGCCGCTCATCCATCGGCAAATGAGTAGCCCGCGCCGTACAGCGTATCGATGGCGGAAAATTCGGCGTCCACGGCGCGGAACTTCCGGCGCAGCCGCTTTATGTGGCTGTCGATGGTGCGGTCATCAACATAGACGTCTTCACTGTAGGCCGCGTCCATCAGTTGGTTGCGGCTTTTCACCACGCCCGGCCTGACGGCGAGGGCTTCGAGTATCAGGAACTCGGTCACCGTCAGGGAAACGGCCTTGCCGTCCCAGGACACCTGGTGCCGGGCCGGATCCAGGGTCAGCCGGCCACGTGCGATGGGATCCGGCACGTCGGGGGCGGCAGCGTCTTCCAGGGGAGCCCTGGCAAGCTCGCTGCGCCGCAGAATGGCCCGGATTCGCGCAATCAGAAGGCGTTGGCTGAAGGGCTTCGCAATGTAATCGTCTGCTCCCATCGCCAGGCCGAGCGCTTCATCCGGCTCTTCGTCCTTGGACGTCAGGAAGATGACCGGCAGCCTCGATTGCGCCCGTAGAGCCTTCAACAATTCGAGGCCATCCATGCGAGGCATCTTGATGTCGAAGATGGCAAGATCGGGCGGATTTTCGAGCAATGCCTTCAGCGCCGTCTCCCCATCGGCATAGACACGCGTGGCGAAACCTTCTGCGTGGAGGCCGATCGACAGGGTTGCGAGTATGTTGCGATCGTCATCGACGAGGGCGATCGTCTGCGGGCGGGCATCAGCCGTGTACTTCTGAGTGGCGGCGTCGGCCATGGCTGCTGAGGCGAGGCTCTCTTCCTGCATGAGCGCTTTTGACTAGCCGTATTGCACGGCCATGGCAATTCTAGCCCCGCGAGGATTAATTATGGAGAGGTATAACCCTTGTATGTTCCATTTGTCGTCGATTTGACGGAAAAGAAAGCCCGGCCTATCGGCGGAACGATTCTTGCGCAGGAATCGGCTTTGCGTTCGCGGAACATCCGCAGAAACGCCATCTTTTGGAGGAGATGACATTGACCACCCTTGGCTATCCGCTCGATAAACAGGGCATAGAGACGAAGGCGCAGATCTTCGCGAACCTCGGCACCGGTCCCCTGGTCGAGCAGGCCGTGAAGAATGGGGAGGGCATGCTTTCGGCAGACGGCCCCTTCGTGGTCGCCACCGGCAAACACACGGGACGTTCGGCAAAAGACAAGTTCATTGTCAAGGATGCCGAAACGGAGAACACCGTGTGGTGGGGCAAGACCAATGTTCCGATGACTCCGGAGCATTTCGCTGCCCTCAAGGAGGATTTCCTCGCGGCGCTTGGCACCAAGGACAAGCTCTACGTGGCGGACCTCTTCGGTGGTTCACAGCCTGAGCACCGCGTAAACGTTCGCGTCATCAACGAGTTCGCCTGGCACAACCTGTTCATCCGCACGCTGCTGGTCCGCCCGACCGCCGACGAGCTGGACGGGTTCGAACCGGAATACACCATCATCGACCTGCCGAGCTTCCGTGCCGATCCGGCGCGTCACGGTTCGCGCAGCGAAACGGTGATCGCGGTCAACTTCACGGAGAAGCTGATCCTGATTGGCGGTACTGCCTACGCCGGGGAGATGAAGAAGTCAGTCTTCGGCATCCTCAACTATCTGCTTCCCGCCAAGGGCGTGATGCCGATGCACTGTTCGGCCAATATCGGACCGGACGGTGACACCGCCGTGTTCTTCGGCCTGTCCGGCACCGGCAAGACCACGTTGTCCGCCGATGCGTCGCGAACCCTGATCGGCGACGACGAGCATGGATGGTCGGACACGGCAGTCTTCAACTTCGAAGGCGGTTGCTACGCGAAGATGATCCGTCTCTCGGAAGAGGCCGAGCCGGAGATCTACGCCACCACCAAGCGTTTCGGCACGGTGCTGGAGAACGTGGTCATCGATCCGGTGACCCGCAAGATCGACCTCGATGACAACTCGCTGGCTGAAAATAGCCGCGGCTCCTATCCCATCGACTTCATCCCGAACTGCTCGGAGAAGAACCTCGGGCCGGTGCCGCAGAACATCATCTTCCTCACTGCCGACGCCTACGGCGTGCTGCCTCCGATCGCCCGCCTTACGCCCGATCAGGCGATGTACCACTTCCTCTCGGGCTACACGGCTCGCGTGGCAGGTACGGAAATTGGCGTGACCGAACCGGAAGCGACCTTCTCCACTTGCTTCGGCGCACCTTTCATGCCGCGTCACCCTTCGGTCTACGGCAACCTCCTGAAGGAGCGGATCGCGAAGGGCGGCGTGAAGTGCTGGCTCGTGAACACCGGCTGGTCCGGCGGCATGGCCACCATGGAAGGCATCAAGCGCATGCCGATCAAGGCGACGCGCGCTCTGCTCAATGCCGCCCTTGACGGCAGCCTGAATGCGGCCGAGTTCAAGGAAGATCCGAACTTTGGCTTCGAAGTGCCCGTCGCGGTGCCGGGCGTTGACAGCAAGCTGCTGGACCCGCGCGGCGCATGGGCCGACGGAGCCGAGTACGACAAGACGGCACAGACCCTGGTCAAGCAGTTCATCGACAACTTCGCTCAGTTCGAAGAGCACGTCGACGAGGGCGTTCGCAAGGCCGCTCCGGTCGCAGCGTAAGCGATCAATCGCATCATGCGAAAGGCTCCGGAACCTCGGTTCCGGGGCCTTTTTCATAAAGACCTCATGCTGGCGCGTGGCGTCTCTGCCACGCCTTCCCAAATAGGAGCTTGGGGGAGCATAATGGCCTTGCAAACGGAGTGAAGCGAATGGGACTGTTCGACGGTATTCTTGAAAAAGTCAGCAATCACTCAGACGTGGGCAACTTGGCGAACAAGATGGGGCTTGATCCCCGGGTCGCGGAAAAGGCCATCGCTGCCTTGAGCATCGCGCATCAGCAGGACGGAGATACGGCTGAACTGGCTGCGGAGCGCAGTGGTCTCGATCTCGACACCGTGAAGGAGATCATTGCGCAGATCGGCGGCGAAGGATCGCTCGGTCAGTTCGCTGCTGCCGTCGCCGCCGATCCTGCACGGGTGGCGCGCCTCTTCGATAAGGACGGCGATGGCAGCGTGATCGATGATCTTGCGGGTATGGCCAGAGGGCTATCCGGAAAGAGCTGAGCCCCGGGCGCCCCGGCTCCGTCCGGGGCGCCCGTTACGCTCATGCCTTCCGAGCGGCGATGTATTCGCTCACGTTCCGGGCAAGCACGTCAAGCGGCACGTTGCCTCCATCGACGACAGCCTGATTGTAGTCGCGCAGGTCGTAGGATTTGCCCAGCGCCTGCATCGCGCGCGTTCTTTGCGCCACGATCTGGGAATGACCCATCTTGTAGCCGCAGGCCTGGCCCGGCCAGGAACAGTAGCGGTCCACCTCGTTGACGACTTCCTCCTGCTTGTTGCCGTTCTTCTCCATGAAGAAGCGGACGGCTTGCTCTCGCGTCCAGCCTTTCGCGTGAAGGCCGGTGTCAACGACCATGCGGCAGGCCCGGAAGGCGAGCGATTGGAGATAGCCGAGCCGGCCGACGGGATCATCGTCATACGCACCGAGTTCGTCGGCAAGCTGCTCCCCATAGAGCGCCCAGCCTTCGGAATAGGCGTTGAAAGCGAGCAGTGAGCGGATGAGCGGCAGGCGATTGGCGTATTCGCCCTGCCAGACGTGACCCGGAATAGCTTCATGGTGAACCAGTGTCGGCAGGTCATACGTGCGGTGAAGGCTGGTGGAGCGAAGATTGATCCACATCTTACCCGGGATCGACCCGTCCTTGGATCCGGCGCCGCCATAGGCGGTCGGCGCACCGGGTTCCTCCGACAGCGGCAGGCGGCGGACCTCCAGATTCCCGGGGACGACCTGGCGAAAAGCACGCGGCATCTGCTGGCGGATCCAGTCCACGCGCTTCTGGATGAATGCGAAGATTTCAGCGCGCCCCGGATCCCCTTCCGCGAACATGAACCGCTTGTCATCGCCGAGGGCGGCCATTCGCTCCCCAACGGAACCCTGTGTGTAGCCCAGTGACCTGAGGATCGGTTCCATACGGGCATGAAGATCGGCGAGTTCCTGAAGTCCGCGCTGGTGGACCTCGTCTGCCGACAGCGTCGTGGTGGTGCTGGCGCGCAATGCCCATGCGTAGAACTCGCTGCCATGCGGCCTCTCACGCATCCCGGGATCGCTGCGGGCCATCGATCTCTCCCGCTGCAATTCCGCGAGTTGACGCTCCAGCGCCGGGACGACGTCGCCTGCCACGATCCGCTTGGCGTCCGCCGCCCACCGGCTCCCCATTTCCTTCGTCTTGCCCGTGATGGAGGTGACGAGGCTGCCCCCTTCGTTGCGGGCGTCGGCGATCGTGCTCGTCATCTGGGCGATGGCGCGATCAAGAAGGAAGTCCGGTGGCACAAGGCCCTTTGCGGCCGCTTCCTCCACACGGGTGCGCTCGCCTTCCAGTTGTGGCGCAAACTGGCTGAGCCGAGAGATCCAGGCGTCGGCATCGCCGGGATTGCGGACCGGGTGCTCGGCATCGAGCAGGCGGGGCGTGTCGATGTAGGCGCCCACGTTCTGTATGACGACATAGGGCGTGTTGCGCCAACCGCCCACCGCGACATCGCCGTACGGCAGGGCAAACCCTTCCAGCGCTGTACCAAACGCGCTCTTCACCACCGCCAGGCTTGTTCGGGTTGAGTGATCCAGGCCCGTGGCGTCCACAGCATCGACGCTGGCCAGCGCCTGCCGCAGGGTTGCGGCATAAGCCTCGCGACCGGACCTGGAGCGATCCTCAAGCCGGGCGCGAAGAGCGGCGTGTTCTCCGACGTCGACGCCAAGGCCCGTGGCGCTCTCCGGCACATGTTGGAGCATGTCCCAGGCGATCTTGTCAAGCAGCGCTGCAGCGCCGCCTTCCTGCGAGGCTGCAAGAGCGCGAACAGGGGCGGCTAGGGTGGCGGTGCCAGCCAGAAGGAGGCTGAGAGCCGAGCGGCGCGAAAGGGTGAAGGGTGTATCAATCATGGCCGGACGATGGCCTTGGCGTCCGCACCTGTCAAACCGTCGCACGCTGCGCTAATGAATGGCGCATGGACATCGCGCTCTCCCTTCTTGTTCTCACCGTCGTCGCCCTCCTGCTCGGAGCGATAGCGCTGTTTCGGCGTGGCGGGTATACGCGGCAGGCGGTGCTGATGCTCATCCTGGCGGCAATCATGGTTGCCAACGTGGTCATCTGGACCTTGCCGACGCCGCAGGGCACCACTCTGTCCGGCGAGGTCAAAAAGAAACAGGCGCCGGAGTGAGCTCCGACGCCTGTCTGCATTTTAAAGGTGCAGCCCGGATTACTTGATCGGGCAGTCCGGTGCGAGCCGCATATCGAGGTAATTGTCGACCGAGCGCATCAGGTCATCCGTTTCATGCTCGAAGAAGTGATTGGCGCGGGGGATCTCGTCGTGATGGATGGTGATGTGCTTCTGCGTCCGCAGCTTGTCCACCAGCTTTTGCACGGCGTTCGGCGTCACGACGGTATCGCCGGTGCCCTGGATGATGATGCCGGATGCCGGGCAGGGGGCGAGGAAGCTGAAGTCGTACATGTTGGCCGGCGGTGCCACGGAAATGAAGCCGCGAATTTCGGGGCGGCGCATGAGCAACTGCATGCCAATCAGCGCGCCGAACGAGTAGCCGGCGATCCAGGTCGTCGACGCTTCGGGGTGGATGGACTGCACCCAGTCGAGTGCGGCTGCAGCGTCCGAGAGTTCACCGATGCCGTTGTCGAAGCTGCCCTGGCTACGCCCCACGCCGCGGAAGTTGAAGCGCAGCGTGGCGAAGCCGCGGTTCACGAAGGTCTTGTACAGATGCTGCGTGATGCGGTCGTTCATGGTGCCGCCCGCTTGCGGGTGCGGGTGAAGGATCATTGCCACCGGTGCGCGCGGGCGCGTTGCAGGCTGAAAACGACCTTCGAGACGACCTTCGGGACCGGGAAAAATGACTGCGGGCATGTCTGTTTGCGGCCTGACCTGTTGAAACTCCCGCCGTCCGGAAGCGGCGCAAAGGCCGCCACCCGTCGCGGGAGTGGAAAAAGAGACGGTTCGCTATATAGAAATCTTAGTCCCAAAGACAACTTCGCAGGTAATGGCCGTTCCTAACATCTATCTCGACCATGCGGCGACGACGCCGATGCTTCCCGCCGCACGCGACGCCTGGCTTGAAGGGGCAGCAATCTGGGCAAACCCTTCCAGCCCTCACGCGGCGGGACGCGCGGCCCGTGCCGCGCTTGAGGACGCCCGGGCTCGTTTTAAGGCAGCCCTGTCCTGGGAAGGAGAGGTCATTTTCACGTCAGGGGCCTCCGAGGCGCTGGCGATCGGTCTCGGTCACGCAAGAGTGGATCGACGGGTGGTTTCGTCCGTGGAGCATGACGCGGTCCTCCGCGCCGCGCCGGATGCCGAGCGGCTTCTGGTCAGCGACGGTGCCATCGACGAGGCTGCGCTGGCGCAAGCCTTGGGTCGACAAGGGCGCGCAGTGGTGGCGGTGCAGTCGATCAACTCGGAAACGGGAACGATCCTCCATTCGCCCCAAGACGCTTCCCTTGCGCAGCGGGTGCGCGAAGCCGGAGGGATGTTCCTTGCGGATTGCTCCCAGTCGGCGGGAAAACATGCGCTGCCAGAGGCAGACATGATTGTTCTCTCCGCTCACAAGCTCGGCGGACCGGTCGGCATTGGTGCGCTGCTGGTGCGGGATTTCGGTATGCTGGAGCCCACAGGCGGGCAGGAGCGAGGCTATCGCGCCGGGACCGAGAACCTCCCCGGCGCGCTCGCCTTCGTGGCTGCTCTGGAAAAGGGAGGCCCTTCCAGTTGGAGTACGAGCGCTGACGAGAGAGAGGCGTTCAGGCACAAGCTTCAAGCGAGGGGGGAAGTGCTTCAGCCGGGAAAGCCCTGCTCGCACATCATCGCGCTGGTTTCCCCGCGCCTTTCCGCCACGGCGATGCTGATTCGGATGGACGCGCGAGGTTTTGCGATCTCCGCGGGAAGCGCCTGCTCATCCGGAACGCTCAAGCAGAGCCGGGTGCTGCAAGGCTTCGGCGTGGATCCGGACATCTCCCGCCGGGCGGTGCGCGTGTCGATCGGGTGGAACACGTCACCCGCTGATCTGGACGCGTTCGCGGCAGCCTGGGTCGACGTGAACGCATGATCTATCTCGACTATCAGGCCACTACGCCGCTCGCTCCCGAAGCCCGGGATGCGATGCTGCCGTGGCTGAGCGGTCCCGAAGCTCCCGGCTTTGCCAATCCTCATAGTTCCCACCGCCCGGGCCGCGCGGCCGCCGCAGCCGTGGAGGTCGCCCGGGCGCAAGTGGCTTCCCTGTTGCCGCCCGGGGGCACGGTGATCTTCACATCCGGCGCGACGGAGGCAATCAACCTCGCCATACGGGGCAGCGGAGCCCGGCACGTGATCGCCTCCGCTGTCGAGCACGCGGCGATTCTGGACACCGCGCGATCGCTGGAAGCGCCCTGTACCTTTATACCGGTCGGTCGCGATGGGGTTATATCGCCAGACCAGCTAGCCGTAACCGAAGCGGGTCTTGTTGCGGTGATGCAGGTCAACAACGAGATCGGCACCATTCAGCCGGTGGAGCAGGTTGCGGCCCGGTGTCGAGCAGGCGGCGCCCTGTTTCTGTGCGATGCCGTGCAAGGCGCGGGGAAGATGGCGGCGCCGCGCGATGCCGACTTGATCGCCATCAGTGCGCACAAGCTCTACGGACCGAAGGGCATCGGAGCCTTGTGGATCAGACAGGGCCTTCATCTTGCCCCGCTGATCCGCGGCGGCGGGCAGGAGGGGGGGCTGCGTTCGGGCACCCTCAGCCCGATGCTCTGCGCAGGTTTCGGCGCCGCAGCGGCCTTAGCGAAGAGGCGGATGGCCGAGGACGCCGCGCATGTGGATTGCCTCTGGCAGCGCGCCAGGGCAATCCTTGCCCGCTGGACGCTCAACGGGTCGGCCACGGAGCGCTGGCGTGGCAACCTCAATCTGCGACTGGACGGCCTCGACGTGGCGCGGCTGATGTCGGATCTGCGGGACGTAGCCTTCTCTGCGGGATCGGCCTGTGCCAGCGGATCCGGCCGGCCCAGTCACGTGCTGCGCGCCATCGGCCTCACGGACGCCGAAGCCAAAAGCTCTATCCGTCTCGGATTTGGACGATATAGTGACATTCGGGAAATAGAGGATGCCTGCGCCAGAATAGAAGCCGCTGCTGCGGCGCAGGGAGTGTGACTTGGTTGACGTCCTGTTTGTGAATACCGATGGTTCCCGGGTGACGGCTCAAGCTGAACCCGGCTCGCGCCTTCTGGAAGTGGCGCAGGATGCAGGCATGCCTCTTGAAGGAACATGCGAAGGCCAGATGGCCTGCTCCACATGCCATGTGATCGTCTCGCCTGACTGGTTCGATAAGCTCGAGCCGGCCTCCGACGACGAGGAAGACATGCTTGACCTCGCCGCTGGAGTGACGCGTACCAGCCGGCTCTCCTGCCAGATCGAACTCACTGACGCGTTGAGCGGAATCGCTATCCGGATACCGGGTGTCTCGCGCGATATGCAGATCGGGTGATATTACTGGTCTGCGGGACGAGGATCGCGCCGGCGCGCCGGTTCAGGCCGCTTTTCGACCGGTGACCGCCTCGATGACGGCGTTCGAAAAGGCCGGAATGTCGTCCGGGTTGCGGCTGGTGATGAGATTGCCGTCCACCACGACTTCCTTGTCCACGACCTGAGCACCTGCATTCCGCAGGTCAGTGCGGATGGACGGCCAACTGGTCACCGTCTTACCTTCGACAAGACCGGCCTCGGCAAGCAGCCAGGGTCCGTGGCAGATCGCCGCAACGGGCTTTTTCGCTCCCGCGAAGGCGCGCACGATTTCGACAGCCCTTTCATTCATGCGCAGCTTGTCCGGGTTGATTTGGCCTCCCGGCAGGACCAGCGCGTCGAACTCGTCTGGGCCGACCTCGTCAAGTCTGCGGTCGACCGACACGCTTTCGCCCCAGTCTCCATCCTTCCAGCCCTTGATCGAGCCGCCTTCCGGGCTCGCGATGATTGTTTCGACGCCGGCTCCGTTCAGCGCGTCGCGGGGGCCGGTGAGTTCGGATTGTTCGAAGCCGTCCGTGGCCATGATGAGTACGCGGGCCAATGCAGACCTCCTGTTCGCTGTGATACTGTTCATGAAAGACCGCGAGGCTCCGCGCAGTTCCTCGCTTCCCGCCTCGTTGTCGCACGGCGGGACCGGCGCAGCGCGCAAGGCAACCTATGGAAAACGGCTGGATTGTGCTTTGGCGGGGGACAGGGCGCTGCTAGGGTCTCCGGACCATGGTGACCACGACCAACGAAGAAGCCGATCCGTTTGACGCCATTATCGACGCGCCGTTCGATGCCGCGCTGTCGGAGCGCTATCTGGTTTATGCGCTGTCCACGATCACGGCACGGTCTCTGCCCGACCTTCGCGATGGCCTGAAGCCGGTTCATCGGCGCCTTCTCTGGGCGATGCGCCAGCTCAAGCTTGACCCTGCCAGCGCCTACAAGAAGTCCGCTCGCGTGGTGGGCGACGTCATCGGTAAGTATCACCCGCATGGCGATGCTTCGGTCTATGATGCGATGGTGCGTCTCGCGCAGGACTTCTCGCTGCGGTACCCGCTGGTTGAGGGCCAGGGCAACTTCGGCAACATCGACGGCGACAACGCTGCGGCCTACCGCTACACCGAAGCGCGCCTGACCAAGACCGCGATCCAGCTGATGGCCGGGCTGGATGAAGGCACGGTCGACTTCATCCCGACCTACAACGGCGAGGAGGCCGAGCCGGAAATTTTTCCGGGCCTCTTCCCCAACCTGCTCGCCAATGGTGCGACGGGTATCGCTGTTGGTATGGCAACATCCATCCCCAGCCACAATGTTGCCGAGATAGTCGACGCCACCTTGTTGCTGATTGACAATCCGCAGGCCGAGCACAGCCAGCTCATGGAGGTGTTCAGGGGGCCGGACTTCGCAACGGGCGGTCTGGTCGTGGACAGCCCCGAAGCGATCAGTCACGCCTACGAGACCGGCAAGGGCGCATTCCGTGTCCGCGGCCGGTTCTCCACGGGCCGCCATCCCGATGGCAGCTGGGAGGAAACCGGGGTCGAGAAGCTCGGCGGAGGGCAATGGCAGCTGATTATCAGCGAAATTCCCTACATGCTGCCCAAAGGCAAGCTGATCGAGCAGATCGCCGCGCTGATCGGCGATCGCAAGCTCCCGATCCTTGAAGATGTTCGGGATGAAAGCGACGAGGAGATCCGCATTGTCCTCGTGCCCAAGAGCCGTAACGTCGATCCGGAACTGCTGAAGCAAAGCCTTTATAAGCTGACCGAGCTCGAAACCCGCTTCAGTCTGAACCTGAACGTACTGGATTCACATCGAACTCCGGGCGTTCTCGGCCTCAAGCTGTTGCTGTCGGAGTGGGTGTACAGCCAGATCGACATCCTGCTGCGACGGACCCGTCACCGGCTCGACAAGATCGCCGCAAGGCTTGAACTGGTCGCCGGGTACATCATCGCGTACCTCAATCTGGACCGCATCATCGAGATCATCCGTACCGAGGATGAGCCCAAGCCCGTGATGATCGCGGAATTCGAACTGACTGACCGGCAGGCTGAAGCGATCCTCAACATGCGCCTGCGCAGCTTGCGTCGCCTTGAGGAGATGGAACTTCGCCGTGAGCACGAAGCCCTGCTGAAGGAGCAGGACGACTTGTCGAAGCTGTTGGAAAGCCCGGCTCGCCAGCGCACTCGTATCAAGCGCGATCTTGGCGCTCTGCGCAAGGACTACGCGGAGGATACGGAGCTGGGACGCCGCCGCACGACCATTGCACAGGCGGCGAGGACGGTCGAGTTCAGCCTCGACGCCATGATCGAGAAGGAGCCCGTCACGGTGATCCTCTCGCAACGCGGCTGGATCAGGGCCGCGCGCGGGCATGTGCCTCTCGATGGCGATTTCAAGTTCAAGGAGGGCGACGGCCCGGCCTTTGCCTTCCACGCGCAGACGACCGACAAGATCTTGATCGCGCTCGACAACGGGCGCTTCTACACGATCGGAGCGGACAAGCTGCCTGGCGCCCGCGGGTTCGGAGAGCCGATCCGCACGATGGTGGACATCGACGCCGAGGCCCACGTCGTGGCGGCATTCCCGTATAGGCCCAAAGCCCAGCTCCTGCTTGTCTCGAGCATTGGTCGCGGGTTTGCGGCGGAAGCGGACGAACTGCTGGCGGAAACGCGCAAGGGGCGTAGCGTCATGTCCACGAAGCCGGGCGTCAGCCTTGCCGTGGTTCGCGAGATTCCCGCTGAACACGATCATGTGGCGGTTATGGGTGAGAACCGGAAGCTGGTGATCTTCAGCCTCGAGGAGCTTCCTGTCATGAGCAAAGGCCAGGGCGTCACGTTGCAGCGCTACCGGGACGGCGGCATGGCGGATGCGATTACGCTCAAGCTGGAGGAGGGTTTGTCCTGGACCATGGGCGGTGAAAGCGGCCGTACCCGGACGGAAAAGGACATGCAGCTCTGGAAGGTGGCTCGCGGCGCGGCGGGCCGACTTCCGCCGGTTGGCTTCCCTCGCGACAACAAGTTCCAGAGCTGACCCGGTCAGCCTTCGCCGACAGCTTGCGGGTGATGAGGGACGAGGATCAGGGTCCTGCCCTCGACCCGCCAGCTCGCGAGGCGTGAGAGCAGGTTCATGCCAATCACGTTTGCGTCGCCCAGGCCCGGGGCGACGACGGCGTCCACCTTCCGGGCGACGACATTGCCCATGCGCAGTTCGTCAATCACGGCAAGCTTTGCTTCGACTGTGCCGTTGGCTGTGCGCATGAGAACCGAACGGTTGAGATTGTTCTCTTCAAGGCCAGCTTCCTGAGCCGTTCCCGGTGATATCGCGGTGAGCGTCGCGCCGGTATCGACCAGAAAGTTGCGCTGCACACCGTTCACGGTGGCCTTGATCCAGAAGTGGCCGTCGGGCTGCATGGGTACTCGCGTCTCCCCGCCCTCGACGGTTTGCCGCTCGATGCCGAGTTGCGGCAGCGAAAAATCCATGCCGGTCGTCAGCCGCGTCACCTGGGCGATCGTCAGCAGCATCGCACCGAAGAGCCCCAGGTTGCCGACCGCGCGTAGAAATCCCCCCAGCAGCGGAAGGGGCCGGCGGAGCCACCCGCCAAGGATGCTGACGAAGATGCTTGCCAAGCCGAGGGCAAGAAGCGGCTGACCTGCCAGGAAGTTCAGGATCTGGGCGATGTCCATACAGGCCCTTCCAGCGCGGAACAGGTGCTCCAGCGCGGCTTTAAGTTAAGGTCGAGGACCACGATCGAGCATGCCCCCTCGGGAGGCGATCGGGTCATTCGGCGTGCTCCGACAGGATGGTGTCCAGCAGCGCCTCCACCCGAGAACTTTGAGGGAAGCCTTCCAGGATCCATCTGTCTTCCACCTCGCGCAGGATACGAGCGACGGCCGGGCCGGCACTGACCCCGCGCGCAACGATCTGTCCGCCTTTCAGCGGCATCTGAGGAATGTCCCATCCGGTGACCGGCGAAACGTCGGCACCGGCGATCAGGAGGCGATCAATCGCCGGCTCTCGCCCCAGGCGATACGCGAGTGCCCGGGCATCACCCGGAGAGGCGCTTCGCGCGGCGGCAAGGGAAAGCCGCTTTTTCTGTGACGTGGAGAGGCGGAAGCGCGCCGCTACGTTCTCGGCGAGCGAGACCTGCGAGGGCAGCAGTGCGGCGAGGTGCCGGATGGCGTCGGGCGCGATTCCTTGTTTCTCCTCTTCGGCAATCAGCGCGCTCAACGCAACCGTGTCCGCTTCGGGAAGGATAACAGCGAGAACACCCAACTCCGCCATGCGGCGCAAGGTAGGCGCCGGATCGGCGAGGCCGAGGATGTTCATCATCTCCATTCCCACGCGTTCGCGCGACAAGCCCTTGAGCGTGGCAGCCAGTTCAGCGCAGGCGCTTTCCGCCTCGGCATCCGCAGGCACGGAGCCGAACCGGGCCTGGAACCGGAAGTACCGCAGGATGCGCAGGTGATCCTCCTGGATGCGCTGCCGGGCGTCCCCTATGAAACGGACAAGACGCATGTTGAGGTCGCCAAGGCCGTTGAACCAGTCGAAGATTTCGCCAGTCCCGGGGTCGGCGAAAAGGGCGTTGATCGTGAAGTCCCGGCGGGCGGCATCGTCGCGCCATTCGTTCGTAAAGGCCACCGTCGCCCTGCGTCCGTCCGTCGAGACGTCTTGCCGCAAGGTCGTGATCTCCACCGGCCCTTCCGGCAAGACGGCAGTCACGGTGCCATGATCGATCCCGGTGGGAACATGTCGGATTCCGGCAGCATCAAGGCGATTGATGACTTCTGCAGGCACAAGGGTGGTGGCAACGTCAATGTCCTTGACGGGAAGACCCAGTAGGGTGTCGCGCACCGCCCCACCGACATAGCGAGCGGCGTCGGGCCCCAGCGCTTGCATTAGTGCGGCGAGGTCCTCGCGGTGCATCCAGGGAGCTTCTAGGCGTGTCATTGGTCGGTGCCTTGGAATGGATCGCGTCCGGCAGGGCAAGGAGCGCGCGATCAGCGCTCGTGCCACTTAAGCCTGTACGCAAGGTTATGGAGAATAGCTCCGGTGACGCCCCAGATCACGTGATCCTGCCGGCCATCGTTCCAGATGATCTCAATGAAGCTGTGCTGGCGCCCTTCATACTCGATGGTGCGCGTGGCCTGATTCACGGGGTCGAGAACGAAGTCGGCTGGCGCTTCGAACCACTGGGCCACTTCTGACGGGTTGGGATAGATCGGGAGGTCGGCCGGCACCACCGCCAGAACGGGAGTGATCTCGTAGCCGCTGCCGGTACGATAGAGGTCGCTGGTGCCGATCACCCGGACATCCTGCGCACGGATGCCAAGCTCCTCGTTGGCTTCTCGAAGAGCGGCCTCGACGGCGTTTTCCCCCGGATCGATGCGGCCACCTGGGAAGGCGATCTGGCCGGGATGTGCGCGCATCGTGGATGGCCTGTGCAGCAGCAGGATACCCGGTCGGTCGCTGTCCGTGATCGCTATCAGCACTGCCGCAGGCGTGAAGCTGGTGATGTCGTGGATGCGTGGATCGCTCCAGAGGCGCTGTGGCGCTGCGGCATGGCCGATCTCGAAGCGCCGCCTTATCCCTCCTAGCAAAGCGCTCATGCAGGAACCAACGCGAAACGCAGGCCCATGCTCTGAACAGTAAGGTCGCCATTATCAATGGCGATTTCAGCGAGTTGGGAATAGGTGCTGCGATCGAGTCGAGCACGCGTGCCGTTCCGCACGCCTATGTACAGCGCGGGAGTATCAGGGTCCCCCTCGGCGACGATGGGGTGGTCCGGCCCGGCAATCAGAAGCTCATCGGTGTTCAGTCGAAACGCGAGGGCGTCCTTCTCCTGCTTCATGTCGATCCCCATGAAAGCCGCATCTTCCACCTCGATGGTGAGCCGTTGCGTCGGAGTGACCAGCCAGTGCTGCCCGTCCGCATCACAGGTTAGCAGAGAGGCGAACGCCCGGACCATGGCAGGCCGTCGGATTTCTCCGCCCTGATGATACCAGCGGCCGTCCGCCGCAATGCGTATCTCGCTGTCACCCTCTGCCTCGGGAGACCACTCTGCCACGGGCGGCAGCCTGCGGGCCGCGACAAGGTCGGCAACGTCAGCAAGGCTCAGCGCGGCAAGGTCGGGAGGTGGGTCGTAGGGCATCGTTTCGCGATGCCAGATAGGTGCTCCTGCGCCAAGGTCCAAGAACCAAGGCCAAATGTGGAGCGATTATCGCACCCAGGGACCGAGCATGCCATGCTCCGGCAGCACGGCGGCATTAGGGCAGCGGACAAGCAGACGGTGACGTTCGAACGGCCCCGGCAGATCCCATCCGGCGGTGCCTGCGTTGGAGAAACCCCAGAAGCGCCCGTAGTACGCGGGATCACCGATCATGACCTGGGGCAGGGGCGCGCGATCGTCGATCCCGGCCATGCTGGCGGACATGAGCGCCTTGCCGTAGCCCATCCCCTGATGCCCCGGAAGAACGGCGACGGGTCCTACCATGATCATCGGATGAGCCCGGCCTTCAGGGGTCGTCAGCGCGACCGGCCAGCACTGGATGGTTCCCACCAGCATGTCCTGGGCGTCGAGCGCAGCGAAGCTGAGGCCTCCGAGGCATTCCACGCCTTCACGCACCTTGTAGGCGGTGCGCGTACGTCTTTCCGGTTCGAACGCCGAGTCCAGCAGCGCTTCAACAAGCGCCGGGTCGACATTATCGAGAGGAATGATGGTGGCGGCTTCGAAGTCGGTCTGGGACATTGCGGGCGCGCGATAGGAGCGGCGCGCCCGTTTGTCGATTCAAATCGGATAATCAGCGCGCCGCCGTAAGCCGGAGGAGCCGGCCGCTTTCAGGACTCTCTCCATCCTCAAGGAGCCAGATCGCGCCATCTTCGCCCTGGCGGATCTCGCGGATACGGTTTGAGAGCGGATAGCGCGCTTCCTCCTGTGCCTTGTCTCCGCGGATCGAGACACGCACCAGTCCGGTCGCAACCAGACCGGTAATCAGCGCCTGCCCCTTCCATGCCGGGAACATGTTGCCGGTGTAGAAGATGAAGTCGCCGGGAGCGATGACGGGGTTCCAGGTGATCGCCGGCCGGGCAAGATCCGGTCGCGTCGAGTTGCGCGGGATTGGCCGCCCGTCGTAATGATCGCCGTCGGATACGAGGGGCCAGCCGTAGTTGGCGGCCGGCTTGACCAGGTTCAGTTCGTCACCCCCCGCAGGTCCGTGCTCAAGATCCCAAAGACGCCCTTCAGGATCGAAGGCAAGGCCAAGAATGTTGCGGTGGCCATACGACCAGATCTCGTTTGTGGGCGCAGGCTTGTCGGCGAAGGGGTTGCCGGGAGCCGGCGTGCCGTCCGGCAACAGCCGCACGATCTTGCCCAGCGTGGTGCCGAGATCCTGTGCCGGGGTCATCTTCTGGCGATCGCCCGATGCCACGAACAGATACCGCCCGTCGGGAGAGAAGGCGAGGCGATGCGAGTAATGGCCACGCCCCGTGACCTTCGGCGTCTGGCGCCAGATGACCTTCAGGTTATTGAGGGAACACTGCGTCGGTGCCTCGCAAACGAGGTCTGCCCGACCGACTGCCGCGCCACGTGTATCACCTGATCCCGCTTCTGCCCAGCTCAGGTAGACCGTTCGGCGGTCAAGCGTGGTGCCCGTCTGCCCGGGAGCGAAGACGAAGTCTCCCAGACCTCCCTGGCCGCCGTAATCGACTGTGGGAATACCGGTAACCTCGCCCAAACGGCCATCGGGGGTGTGAAAGCGGATCGCGCCCTTTCGTTCGGTGACGAAGATGGTTCCTGTACCCGCGTCCACGGCCATAGCCCAGGGCTCTTCGAAGGAGGCGACGGCATCGATCTTGAAGGGCGCCTGGTCGCCGGCAGCGGCCGGGGTTGCGCCGGCCCCCTTTTCCCCTGTGGCGGCATTTCCGCAGCTTGCGAGCGCCACGGCGAAAGGCGATAGGGCAATGAGGAGTCGTCTTGCGATCATGTCGGGGCCAATGCTTTCCTGTTTCACAAGTTCCGGTGACACGAAACGGTACACGATCGGCGTTGACGAAGCCGGGCGTGGTCCGCTCGCCGGACCGGTGGTGGCAGGCGCCGTTGTCCTGTGCAAGCCCCGCCCCGCAGGGCTTGATGATTCCAAGAAGCTGTCGGCAAACCGTCGCTCGGAACTGGAGGAGCGGATCAAGCGACGGTGCCATTGGGCAGTTGGCGTCGTCGAGGTGGACGAGATCGACCGCCTCAACATCTTTGGCGCCACGATGCTCGCGATGACGCGGGCGGTCCAGGCTTTATGTGAAACAATGGGCGAGGAGCCCGGAGAAGTCCTCGTCGACGGGAACATGACACCCGCGGGTCGGCGGGACGAGTGGCGGTGGAACGCACGTGCAATCGTAGGCGGCGACGCGATCGAGCCGTGTATCTCAGCGGCATCGATCATAGCCAAGGAGCATCGCGACCGCATGATGCGCGATCTGGCCGCGCAACACCCGTATTACGGGTGGGAGCGAAATGCCGGGTATGGCACGCCCGAGCACCTCGCTGCGCTGCGGCAACATGGTCCAACCCTGCACCATCGCCGCAGCTTTGCGCCCGTGGCGCAGCTGCAGCTACTTATCTAGGCGCGGGGACGCGGAACTCAGGCTGCGAGTGGAAGCGGCTTGGCTTCGACTTCTACCGTAGCCGGGGAAGCGGCCGGTCCCGTGTTCGTCGGCAGGGCGTGGATGTCGGACCCTGCGATGTAGCGTTCAGCGAGCACAACGTCGCGGCGGTAGGCGAAATAAAGTGAAATCAGCGAAAACATGGCAAACTCACACGTAAGGGGTTGTTGCTGCATTGCAGCATGCAGCCCCATTTGGCGGTGCAGAGTTGTTGCGGCAAATGCATGGTTCCGCAGTGCAGTTGCGAAAGGTGCAATGGTTTGAGACGGCCGGCCGGGCTCATCAAAAAAGTTATCCACCTCAAGCCGGCGGCAGCATGCACCACATCTTGAGTCATCGTGATTCGGACGGGCTGATATCTTGTGTCGGATTCCTTTTGTTCCCCCGCTGCTGAACAGGTGAATCACGAGGATTTTCCGCGAGTCGCGGCTTGACGCAGAGTCCCGGATGAATCACCCTAGAGGCATATCCACAGTTTATCGGAGCAGTCATGGGGCAGATTTTGGTCAAGGAACGCATTCGGGCAAAGGCGCCTGCGCCGACCCCGAAGGAGCTGCTTCCGCTCGGCCACATCATTCCGGGTGACTGTATTGAAGCGATGCGCACCATTCCCGACGCCAGCGTCGACATGGTGTTCGCCGATCCTCCGTATAACCTGCAGCTTGGTGGCGATCTCGCGCGGCCGGACGGCAGCCACGTCGATGCCGTGACGAACGACTGGGACAAGTTCTCCAGCTTCGCCGCCTACGACCAGTTCACGCGTGACTGGCTGACCGAGGCGCGCCGCGTGCTGAAGCCGGAAGGTTCGCTCTGGGTGATCGGCTCGTACCACAACATCTTCCGCCTCGGCGCGATCATGCAGGACATGGGGTTCTGGATCCTGAACGACATCGTGTGGCGCAAGGCCAACCCGATGCCGAACTTCAAGGGCACCCGCTTCACCAACGCGCACGAGACGCTGATCTGGGCGAGCATGGGTGAGAAGTCGAAGTACACTTTCAACTACCGCGCCATGAAGACGCTCAACGACGAACTGCAGATGCGTTCCGACTGGGTCCTGCCGATCTGCAACGGTGCCGAGCGTCTCAAGAAGGGAGGACGTAAGGTTCACCCGACGCAGAAGCCGGAAGCGCTGCTGTATCGCGTGATGCTGGCCACGACCAACAAGGGCGACGTGGTTCTCGATCCTTTCTTCGGGACAGGCACCACCGGTGCCGTAGCCAAGCGTCTGGGCCGCGAATGGATTGGCTGCGAGCGTGAGAGCGACTACCGTGAAGCCGCGCTCGAACGTATCGAGATGGCGCTGCCTTTGGACGAGAGTGCGCTCAAGACCATGCAGTCGAAGCGTTCAGCGCCGAAGGTGGCGTTCGGCACGCTCGTCGAAACGGGCTGGATCGAACCGGGAACGCGGCTGTTCGACAAAAAGCGGCGTCACGTCGCAACGGTGCGAGCCGATGGGTCGCTTCTGGCGGGAGATGTCAGCGGCTCGATCCATGGTGTCGGCAAGGATCTGCAGGGGGCGCCGTCATGCAACGGCTGGACCTTCTGGCATCTGGAGCATGAGGGCGAGGTCAAGCCTGTCGACGCGATCCGCCAGTTGTATCTCCTCGCCACGGAGCCGTGATGAGCCATAGCGCTGGGACACCCGTGCCCGGGTCAGTCGGGTCAATCATGACGTCGATGCTGTTCGATACCGTTCCGCTCCCGGCAGGCGCCTGAGATGACACGCAAGATCTACATCCGCCCGATCGGCATGGCCGAGAGCCCTCAGAGCGAGGACGGCGAGGCAATCCGTTTAGCCGGTACGATGGTCTGGGCCAATCGCTTCGCCATCATCGTGCGGGATGGACGGCGCACGATCTCCCGGTCCCGCGTATCTTCCGCCGAAATGCCCCAGGCGCTGGTGGCGCTGCCGGATGATCTTGGAGCATCAGCGGAGAGGCAATGGGCTAACCTGCGCAGGGTTCACGGTCCTCTCCAATGTGGCACACGCGTCATTCGCTTCGAGCAGCCGCAGGTCATGGGCATCCTGAACATGACACCGGACAGCTTCTCCGACGGAGGCAAGTTCCTCGACGACGCGGCAAATGCCTCGGCTCACGCCTCAGCCATGCTCGAAAGCGGCGCGGCGATCATCGATGTTGGCGGCGAGTCCACTCGGCCGGGGGCTGCCGCGGTCTGGGAAGGGGATGAGCTCAAGCGGGTGATCCCCATGGTGGAACGTCTTGCCGCCATGGGTGCGGCGATAAGCGTGGACACCCGCCGCCCCGCCGTGATGCAGGCATCGCTCGCTGCGGGAGCGCACATTCTCAACGATGTGTCGGCCTTGCGATACGATCCAAGAAGTCTGGAACTGGCCGCGGCGTCTGCTGCACCTGTGGTGCTGATGCACGCTCCCGGTCCGGGAGACGATCTTCACACCGGCGGCGATTTCGACGATGTTGCGCTTGATGTGTTCGACTGGCTTGCCGCCCGGCGCGATGCGTGCCTCGCCGCCGGCATACCGGGTGATCGCATCCTCCTCGATCCCGGGTTCGGCTTTGGCCTGACGCTGGCGCAGAATCTGGCGCTGTTCAATGCCCTCCCTCTCTTCCACGCGCTCGGTCATCCGCTTCTCGTCGGCGTCAGCCGCAAGCGAATGATCGGTGCTCTGTCGAATGAGGCCCCCGCGCATGAGCGGCTTGGTGGATCCTTGGCTCTTGCCGTCAAGGCAATGGATGCAGGGGCGCATGTCCTCAGAGTGCATGATGTCCGGGAGACAATACAGGCTGTCCGGGTTTGGCGCGGTCTGCGGGACGCGGCTCTGACGGATTTCTCCTGCACACCCGATGCATAAGCTTGCGCCTGGATGAACCCAGGGTTTCTGCTGGATGAACGAGCGGCTGATGAAAGCGCGCCCGTGTCAAATTGCCGCATTCGGGGCTCCTTTCGTCACGTCAGTGGACGCAAAAAGCCCTTATCCCCGTTTCACTTCTGAGCGAGGCAATTCCGCTTCGCATGGAAAGCAGAAAAGGGGTTAACCCATGAAGCAGACCACCATTTTTCGCGCCGCCGCGCTGGCCCTTGCCGTTGCACCTGTAACCGCCATCGCCGTTGTCCCGACCATGTATGAGGAGAAGGCGGCCCGGGCTGAGGAGGATCGTATCATTCGATCGCCCATCGGCGGGATCGAGGGCAAGCACTGGTTCAACTATCGGGCCAATGTGAACGAGACTCAGAAGGAACTCTCGTCCGACCTTCGCCACGCCAGCGACATCGAGGATCAGCGGGACGCCTGGGAGGAATACGGCACCGAACTGCGCCACGAACGCGGAACGTACGTAAAGGCGATGGCGAAGCGTGGTTATCGCGTGCCAACTGTTTACATCGAAAATCTCTAAACCGACAACTCGCAACTGCGTTGCCGGGCTGCTCACGCGGTGCGGCAATTGCCTTTCGACTCTACCCAAGCAGCAGCTTCAGGCTGCGTTGTCGATCCCCAGTTCAGAGAGCTTGCGATAAAGCGTGGATCGACCAATGCCCAGGCGCCGGGCCACCTCCGTCATTCTGCCGCGGTAAAGGCCAATGGCCAGCCGGATTACATCCGCTTCGATTTCCTCCAGCGGCCGCAGATGACCATCCGGCGTGTAGAGCATCACGCCGGCACTTTCGGGCATCGCAGGGGCTGTGGATAAGGTTGTGCCCAATATGTTCACAAGCTGGGGGAAATCTTCGGACGTCAGGGCGTCCCCCTCGCAGAACACAGCTGCGCGGAACAGGACGGTCTGTAACTGGCGTACATTGCCGGGCCAGTCGTAAGCGGCCAGCAGAGAGAGGGCGCCGTCAGTGATGCCAAGCTCGCGCAGCCCCGGCTGTTCACCGATCCGCGCCAGGAAGAAACGGGCAAGGGCAGGGATGTCTCCGGTTCGTTCCCGCAAAGGCGGCAGCGTCACTTTCGTCGGTGACAGAGCGGCGAGCAGTTCCGGATCGAAGTGGCCCTGGTCCGCCAGGTCCGCCAGCGGCAGGTTGCTGGCGGTGATAAGGCGCACGTCCACGCGGAAGGAGTGGCGCGCACCGATCGGGCGGCAGTCCCCTTTCTTCACCGCTTCAAGCAAGCGCTCCTGCACGGCGGGAGGAAGGCGGTCGATCTCATCCAGCGCCAGGGTAGCGCCGTCGCAGTGTTGGAGTGCGCCGACCTGGCGATCGAACGCGCCGGGGAATGCGCCTTTCTCGTGGCCGAAGAGAACCGATTCTATCGAGTTGGCAGGGACCCCTTCGATGTTGATGATCCGAAGGGGCATGCGGGCACGCGGGGATGCCGCATGCATGGCCCGGATCAGCATCTCCTTGCCTGATCCGCTTTCCCCTTCGATGAGGACAGGCGCGTGCCCCCGGGCGGCTTTCGCCGCCACCGCCAGAGCCTTGCGGAAGTTGGGCGCGGCGCCGATCATAGATTCGAAATCGGGGTTCGACGGCATCTTCTCGGTTAACGGCGCCAGCTCGTCACGAGGTGCTTCCTGCGTCGTGGCCGAACGCAGGGCGTGCATCAGGCGATCAGGAGCGACCGGCTTTACGAGATAGTCGGTCGCGCCCGCACGCATGGCCTCGACGGCAAGCACGGGGGAGGTGCTCGTCGTCAGCATCAGGATCGGCAGGGCCGGCCGGCGGGACTTGAGCTCCGAGATCAGCGCGCAGGCCTCGTCACCCGGCACCCCCTGGTCAAGGATGATGGCCGAGAGCTGCATGCCCTGCCGCGTACCGAGAGTGGCAATCGCGGTTTCCGCATCGCGCACGATGAGCGTCCGCCATCCTTCGCGAGATGCCAGCGCGGAGATGAGGCGGCTTTGCGCGGGTTCATCGTCGATGAGCATGAGGAGGCGCTGATCAAGATCCGCCATGGGTGTCGCCGTTTCTACCGCCTCTGGTTACGAATGAGACCACTTAAGGGGAATGGGTAAAGACGCTGTTAAGTGCCGGCCTGTCGGTTGGTGTGGTGGACCCGGCGGTGTGGATGCTGCGTTTCCGCGATGTTCTCTCTTGGTGCTTGAGCGCATGTAATCGTAACGCTAAGGCTGCGGAACAGGTAAACAGTTTTGGGGTGAAGAGACAATGGCGTCCGGACACGACATCAAGTCTGCAACGCAGACCTATAATGGCTTCGTGAAAGCTTCGACCTGGGGTGCTGCGATCACTGTCGTCATCGTCGCCATGGTCGTGGGCATCATCGCCTCCTGAGGCTCATCCGTTTCGGCCCCGGCCCTGTGGCGGTGCTCTTGTGCGGTGACAGTTCAACCCGCTAGAGCGAGGCAAGCAGTTACCATTCGCCTTCGCGGAGCCCGCGCGCTTGACCTTCATACATGCCTTGGCCCCTTACGCCTCCAACCCCGCCCGCACTCGTGGGCGGGAGTTCTCCATCGAGAACGGCCTGCCTCGTGGCGAAAGAAGCCCGTACCAGCGGGATCGGGACCGGATCATCCATTCGATCGCCTTCCGCCGCTTGCGTTACAAGACTCAGGTCTTTGTGGCGCCGGACGGCGATCACTACAGGGTCCGGCTGACGCACAGCCTTGAGGTGGCACAGATCGCGCGCGTGATCGCACGCATCCTCCACCTCGATGAAGATCTTACAGAAGCTTTGGCTCTGGCCCACGACATCGGGCACCCGCCCTTCGGGCATGCCGGAGAGGACGCGCTGAACGCGGCGCTGCACAAGGCGGGCGGTTTCGACCATAACGCTCACACACTGCGCACGTTGATGCGCCTCGACAGTCCGTATTGCGAGCACGATGGCCTGAACCTGACCTGGGAGACATTGGAAGGGCTTGCCAAACACAATGGGCCAGTCCTTCAGCCGACTTGGGCGCTGGCCGAACTGGACGCTGCCTACAACTTGGACTTGGGAACGCACGCGTCGCTTGAGGCTCAGGTTGCCGCTCTCTCGGATGATATCGCTTACGACAATCACGATATCGATGACGGGCTGCGAGCTGGATTCCTCGAACTGGAAGAGGTTCTCGCTCAACCTTTCGTCCGGGATCACTGGAAAGAGGTGGAGCGGCGTTATCCCAACGCTCCGCTGGACCGCCAGCTTGCCGAACTGATCCGCACGCAGATCGGTGTCATGGTGAACGATCTTGTGGCGCAGACGCGCGACAACCTCGTCGGGATCGAAAGCGTCGATGATGTACGTGCGGCGGGGAAGGCGCTCGTGGCTTTTTCGCCGGAAATGGCCGAGGCCGAACGAACCTTCAAGCGGTTCATGTATGATCGTCTCTACCATCACCCGGAGCAACTGGAGACGGCGCGCCGCGCACGGGCGCTGCTGGCGGAACTCTATTCTGCCTATTCTCAGGAGACGGTTCTGATGGAAGACAGCTGGATCGATACCATGCCGCGCTTCGAACCGGCCCGCAGTCGCCACATAGCGGACTACATCGCCGGCATGACGGATCGTTTCGCCATCGCGCGCCATGCCGAGATCTACGGGCGCACGACCGAAGGCCTGAGCAACGTCTGATAGTATGAATTCGAAGCTACGTCGCATCTGCCTGGTCGGCGCGACCGGACTGGTTGGTTCAGCCATCATGAAGCATTGCACAGGGCGCGATGACGTTCACGTGGTGGGGGTCGGGCGCAGGCGCAGCGAAACAGTTCCTCCTGATGCCGAGTTCCTGGCAGGGGAGCCAATCGACTGGCCCAGCCTCATCCGCGAGTCCCGGGCCGACGTTCTTGTCTGCGCCTTGGGAACGACGATGAAGGCTGCGGGCAGCAGACCGCAGTTCCGAGCCATTGATCATGATCTCGTCCGGTACGTGGCTGAAGGTGCCGTGGCAGCCGGTATCACGCACATGATCGTCGTTTCATCGGTGGGCGCTGACCGACAAAGCCGCAGCTTTTACCTCCAGGTAAAGGGCGAGACGGAGGATGCACTTGCACGCTTGCCGTTGAAACGCCTCGACGTGCTGCGACCAAGCCTGCTTCGCGGTCGAAGAGGCCAGTCACGTCCGTTGGAGCGGCTGGGGCAATTGACGGCTCCTGCTGTCGGAGCGCTCCTGTTTCATGGGCCTCTGCGCCGCTATCGTTCCATCCGCGCATCGGATGTGGCGAAAGCGATTGTAAGTTTGGCCGAGCAACCCGTGGAAGGCAGGTTTGTTCACGAGTTTGACGCGATCGTGCAGGCGGCCAGCCGCAAATGAAATCCGGCACCGCCGCCGACCTAGGCCGCCGGATCAACACCCTAAACCTCGTTTCAATCTTTATCGCCGACGGTTGCGCCATCGCAACGTTGACTTGCGCGAGGCGCTCACCCAAGGCTGTCGGCACTCGCTGACACGCGCGGGAGAGACCAGACCGATTCGTCGGGAAGGCGCCGAAGGAGCAACCGCCCCGGAATCTCTCAGGCAAAAGGACCGCGCAGCGTCGAAAGCGAGCCTCTGGAAAGTGCCCCGCTTCCATCCGATGCGTGGCCGCCGACGGTGTAACCCAACTCATCTCATCCGGGGTATGTTGGGGAAGCTCTCAGGTTTCCGTGACAGAGGGGGCACCGTATCTGGTGTACCATGTCTGCGCGCGGAGTCGTGTCTTGAGCGAATACCCTGTTACCGATGAAGATGGCGTGGAGGAACTCGCCCCGCTCAACTTGCCGCTTGATGCTTGGCATCGCGATAAAGGCGGTCGCATGGTCGAATTCGCCGGCTACCATATGCCCGTTCAGTACGAAGGCATCATGGCCGAGCACCTCTGGGTTCGAGAGAACGCTGGTCTGTTCGACGTGAGCCACATGGGCCAGCTCTACATCTCGAGCGAGGAGGGCGACACGCAAGCCCCTGAAGCGGCAATCGAAGCGGCGCTGCCAATCGATCTGTCTACGCTGAAGAGCGGAGCGGTGCGGTACTCGCTGCTGCTGGACGAGAACGGCGGCATCCTCGATGACCTTATGGTCACCCGCTGGGAAACCGGGTTCTACCTTGTGGTGAACGGCGCCACCAAGTGGGACGATATTGGCACGTTGCGCGAGCTTCTGCCGGATGAGGTAAACCTCAATCACCTTGATGAAAGCGCCTTGTTGGCGCTGCAGGGGCCGCAGGCCTTCGCCGCGCTGGAGCGACACGCTTCGGGCGACATCCCGCTGTCATCGCTGACCTTTATGAAGGGCGCAGCGTTCCAGCTCGCCGGTGTGGACGCCTGGATCAGTCGCTCGGGCTATACGGGCGAGGACGGTTTTGAGATCTCCATACCCGCGGCGGCTGCGACCCAGGTTGCCGACCTTCTCTGCAGCGAGCCGGAGGTGAAGCCGATTGGGCTGGGTGCTCGTGACAGTCTCCGGCTTGAAGCGGGCCTGCCGCTTTACGGCCATGATCTTAAACCTGAAACGAGCGTCGTGGACGCAGAGCTCAAGTTCGCCGTCAACAAGCGGCGTCGGATTGAAGGCGGCTTCCCCGGGGCGGAGCGGGTGCTCGCGGACTTCGCGAATGGCACATCTCGTCGCCGCGTCGGCCTCATGCTCGAAGGGCGTATGGCTGCTCGCGAAGGAGCAAAAATTTTTGTTGCAGATCAGGAAAGTGGCGTTGTCACTTCCGGCGGTTTCTCTCCCACCCTGCAACAGCCGATTGCCATGGCTTACGTCGACACCGCCCATGCGGCGGAGGGTGCCGAACTGATCGTGGAGGTGCGCGGCAAGACGCTGACCGCCAAGGTCGTGTCGATGCCGTTCGTCCCCCACCGTTATCATCGCTGAGGAGCTTTCCATGACCCGCTATTTTTCCGAAGACCACGAGTGGATCGAAGTCGAAGGTGACCTCGGCACAGTCGGCATTACCGATTACGCGCAGGGCCAGCTTGGCGACATCACCTTTGTCGATCTCCCCGCAGAGGGTGCGACCGTCGCCAAAGGCGATTCCGTGTCCGTCGTGGACTCGGTCAAGGCTGCATCGGACGTCTACACCCCGGTTTCCGGAACCATCGCCGAGGTGAATGCGGCCTTGGAAGACCAGCCCGAGTTGGTGAACACCGAGGCGGAGACCGGAGGTTGGCTGTTCCGCGTGACCCTGGGCGATGTATCGGAGCTTGGCGCCCTCATGGATGAGGCAGCGTACCAGGCTTACCTCGAAAGTCTCTGATGGGTTCGTCCTCCCGATTGCGCGCCGATCGGGAGGACGTCGTGGGCTGACGACCGTGGCTCTTTCCGCGCCTCGTCTGTAAAGTGCCCGCCCTCGTCAAGGCAGCTACGAACTGAAGTTCATTCAGGAAAACGCCTTATGCGATATCTCCCGCTAACCCCGGCCGATCGGGCAGCCATGCTTGAAACCATCGGCGCACGATCCGTGGACGATCTGTTCGTCGACGTTCCCGCCGCCGCACGTCTGACCGCGCCGATCGACGGTCTGCCAGCGCATGCCAGCGAAATGGCCGTCGAACGCCACATGACTGCTCTGGCTGCCAAGAACATCAGCGCTGGCTCCGTTCCGTTCTTCCTTGGCGCTGGCGCTTACCGCCATCACGTCCCGGCGTCGGTTGACCACTTGATTCAGCGCGGCGAGTTCCTGACCGCATACACGCCGTATCAGCCTGAGATTGCGCAAGGGACCTTGCAGGTTCTCTTTGAATTCCAGACTCAAGTTGCGCGCCTGTTCGGGACCGATATCGCTAACGCATCCATGTACGATGGTTCGACGGCATGCTGGGAAGCCATTCTGATGGCAGCTCGTGTGACCCGCAAGGGCCGTGCGATTCTGTCCGGGGGCTTGCATCCTCATTACGCCGAAGTGGTTCGCACGATGGCGAAGTTCACCAGGGATGACATCGTCAGTCTCTCCCCCGAATTGGTCGCCGAGCCGGACGACAATGAGGTCATCGCCAGCATCGATGACCAAACCTCCTGTGTCGTAGTGCAATACCCCGACGTTCTGGGTCGTATTCCCGACCTTGCCGCCATCGCGGAGGCGGCACACGCGAAGGGTGCCTTGCTCATAGCGGTCGTCACCGAACCGGTCGCGCTTGGGCTCATCGAGGCGCCGGGCGCGCTCGGCGCTGACATTGTCGTCGGCGAAGGACAGTCGCTGGGAGTGGGACTTCAGTTCGGCGGACCTTACCTCGGGCTCTTCGGGTGTCGCGAGAAGTTCGTTCGGCAGATGCCCGGCCGCTTATGCGGCCAGACCGTCGACGCGGAAGGCAGGCGCGGCTTCGTCCTGACCCTTTCCACGCGGGAGCAGCATATTCGTCGCGAAAAGGCGACAAGTAATATCTGCACCAACTCAGGTCTTTGCGCGCTGGCTTTCAGTGTCCATCTGACGCTGCTTGGCGGTGAGGGGCTGGCTCAACTCGCCGTCGTGAATCATGCCAAGGCTCAAGCCACGTTCGAGCGCCTGGCGAGGATTCCGGGCGTGCGGGTGCTCAACACAGCGTACTTCAACGAGGCCACAGTGGTTCTTCCGCGCGACGCGCGCGAAGTCGTTCGCGCGCTGGCAGACAGGCAGGTTCTCGGCGGCGTTTCGCTGGGTCGGCTATTCCCCGTCGCGGACGGTCTGCACAAAGGTCTCCTGGTCGCTGCGACCGAAACCACGACAGATGAAGATATAGAGGCTTTCGCCACAGCGCTGCAAGCCGTTCTTGCAGGAGGCAATGCATGAGCGCCCCCAACGCGGCCGGTTGGCGCCCCTCGCTGGGTCAGGCAGAAAGAGCAGAAAACACAACGTTGTCAGGCGATTACGGCCTGATGCTTGAAGAGGGCCTCAGCTTCGAGCTCGGCGCAGCCGACAAGTGCGGTGTCGACATCGACTATGCGGACCGTTCCCCCATAGAAGGCCTTGCCCGGTTCCTTCGAAGCGAGGCGCCTGCCTTGCCGGGCCTGACCGAGCCCGAGGTGGTCCGTCACTACACCCGCCTATCGCGACAGAACTACGCGATTGATTTGGGGCCGTTTCCGCTCGGGTCCTGCACCATGAAGCATAACCCGCGCCTTAACGAGAAGATGGCCCGGCTGCCGGGATTCGCCGACGTACACCCGATGCAGCCTCAGACGACGGTGCAGGGAGCGCTCGAAGTCATCGAACAGTTGGCTGACTGGCTCATGAAGCTGACGGGAATGGCATCGGTGGCCATGAGCCCGAAGGCGGGTGCACATGGTGAACTTTGCGGTCTTTTGTGCATCCGCGCTGCCCTCGACGCACGTGGTGAAACGCGCGACGTGGTGCTGGTGCCGGAGAGCGCGCATGGCACGAACCCGGCCACGGCCGCCTTCGCAGGCTTCAAGGTAGAGACCATTCCCGCCACTCCGGCCGGAAGAGTGGATGTTGAAGCTCTCAGGGCGAAACTGGCACCGAACGTGGCAGGGGTGATGATCACGAACCCCAACACCTGCGGCCTTTTCGAACCGGACATGCGCGAGATTGCGGATGCGGTTCACGCAGCGGGTGGCTACGTCTACTGCGATGGGGCAAACTTCAATGCGATCGTCGGCAAGGTTCGTCCGGGCGACCTCGGCGTTGATGCCATGCACATCAACCTTCACAAGACCTTTTCTACGCCGCACGGCGGCGGCGGACCGGGCGCGGGCCCAGTAGTCCTCTCGGAGGCACTGGCTCCCTTTGCGCCGCTCCCCTTCGTGACGCGTGGGGCCGACGGATCGGTGCGTCTCGTCGAGGAGGAGAATGCGGGTGAAGGCCATGCACAGGCGTTTGGACGCATGGTGGCGTTCCACGGCCAGATGGGCATGTTCACACGCGCTCTGACGTATATCCTGAGCCATGGCGCGGACGGCCTTCGTCAGGTCGCGGAGGACGCGGTTCTCAACGCCAACTATGTCCTGCGGGCTTGCGAGGACCTGCTTCCGGCACCCTTCGCCGCAAGTGGCCCGTGCATGCATGAGGCGCTGTTCAGCGATGCCGGTCTCGCCGAAGGCTTCACCACGCTCGACATCGCCAAGGGGCTCATTGACGAAGGGTTCCACCCCATGACGGTCTATTTCCCGCTGGTCGTGAAGGGTGCCATGTTGGTGGAGCCGACCGAGACGGAAAGCAAGGCGGGGCTGGACCGCTTCATCACCTCGCTCCGCAGCCTGGCCGAACGTGCCAAGGCGGGCGACGAAAGCCTGCACTCCGCGCCCCACTTTGCGCCGCGCCGCCGGCTTGACGAGACGCTGGCAGCACGTAAGCCGGTTCTGGTGTGGCAAGGCGATGCTGCAGCAGCCGGAACGCCATCGCGTAGCGAAGCCGGCGGAAGATAAGCGCGTAAACGGCGGGAAGGTAGGGATACCTTCCCGCCCACTAACTGCGGCAGCAGTCCACTTCGGCATTCAACCGCCTCGGTGGAGGTGAACGCCTGCCCCGAAACAGGCGAATTGCAGGCGGCTCGGAACCGCGGCTCCCTTGTCGTGACCGCCTGCAGTGCGTCAGTTGATGGCGTCTTGTCCCGCCTGGCCGACCGACTCCACGTCGCGACCAGCGCCCTTCACGGTGTTGCAGGCCGAGGCCGACATCACGATCCCACCAGCTACGAGAGCTAGAACCAGCTTCTTGACCATGTCCGAATTCCTTTTCCAGGGACGCGCGGGTGCAGCCACGCCGCGCAGGGTCCAGAACACATGGTAAAAGATCAGGTTCCCTGAATATCTCGGGTCGCACTCTCGTCCAGTGCCGAGGCCGGCGACACCCGGCGCGACAGGAAGTGCTCGCGTGAGGTGATGATCAAGCCTGCAGCGATGATCATCGGTGCGCCCAGCCACATCGACGCCGAAGGGAGGTGCCCCCAGATCGCCCAGCCGTACAGCGTCGCCCAGATGAGCGTCGTGTAGTCCATCACCACAACCGTTGCCACTTGACCGAACCGCAGGGCAGAGGTGATGAGGAACTGCGCTATGGTGCCGGCGAGCCCGATCGAGAACAGGAGCAGCCATTCTCGCGTGCCATGCGCGCTCCCGTATATCGGGAGAAGGAAGGCGGCCAGGAGAGCGCCGAAGAAGGAGAACCAGAACACGCAGGCGATCGGCGTTTCTGTCCGTGACAGATCGCGGATCTGAAAGCTGACAATAGCAACCACCAGACCTGCACCGAGGCCAGCGGCCACGCCGATCGCAGGCATGGCTTCGCCCGATGGCTGCGCGATCGCAATTACCCCCAAAAAGCCAAGGAGGACGGCCGTCCACCGCCACGGGCCCACTCGCTCGCGCAGTACGAATGCGGTCACGAGGACGGCGAACAGGGGGGCGGTGAACCCGAGGGTTGTTCCAAGGGACAACGGTAACAGCGTCGCAGCGCCAATGTTGCAGCAAAGACCGAGGGTACCCGTCGTGGCGCGAAGGGCATGATTTCTAAGCCGGCGAGTGCGTATTGCGGTGAGTTGCCCGGTCGCCGCAAGCCAGCCGAGGATGATGGGCACAGCCATTCCCTGCCGCCAGAAGACGATTTCGGCAACGGATACTCCCGCTTCGCCTGCAAGTTTTGCCAGCATGAACATGGTCGCAAGAGCAACCATTGCCGCTAACCGCAGTCCGATCGCACGCATTGGGCGGTCAGAGGGCCGGTCGGATTTGTTGGGGGTAGAGCAAGCGGTCACGGAAGGCCGCTTTAACTCTGCTCCGCAGAAGGGCAAGGCGAGGTATGGATATTTCTTTTCTTGCCCCTTGGCTTTGCGGTTGCGCGATGATTCTGGCGACAGTGGCCTGGATCGGGGACTATCGCAGGCAGCGCCGCGCCGACATCGAGCGGGTTGGTTTCATGCCATGGATCGCGATCTTCTTCTTGGCTTTCATGGTCGCTGTGCTCCTGCTGGCGTTCACCGTCAGGCAGTGGCTCGGCGGGGCATATGCACCTTAGCTTGTTCTAGTAATCCGAACATGTGAAACAGCTTTGTCGGACTGTCTTGTTTGAACACGTTCTGGGAACAGGATGGCCCGTCTAACGCATGTTTCTCGTAGGAGAACTTCGAATGAAACGCATCCTCGCATCCACTCTCGGAGCTCTGTCGCTCGTCGTAGCGGCGCCGATCGTCGCGCAGCAGGCCAACACCAACGCAGCGGCCGTACAGGCTGGGCAGTACACCCTGGACAGCGCGCACTCGCTTGTACGGTTCACGGTTGAACACTTTGGTATCAACGACTTCTTCGGCACGCTGCCTGGTGCCAAGGGATCGCTCACGCTCGATCCTGCGAACCTTGCTACAGCCAAGCTCGACGTGACGGTTCCGGTCGCCACCGTCTCGACCACCAACGCGAAGCTCGATCAGGAACTGGTCAGCGCTGACTGGTTCGACGCCGCGAAGTATCCCACCCTGCGATTCGTTTCCACCAGGGTGGTGCGTACCGGCGATCGCACGGCGGATATCACCGGCAACCTCACGTTCCATGGCGTCACGCGGCCGGTCACCTTGAGGGCGACGTTCAAGGCCGCAGGGGTGAACCCGATGAACAAGGCCTATACGGTGGGGTTCGATGCCTCGGGCGTGATCAACCGCAGCGATTTCGGTGTGAGCAAGTATGTCCCCGCAGTCAGCGACCGGACCCGCATCGATATCACCGCAGCTTTCGAAAAGCAGGGCAAGTAAGCCCGGTTCGTCCTCCCTCAGACGAGGGAGGACGACTTCGTCACAGACAGGCTTCGAGATAAGCCTGGTCAAACCCAAACTGCCGCGCCTTTTCCAAAGTGTAGGGGCGAAGCCCCGAGGCGCGGAACTCGCCGAGAATCTTTCCGTCCTCGGTCTCGTCGAGATACTCGAACTTGAAGAGCTCCTGAGTGACGATCACGTCTCCTTCCATGCCGATCACCTCAGTGATGTTCGTCGTGCGACGCGACCCGTCACGAAGGCGCTTGACCTGCACGATGAGATCGACAGACTCGGCGATCTGGCGGCTGATGGCTTCCTTGGGGATCCGGATGTCGCCCATCATGATCATGTTTTCCATACGACCGAGACATTCGCGCGGGCTGTTCGCGTGTAGCGTACACATGGATCCGTCGTGGCCGGTGTTCATGGCGGCGAGAAGGTCGAAGCACTCCGCGCCACGGATTTCGCCCAGGATGATGCGATCGGGCCGCATGCGCAGGGCGTTCTTCACAAGATCGCCGATGCTGATCGCGCCCTGACCCTCAAGGTTCGGCGGGCGGGTTTCAAGCGGAAGCCAGTGGGGCTGCTGGAGCCGCAGTTCGGCTGCGTCCTCGATCGTCAGAACGCGTTCGCCCGGATCGATCATCTTCGACAATGCGTTGAGCATCGTCGTCTTACCTGAGCCGGTGCCGCCAGAGATGACGATGTTCATGCGCGAGGCACCCGCGATTTTCAACGCAGTCGCCATCTGCTCGCTCATGGAGCCGAAATCCTTGAGCATGTCGATGGTGATGGGCTTTTCGGAAAACTTGCGGATCGAGATCGCAGTGCCGCGCAGTGAAAGCGGCGGCACGATGACGTTGACGCGGCTGCCGTCCTTCAGGCGAGCGTCGGCCAGCGGCGTGGTCTGGTCCACGCGGCGCCCGACCTGGTTTACGATGCGCTGGGCAATCTGGAACAGATGCTGCTCATCCCGGAACTTGGTGGATGCGAGCTGCAGTTTGCCTTTCCGTTCGACATACGTCTGGTTCGGGCCATTGACCATGATATCGGAGATATCGGGATCATTGAGCAACTCCTCCAGCGGACCGAAGCCGAGCAACTCGTCGATGAGCACCTTCTCGAGCGCAAATTGTTCGCGCCGGTTGAAGGTGATCTTCAGCTCAGCCAGCACCTCCATGATGATGGGGCGGAATTCTTCAGAAAGCTCGTCCTTGGTGAGCGTCGCCGCCGCTTCCGGATCGACCCGCTCAAGCAGGCGGGGAAGGACCTGCTCCTTGATCTTGTGGATGGAGGCTTCGAAGCCGCTCTGTTCCGATTGCTCGTGAACAGCGTTAGCACGATCTGCAAGGCGCGACATCGCATCCTCCCGCAAGGGAGCGGCGTCGCTGCCGAAAGGGTCGGGTACTGGGGGCGCGCTGGCGGGTATGCTGGCGCTGTCGCCGCCGCTCTTCAGCGGCTTCGCTACACCAAAAGCCGGGCGGGCTCCCTGGCCCATACCGCTTAAACCATTTCGCCGACCGAATGCCGTCATTTAACCGTCAACCTCGCAGGTGCCCGAAGGGACATGACCAACCGGATGCCACCCTGTTAAGGTTGAAACTTTGATAACTTCCTAATGATCCGGAAAAAGGAAATGACGTGACTACGGATCACGGTGAATGCTGGTTGTGCGGGCGCCCTCTGGGGCGGCGGGTGGAATGGCATCATCCCATCCCCAAAAGCAGGGGCGGACGTCTGACGGTACCGCTGCATCCCATATGCCATAGAAGCATTCACGCGGTGTTGGACAATGGGCAGCTCGCGCGCCTGCGGCCGGAGCCCTCCGCCCTTCGGCAGGTGCCTGAGATAGACCGCTTCGTGCGGTGGGTCAGGGACAAACCACCGGATTTCCATGCGCCAACCCGCAGGCGGAAGTGAACCACCGGTAGGCGTGGTGGGAGGAAGCGGCAGGCGACCAAGGCCGCCTGCCGCTTCGGCTCAGTTCTTGCTCTTGTCGACGAGAGCGTTGGCACCGATCCACGGCATCATGGCACGCAGCTTGGCACCGGTTTCCTCGATCGGGTGACGCTTGGCAGCAAGGCGCGACGCCTTCAGCTCGGGCTGGCCCGCTCGGTTATCGAGCACGAAGTCCTTCACGAAGCGACCCGACTGGATATCTTCCAGAACGCGCTTCATTTCCTTCTTGGTCTCTTCGGTGATGATGCGCGGACCGGTCTTGATGTCGCCGTATTCGGCGGTGTTCGAGATCGAGTAGCGCATGTTGGCGATGCCGCCTTCATACATCAGGTCGACGATCAGCTTGAGCTCGTGGAGACACTCGAAGTAAGCCATTTCCGGTGCGTAGCCGGCTTCCACCAGCGTCTCAAAGCCGGCCTGGACCAGCGCGGTGGCGCCCCCGCAGAGTACGGCCTGTTCGCCGAACAGGTCCGTCTCGCACTCCTCGCGGAAGTTGGTCTCGATGATGCCTGAGCGGCCGCCACCAACGCCCGATGCGTAGGCAAGGGCGACGTCCTGAGCGTTGCCGGTCACGTCCTGATGGATGGCGATGAGGCAGGGCACGCCGCCGCCACGCTGATATTCCGAGCGGACGGTGTGGCCCGGGCCCTTCGGCGCGATCAGAAACACGTCGATGTCGGGGCGCGGTTCGATCAGGCCGAAGTGGACGTTGAGGCCATGGGCGAAGGCAAGCGCCGCGCCCGGCTTCAGGTTGTCATGGATGTCGGCGGCGTAGATCGCAGCCTGGTGCTCGTCAGGTGCGAGGATCATGAGCACGTCGGCCCATGCGGCCGCTTCCTTGTTCGACAGGACCTTGAAGCCGGCCGCTTCCGCCTTCTTTGCCGTGGCCGAACCTTCGCGAAGTGCGATGGCGACTTCCTTGACGCCGGAATCGCGCAGGTTCTGGGCATGGGCATGACCCTGGCTGCCATAACCCAGGATCGCGACCTTCTTGTCGGTGATCAGGTTGATGTCGCAATCGGCGTCGTAGTAGACCTTCATCGTTCTTCCTTCTGTAATCCCGCAGGGCGGGACCGCGGTCATGTTTGGCGGCGCCTCGATCGAGGCGGGCGCAAGCTTTGAATATCAGGCCTCTTGCGGGCCCCGAGCCATCGCGACGATGCCGGTCCGACCCACTTCGACAAGGCCGAGATCGCGCATCAGCGCTACGAAGCTGTCGATCTTGTCCGGCGCGCCGGTCATCTCGAAGATGAAGCTTTCGGTGGTGGTATCGACCGGCCGGGCCCGAAAGACTTCGGCGATGCGCAAAGCCTCGACGCGCTTGTCACCGACACCGGCCACTTTCACCAGCGCCAGTTCGCGCGCGACGTGCGGCCCGACTTCGGTCAGGTCGACCACCTTGTGGACGGGGACCAGACGCTCAAGCTGGGCGTGGATCTGGTCGATCTGGCTGCGCGGCCCGTGTGTCACGATCGTGATGCGGCTCACCGCATGGTTATCGGTGATGTCCGCCACGGTGAGACTGTCGATATTGTAGCCCCGCGCCGTGAACAGACCGGCGATCTTGGCGAGAATGCCCGCCTCGTTATCGACGGTCACGGTGAGGACGTGCCGCTCCTCGGCTTCATGCTGAATGTGCATCATTGTTCGTCTCGCGTCCTCAGACCAGCGCCTTGGCTTCGTCATCCATCGTGCCGGCAACGCTGTCACCGTAGAGGATCATGTCGGTATGCGCCGCACCCGAGGGGATCATCGGAAAACAGTTCGTTTCCTTGTGAACCAGGCAGTCGACGATCACCGGACCGGGATGATCGATCATGGCCTGGATCCCTGCGTCAAGTTCAGCTTCGTTCTCGATGCGGATGCCCTTCCAGCCGTAGGCCTCAGCCAGCTTCACGAAGTCGGGCAGACTGTCCGAATAGGAGTTGGAGTAGCGGCTCTCGTAGGTCAGTTCCTGCCACTGGCGAACCATGCCCATCCACTCGTTATTGAGGATGAACACCTTGACCGGTAGGCGGTACTGCGTGGCGGTTCCCAATTCCTGGATGTTCATCTGGATCGAGGCGTCGCCAGCGATGTCAATCACCAGGCCATCAGGATTGCCGCACTGCGCGCCGATGGCGGCGGGCAAGCCATAGCCCATGGTGCCAAGGCCACCGGACGTGAGCCACTTGTTCGGCGAGAAGAAGGGGAAGTACTGCGCCGCCCACATCTGGTGCTGACCGACCTCGGTGGAGATCACCGGATCCTTGTGCTTCGTCAGTTCATAGAGGCGCTCGATTGCCAGCTGGGGCATGATCGCCTGCGGGTTCGCCGGATAAGCCAGGCTCTTGCGGCCACGCCACTCCTCGACGCTGGACTTCCACGCGGTGAGATCCTGAGGCTTGCGGCTGCTCCATTCGACCAGCATCTGCTCGAGCACGGTCGCGCAGTCGCCGATGATGGGCAGGTCCACCTGAACCGTCTTGTTGATGGAGGCGCGGTCGATATCGACGTGGATCTTCTCGGAGTTGGGCGAAAAGGCGTCGAGACGACCGGTGACGCGGTCATCGAAACGAGCGCCAAGGCAGATGATGAGATCCGCCTGATTCATCGCCATGTTGGCTTCGTAGGTGCCGTGCATGCCCAGCATGCCTAACCAGTCCGGATGATCGGCAGGGAAGGCGCCCAGCCCCATCAAGGTAGACGTGACGGGCGCGCCGGTCTTCGCCTGAAATTCACGCAACAGGGCGGTGGCGCGGGGCCCCGCGTTGATGATGCCGCCGCCGGTGTAGAAGATCGGCGCCTTTGCGGCTGCGATCATCTCCACGGCACGGCGGATTTCCTCCGAGGTGCCTTCCGTGCGGGGGCTATAGCGCTGGTGGCGCTGGACAGGCCCGTCGCTCCAAACCGCGGTTGCGATCTGGACGTCCTTGGGAATGTCGATGAGCACGGGGCCGGGGCGGCCGGTCGTGGCGATCTGGAACGCCTCGTCGATGACTGCCGCCAGCTCCGAGGGATCTTTGACGAGATAGTTGTGCTTCGTGCAGTGACGCGAGATGCCGACCGTATCCGCCTCCTGGAAGGCGTCGGAACCGATCAGGGCCGTGGGCACCTGGCCCGTGATGACCACCATCGGGATGGAATCCATGTAGGCATCCGCGATGCCGGTGATCGCGTTTGTAGCGCCTGGGCCAGAAGTGACCAGAACGATGCCCGGCTTGCCCGTGGATCGAGCATAGCCTTCCGCAGCGTGCGCCGCTCCCGCCTCATGGCGTACAAGGATGTGCCGAAGTCGCTCGTCGCCGAAAAGGGCATCGTAGATCGGAAGCACGGCACCGCCCGGGTAGCCGAATACGAATTCCACCCCCTGCTTGACCAGGCTTTCGACCAGGATGCTGGCGCCGCTGCGCTCTTCACTCACAACACGTTCCTTCTCAATCCGCCTCGGCAAAAGGCGCAGGCTCGAGTTTCAGGCTTTGCTCGATGCCGTAATGAAACCGACCCGGCACAACGGCTGGGCCGCACCGGGTCTTCCTCTCCTCCCGCATCACTTCCAATCAGCAGGTGAAGGGCCTCTACGCATCCGCATGTTGCAGGTCAACACAGAAAACGCAATATAATTGCACTCAGGCCGTTCTCCTTGTAATTTTTAATTTCTTGCCGAGGCCAGCTTTCCGGCGGCTGATGACGAAGCCACGTGAACTGCCGTTTGGCATAATTCCGGGTGGCTTGACTGCCGCGCTGAATTGCACTCTCCAGCGACCATTCGTTACGCAGCACACCGGCGAGTTCGGGCACGCCGATGGCGCGCATGACGGGGAGACCCGGATCCAGGTTACGGGCAAGAAGCGCGGCCACTTCGTCGAGCGCGCCGCGTTCCACCATGCGCTCGAACCGAAGGTTGCAGCGGGCATAGAGGGTCTGTCGTTCAGGAAGCAGGATCACGGGGTGAAGCGCCACTGCGCCTGCGATGCCGCCGGTCATCCGACCTTGCCAGTGGCTCAGGGGCTTGCCCGTCGATCGCACGACCTCGAGCGCACGGCTTATCCTCGCGGTATCAGCGGGCGCGAGGCGGGCGGCACGGTCCGGATCTTCCTTTTGCAGGGCAGCAAAGGCAACGTGGACCGGCAGCGCGCGTACCTCCTCGCGGACATCGGGGGCGATCTCCGGAACCGGTGCTATGCCGTCCAGCAACGTGCGGATGTAGAGACCCGTTCCGCCCGCGAGGATCGGGACGGCGTCTTCGCGGTGGATCTCCGCGATCGTCTTGCTGGCCTCGCGTGCCCAGTCCGCTGCGGAACAACTTTGCGCACCGTCCCAGGCGCCGAAAAGGCGGTGTTCGATGCCGCCCATGTCCGCCTCGCTAGGTCTTGCGCTGAGGATGGTCAGGTCAGAGTAGACCTGGGAACTGTCGGCATTGATGACGACGGCACGCCGCCCCCGTCGCTCCAGCTCCTGCGCCAGCGCCACTGCACAATCGCTCTTGCCGCTGGCGGTCGGCCCTGCAATGAGCGCCAGAGGCGGTCGGTCTCCGGCGGCGATATCGTAGGGCGCATCAAGGGAATTCGCAGTGCTCATAGCGCGGCTGATAGCAGAACCAGACCATCTTTCGACAAAACTCGAAGCCGCAAAGGCGCAGATGGCGCGGGCAGGCGTCCGTATCGCGGACGCCGCCATGCTCGATTTCTGTGGCAGGACGATGCAGATCGACTCGCCCGACGATGACGCTGCAGCCATGCGTGCTGCGATCGACGCGCACTTCAGTCCCAGTGACGGCCTTATCACCACGGACGAACCGGTGGTGCCTCGCGTGTTCATCTCCGACATGGATTCCACCATGATCGGTCAGGAATGCATCGATGAACTCGGGGATTTCGCGGGCCTGAAGGACCGCATAGCCGCCATCACCGAGCGCGCGATGCAGGGCGAACTCGATTTTGCGGAGGCCTTGCGGGAACGCGTCGGTCTTCTTGATGGCCTGTCCACGGGCGCTATCGACGAGTGTCTCACCAGTCGCATCAAGCCCATGCCGGGCGCGAAGGTCCTTGTGGAAACGCTCAAGCAGTTGGGCTGCCGTACCATCCTGGTCACGGGCGGCTTCCACCATTTCGCCGATCCCGTTGGGGAAATGCTGGGCTTCGATCATGTGGTCGGCAATCGCCTCGAGGTCGCGGGGGGCAAGCTCACGGGGGGACTGGCCGGCGACATCGTCGATTCCGCAGTGAAGAAGGCGACGCTTCTTGCTGAGATAACAGCCGCAGAGGAGCGCTGGGGAGAAGGCATCACCAGCCTGGCAACCGGGGATGGCGCAAACGACATCCCGATGCTGGAGGCGGCTACCTATGGCATCGCCTACCGCGCGAAGCCGAAAGCGCGCAATGCCGCGAACGGGTGGATCGATCGCGGTGACCTGACGGATGTGTTGCGCCTGCTGGGCGTCAACGAAAAGGACTGGGTCCGCTGATCGTCTGACGGCGAGGCGGTTCAGGGTGTGCCGCCCCGCCCACTGTCCCCGGGACGGCGTCAGGCCGGCGTCACCTCCACTATTTCGATCGCGTCCTCGCACCCGCCGAAATCCGTGATGTCACCAGCTTCGCCCCCGAGCAGGGCCCGGGCAAGCGGAGCGGTGAAGGCAAGTCGGTTCCTGGCCGGATCGGCCTCGTCATGGCCGACAATCACAATCTCTCGCGGCTTGCCGTTCAGGGTGAAGCGGACGCGACTGCCAAACTGGACGGTGCTGCCGGTTGGCGTCGATTGCAGCTCCGCCGTGGCAAGGCGGTTGCGCCAGTAGCGAAGGTCTCGCCGTGCCGCAGCCAGTGTTGTTTCATCCGAGATGGTTGCAATCCGGGCGTCCAACGCTTCGATCCTCTCCTCTATGAGGGTCATCCCGGCTGCCGTGACGAGGTTTGGCCCGGGTGGGATCGGCACCTCGAACTTGGGCTCGAGATGCTCCTCATCTCCGTCCCTGCGGAAGGCGACGCTCATTTCGCGGAAACGCTCTGTCCGCGCCCCATGAGAGCCTCGAGTTCTTCGTGGACCTCCAGCCAATCCGTTTCGGCCTGCTCAAGCGCTGTGGACGCCGTGTCATGCCTCCTGCCAAGCTCGCCGAGGTTCAGTCCCTTGAACTCACCCTTCGCCGCAGCCGGATCGGACAGGGCCTCGACAAGAGCGTCAACCTGCATCTGCAGGCGCTTCATGCGCGTCTCCGCTTCGGTCACCCGCTTGCGCAGCGCCTTGAGCTCCTCGCGTGCGATGGCGCCGGACTTTTTCGCCGGGGCGCTTCCCGAGCGGGCGGATGCGTCGGGCTTCGGCTGGTTGCGGCCGAGCACGAAGTCGATGTAATCTTCCATTGAGCCGTCGTAGTTTGTCGCCGTGCCGCTATCGACCAGCACCAGGCGGTCGGCGACCAGTTCGACCATGTGGCGGTCGTGGCTCACGAGAATGACAGCGCCCTCGAAATCGTTGAGCGCCTGGACCAGCGCCTCGCGGGCATCCACGTCGAGGTGATTGGTCGGCTCGTCCAGGATGAGCATGTGCGGGGCATCACGTGTCACCAGCGCAAGGGCCAGCCTCGCGCGTTCGCCGCCGGATAGCGTGCGGGTCTCCGCCGTCGCCCTGTCTCCGGAAAAGCCGAAGCGGCCGAGCTGACCGCGCACCGCCAGCGGGGTCTTGCCTTCCATGGCGCGGGTCATCAGCTCCAGCGGCGTGGAGTTGGAAGGCAGTTCCTCGACCTGGTATTGCGTGAAGTACCCGATGCGGATCTTGGGGGAGAAGTTGATCGCGCCTTCCATCGGTTCCAACTGACGAGCGAGCAGGCGGGCAAGGGTGGTCTTGCCATTGCCGTTGCGTCCAAGCAGCGCGATCCGATCCTCCGGATCTATCCGCAGGTTCAGGCGTCGCAGGATCGGTTTTTCCGCTTCGTATCCTACCGCAGCGAGGTCGAGGGTGATGAGCGGCGGGCGCAGTTCGTCCGGGCTCGGGAAGTTGAAGCTGAGCGAGCTGTCTTCGGCCATGGCCGCGATGGGCTGCATCTTGGCCAACATCTTCGCGCGTGACTGGGCCTGTTTGGCCGTGGATGCGCGCGCGGAGTTGCGGGCAACGTACTCGGCCAGCTTCTTCTTCTGCGCTTCCTGGTTTGCGCGAGCTGCCGCAGCCTGTGCCGCTCGTTCCGCGCGGATCCGCTCGAAGCTGTCGTAGTTGCCGGGGTACAGTGTAAGCCGCCCAACCTGAAGGTGAAGGATATGATCCACGACGGTATTCAGCAGATCGCGCTCGTGGCTGATGACCAGCAGCGTCTTGGGGTAGCCCTTGAGGAAATTTTCCAGCCAGAGCGTCGCTTCGAGGTCCAGGTGGTTCGAAGGCTCGTCCAACAGCATGACGTCGGGCTCGGAGAACAGCAGCGCCGCGAGAGCGACGCGCATCTTCCAGCCTCCGGAGAAGCTGTCCAGCGCGCGGCCCTGCATCTCCTCGTCGAATCCCAGCCCTACAAGGATCCGCGCGGCCCGGGCCGGTGCGGTATAGGCATCGATGGCGATGAGGCGCTCGTGAACGTCGCCCAGGCGGTTCGGGTCCGTGCAGGTCTCTGCCTCGGCCAGGAGCGCCGTGCGTTCGGTGTCTGCCTCCAGCACCGCCTGGAACGGGGTCCGCGTACCGCTGGGCGCTTCCTGGGCGATGTAGCCGAGGCGAGCGCGGCGAGGCATCTCCACCGATCCGCCATCCGGTTCAAGCTCGCCGATAATCGTCTTCACCAGCGTCGACTTGCCGGCGCCGTTCCGGCCGATCAGGCCGATCTTGCCGTTCTGCGGCAGCGTGGCGGAGGCGCCGTCAAGGATCGTGCGGCCGCCGAGGCGCACAGTGATATCGCGGATGGTCAACATGCCGCGCGCCTAGCAGGGTCGGCGCAAAAGCGGAACCGGGATGCGCATCTCCCGGTGACGGCAGCGATGAACCGAATGAGCCGTCATTCTTATCAACATTAAAACTTTGAGACGACGCCTCTGGCCATCGGAGTTCGCCTGTCGCAAAACGGACGAATCCTTTATTGAATGGGCTTGCAACCCCGAATCACATGTGATTCAAGAGGCTGATGCGGCACGTGCGACAGGACACCAACATTGCCAAGGAGCGACTGGTGCAGGGCCTTGCCCTCGCGCTGCTTCTGCTCATGGTCCTGTGGTGCGTGGCCGGTCCCAGTGGGCTCCTCGCTTGGGGTGAAAACCAGCGGCTGCTCGAGCAACGTGAGAAGCAGCTCGTCGATCTCAAGCTGTCGAGGGACCATCTCAAAAACAGAGTTGCGCTCCTGAACCCGGAACGGATGGATCCGGACCTGGCGGGCGAACTGGTCCGCAGCCAGCTCAACGTCGTGCATCCTGACGAGATGGTGATGCAACTTCCCTGAGCGGTTCTGCGTTCTCTTCAGATGGAGAGGCGCGTGATGCTGAAATCTGCAAGTCAGGTTGCAAAAAAGGCCGCGTTCGCGGGCTAATTTCAAGCCTCTGCGCTTTCGCTTTTCGGGCGTCCTTCCTATACCGCCGTTCAACAATCGCACCAACGATGGGGAGCACCCGTTGCCGAAAGCAAAGAACACGGCGGCCGAAACGGCTACCGAAAAAGAGGATTTCGCGCTCCACAGCCTTCAGGAAGCCTTGGACGCGGACAAGCGCTACAAGCCTTCCAAGGAAGAGCTGCTTCGCTTCTATGAGCAGATGCTGCTCATTCGCCGCTTCGAGGAAAAGGCCGGCCAATTGTATGGTCTGGGTCTGATCGGCGGCTTCTGCCACCTCTACATCGGCCAGGAAGCCGTGGCCGTGGGGCTGCAGTCCGCTCTCGACGGGAGCAAGGATTCGGTCATCACCGGCTATCGCGATCATGGCCACATGCTCGCCTACGGCATCGATCCCAAGGTCATCATGGCCGAGCTTACCGGGCGTGAAGCCGGTATCTCGAAGGGCAAGGGCGGCTCGATGCATATGTTCTCCGTGGAGCACCGCTTCTACGGCGGCCACGGCATCGTTGGCGCGCAGGTTTCGCTTGGCGCGGGTCTGGCATTCGCTCACAAGTACCGTGAGGACGGCGGCGTTGCGATGGCCTACTTCGGTGACGGCGCGGCCAACCAGGGCCAGGTCTACGAGAGCTTCAACATGGCGGCTCTCTGGAAGCTGCCGATCATCTTTGTGATCGAAAACAATGGCTACGCCATGGGCACCGCCGTAAAGCGCGGCTCGGCCGAGACGCACTTCCATCGTCGCGGCACCGCCTTCCGCATCCCCGGCATGTCGGTGGATGGCATGGACGTGCTCGAAGTGCGCAAGTCGGCCGAGATCGCGCTGGAATACGTGCGCGCAGGCAATGGTCCGGTCCTGATGGAGCTCAACACGTACCGCTATCGCGGGCACTCGATGTCGGATCCCGCCAAGTACCGCAGCCGCGAGGAAGTGCAGGGCGTACGGGAAAAGCGTGATCCGATCGACCATGCCAAAAACGAACTGATCGCAATGGGCGTGACCGAAGAAAGCCTTAAGGAACTCGACAAGCGCGTGCGCGCCCAAGTAGCCGAATCTGCGGACTTCGCCGAAAACTCGCCTGAACCCACGCCTTCCGAACTGTATACCGACGTCCTGGTGGAGAGCTACTGAGATGGCGATCGAACTGAAGATGCCCGCTCTTTCCCCGACCATGGAAGAGGGCAAGCTGGCCAAGTGGCTGGTTAAGGAGGGGGACGAGGTCACCTCCGGTGATATCCTGGCCGAGATCGAGACCGACAAGGCGACGATGGAATTCGAGGCCGTCGATGAAGGCACGATTGGCAAGCTCCTTGTTGCCGAAGGCACCGAGGGCGTGAAGGTCGGGACCGTGATCGCGGTGCTGGCGGGCGAGGGCGAAGACGCCTCTGCCATCGAAGCACCCAAGGCCGAAGCGAAGCTCGACGAACAGCCGGCTTCGGGCGAAAAGCCCGCCGAGGACAAGAAGCCGGCCGAGAGCGGCACCGCCAACCTGCACTCCGACATCAAGACCGCGCGGGATCCTGAACTGCCGCACGGCACCAACATGAAGACCTCGACTGTCCGCGAAGCGCTGCGCGACGCCATGGCCGAGGAGATGCGCCGTGATAGCCGCGTCTTCGTGATGGGCGAGGAAGTGGCCGAATACCAGGGCGCCTACAAGGTGACCCAGGGGCTGCTGGAGGAGTTCGGTCCGACCCGTGTCATCGACACCCCGATTACCGAGTACGGCTTCGCCGGCATCGGCACGGGCGCGGCCATGGGGGGGCTGCGCCCTGTCGTCGAGTTCATGACGTTCAACTTCGCCATGCAGGCGATCGACCACATCATCAACTCGGCGGCGAAGACGAACTACATGTCCGGCGGCCAGATGCGTTGTCCGGTCGTGTTCCGCGGCCCGAACGGTGCGGCATCGCGCGTCGGCGCGCAGCACTCGCAGAACTATGGTCCCTGGTACGCGAACGTCCCCGGCCTGGTCGTCATCGCTCCCTATGACGCGTCGGATGCGAAGGGCCTGCTGAAGGCGGCCATCCGTTCGGAGGACCCGGTCGTCTTCCTCGAGAATGAGCTGGTCTACGGCCGCTCGTTCGAGCTGCCCGAGCTTGACGATCATGTCCTGCCGATCGGCAAAGCCCGCATCATGCGCGAAGGCAAGGACGTGACCATCGTGTCCTACTCAATCGGCGTCGGCCTTGCCCTGGAAGCCGCCGAGGCCCTGGCTGCCGAAGGCATCGAGGCGGAAGTCATCGACCTTCGTACCCTGCGCCCGCTGGACAAGGAGACGGTTCTGGCGAGCCTCGCCAAGACGAACCGTCTCGTCGTGGCTGAAGAAGGCTTCCCGGTCTGCTCGATCGCATCGGAGATCTCCGCGATCTGCATGGAAGAAGGCTTCGACAGCCTCGATGCGCCGGTCGTGCGCGTTTGCAACGAAGACGTGCCGCTGCCCTATGCTGCAAACCTCGAAAAGATGGCGATCATCGACGCCTACCGCATCGTTGCGGCGGTGAAGAAGGTCACTTACCGATAAGAGCCTTGGGGGCGGTGGTGCAAGCCGCCGCCCCTTCGCTTTCGATCTTCGCCGTTTGCATGACGGCGATGCTGCTTTAGGGAGGCGGCGTGACTGACTCCCCATCTCCTGAAATCCTCGCGTCCAATCACGACATCCTCGTCCAGTCGCTGCCGACGGTTTCGCGCCTCGCGCTGGTCTACGCCCCTCGCAACGCGCGCGAGCAGACGCTGGCGCTCCTCGCCCTTGATGCGCGCCTGGCGCATCTGCTACGCCGTTCGCGTGAGCCTATGATGGCGCAGTTGCGTCTCGCATGGTGGCGTGAATCTCTTGGTCAACCTGCCGAGCAGTGGCCGCAGGGCGAGCCTCTTCTCGCGCTACTCAAGAGTTGGAACGGTCATCACGGCGGGCTTTCGGCACTGGTGGACGGCTGGGAGAATATGACCGGGCCGGCGCCCCTGCCGCGCACTGCGCTCGAGGCCATGGCGCAAGGCCGCGGCGAAGCCTGCGCCGCCCTCGCGGATGCGCTTGGGCGGAGCAGCGAACGGGATGCGGCGCTGGTACTGGGCCGCGCCTGGGCGCTTAACGATCTGGCCATGCGCCTTGGTCACGGCGCCGAGCGGGAAACGGTGCTTGAACTGGTGAGAGCATACCCCGCGTCCGGCGTGCGCGTCTCGCGCGCCCTGCGCCCGCTGATGGTGCTGCAGGGCCTTGCCGCCCGCAGGCTTGCCAAAGGCGATGAAACGGGAGCGACGTCTCCGGCCGCCCTGCTGAAGGCGATGCGGCTCGGCCTGCTGGGCTTCTGATTGCAGGGATGTAATTTCCTTTTGGGGACGAGGCGGGGTTAGAGCGGCGGGATCATTGAGGGGTCCCGTAATGAACCGCTTTCTGCTTGGCGGCATCGCCGTTTTCGTGCTGCTCGGCATCGGCCTGTTCTGGTGGCAAGGTCATGCCCAGGTCGAATCAGCGGCTCCCAAGGCGCAGCCGGTGCCTCCGGCCCCGGCCCCGCTGCCCAGCGCCGATGCGGGCGAGGCGGTCGGTCCCGAACTGCCTGAGGCGACCGAACTCAGCCGGGAACAGCGAAGGTTTGGCCGCTACGACCGGGACCGGGACAGGCGTGTATCCCGCAACGAAATGCTGTCGACCCGTTCGGAAGCCTTCCGCAAGCTCGACAAGGACGGCAACAACCTGCTGACGTTCGAGGAATGGGCGGTCGCCACCGTCGACAAGTTCGAAAGTGCGGACGCGGATCGCGACAGCTATCTCACGCCTGCCGAGTTCCGGAAGACAGCGCCGTCGCCTAAGCCCAAGCCGAAGTGCTCCTGCTGAGGGGACGGCCTGCCGTCAGACTGCGATGCCGCCCAGCCAGGGTGCGATGTCTTCCTTGGCGCGCGCCGTGTAGGCTTCCTTGCGCTGCTTCTTCTTCACGTCGTGCAGCGGGGGAAAGAGGCCGAAGTTGACGTTCATGGGTTGGTAGGTTTCCGCATCCGCATCGCCGGTGATGTGGGAGAGCAGGGCGCCCAGCGCGGTGGTGCGGGGCGGGGCCTGCCAGTCGTGACCCGCCAGTTCGGAAGCGGCCATCAACCCGGAAAGGAGGCCCACCGCCGCGCTTTCGACATAGCCTTCGCAGCCCGTGATCTGCCCGGCGAAGCGCACATGTGGCGCGCTCTTCAGGCGGAGCGTGCGGTCGAGCAGGACGGGCGAGTTGATGAAGGTGTTGCGGTGAAGGCCGCCGAGCCGCGCGAACTCCGCGTTCTCGAGCCCCGGGATCGTGCGGAAGAGGCGGACCTGTTCGGCGTGCTTCAGCTTGGTCTGGAAGCCGACCATGTTCCAGATCGTGCCGAGCTTGTTGTCCTGCCGAAGCTGAACGACGGCGTAGGGCCAGCGGCCGTTCGGATGCTCCGGCGTCGCCCAGTGCGGGTTGTCCAGGCCCACCGGCTTCATCGGCCCGAAGCGCAGCGTCTCTACGCCGCGCTCTGCCATGACTTCGATGGGCATGCAGCCGTCGAAGTAAGGCGTATCGGCTTCCCACTCCTTGAAAGCCGTCTTCTCGCCCGCGATCAGCCCGGCGTGGAACTCCAGGTACTGCTCCTTGGTCATCGGGCAGTTGATGTAGTCCCTCGTCTCACCCTTGTCCCAGCGCGAAGCCATCCAGCACACGTCCATATCGATCGTGTCGCGGTAAACGATAGGTGCGATGGCATCGAAGAAGGCGAGGCTGTCTGCGCCCGTCGCGCGGCCGATCGATCCGGCGAGCGCCTCGGCGGTCAGCGGGCCGGTGGCGACGATGACGGGCCCGCCCTCCGGAATCGCGTCGATGCGTTCGCGCACGATCTCCAGGTTGGGAAGGGCGGTGAGGCGCGCTTCGACTTCGGCGGAGAAGACGTCGCGGTCCACGGCCAGTGCGGAACCCGCCGGCACCTGCGCCTTTGCCGCAGCGCCCATGATGAGCGAATCGCAGAGGCGCATTTCATGGTGCAGCAGGCCTACGGCATTCTTCTCGCTGTCGTCGGAGCGGAAGGAGTTGGAGCAGACCAGTTCGGCCAGCCCGTCGCCCTGGTGTGCGGGGCTGCGTTCACCGGTGCCGCGCATTTCCGAAAGGCGGACGCGGAAGCCGCGGCGGGCGAGCTGCCACGCGGCTTCGCTTCCGGCCAGGCCGCCGCCGATGATGTGGATCTGATGGGTCATGGATCAGGCGCCTAGACCTTCTCGCCACGATGGAAAAGGGGCGGCGCACCTGTCATAGCGCTCGGGTACACTTTCAGGAGGACCGATGCCCAAGCGCGCGCTGATCGAACGCCGACCCTGGTTGCTGGCAAGCATTCTTATGGCCGCCGCCTGGGCCTGGCTGCAGGACAGCGCCTTGCCGGGACTTTACCTGCTGGTGCTCAATGCGGCGCCGCTGCTCCTCCTCGCCGTCTATGCCGTCTTGCGCCACCGGGGCAATGACACACGATCGCTGGCGGGAATGCTCGCGCTGCAGGGGATCGGCTCGGCGCTGTGGTACTATGCGCCGGTGATCGGGCTCAACGCGTTGCTGGTGGCTTACCTGCTTGGTCTGACGCTGTTCCTGGTTCACCGTCAACCCGTTGTTGACGCGGGCGGGCGTGTTTCAGCGCTGGTGCTGACGCTCGGGACGCCGCTGCTGTGCTACGTCGCGGCGGATCGGGCGGGCGTCCCTTTTCCGCTCTTCCTCGGCTTGGGCCTTGGAGGCATGGCGGCGTCTGCATGGATCAGCACGTTCCCGCGCCAGCGCGTCGGTTTCGGCGCGGCACTGATCCTCGCTGGCGTCGTCCTGGAAATTGCCGGGGGAGGTTCTGCGGCGTCAGTGCTGAGGCTCGCGGCCTGGCCGCTGTTCTACCTTGGCAACCTTGTCCTGGCCACGGGCGTAACCGGTGAACTGCAGTTGCGCGGCGGCAAGCGATAGGCACCGCAAAACGCCCGCTGGCGAATGCGGGCTTTACGCCTTGGGGGGAAACGCGAGGCAAAACCGGGCCGGCGTCGGGGCGTCCCTGCTGGAACGCGGGGAGGGAGACTGTCGTGCGAACGGCCGGGTAGCAGTCAGGACAGCCCGGCGCGACCCTGTGACGGAGACGGTTCGGACAGGCCGTGCGGGTTCGCAAGACAGGGCTGTGTCCGCTTTCGTGGGAAGCTGCCTTCACGCAGAAGGCTACCGATTGCACGAAAGTTGGGGTGGAGGGGCCGCTGTGCCGCCCGTCCAGTGAACCGCTCCGGGAGGACGCTCGTGGCGTGGTCCACGGCTTTACACCCGCGCACCGCCCACGACGCCGACCCGAGACACCTTGGCGGACGAGGCCCCGTCCGCCGCAGATGAGGAGGTTTGTAACCTAATAGGTTATAGAAGTCAAGATTCCACACCGACAGCAGGGTGGCTGCCGCCTTCAGCCGGGAAGCTGCACACTCCCGCTACGGTCCCGCTCCACGGGAGCATGTGAAAGCACGCCGGAAAGAGGAAGGTCGCCGTAGAGATGCGGGAAGAGCGCGCCACCGCGCGAAACCTCCCACTTAACGCCATCACCAAAGACCGTCAGATCGACGGCAACGATGCGCAGGTTTTCCTGCCCGGCGAAGTGCTTGTCCAGAGTCGCCTGCACCTGATCGGCGGCCGACATGTGGATGTAGCCATCCGCGAGATCGACCGGCGCACCCTTGAAGGCTCCGTCGGCGAGCAGTCGCTCGAACTGCTCGCCGGTCAGGATCTTGTACGCGACCGCGGGATGTGCGCCCGTGATCACGCTTCGCTGTCGCCTTCATCCTCCGCGAGGTCCGCTGCCGGGATCTCGATTTCCGCCGCGACGGCGATGTCCGGAGCGTCGTTCTCGGGCTCCTCGTCGAGGCGCACAGCGCTGACAACATGTTCGTCAGCCGATACGGTGAAGAGGCGCACGCCTGCGGAGCCGCGGCCGATGACACGCAGTGAGTCCAGCGGCAGGCGGATCAGCTTGGCCTGGTCCGTAACCAGCATCAGCTGCTGGGCGCGCGTCGCCGGGAAGCTGGCGACGACAGGGCCGTTGCGGCCGATGTTGTCGATGTTTGTGATGCCCTGGCCTCCGCGTCCGGTGCGGCGATACTCGTAGGCGGAGGATAGCTTGCCGTAGCCGTTGGCGCAGACGGTGAGAATGAACTGCTCGCGTTCCTGCAACTCGGCCATGCGCTCTGCGGACAGAGTGGGCTCGCCTTCCTTCTCGCCCTTCCAGGGTGCGAAGCGCAGATACTGCTCCCGCTCCTCGGCGTCGGTGCCGACGCGGTGTAGGATCGAGAGCGAGATGACCTCGTCGTCACCCTTGAGCGTCATGCCGCGAACGCCCGTCGATGTGCGGCTCGTGAATTCACGCACGTCGTCACCGGGGAAGCGGATGGCCTTGCCCTGGCGGGTGGCCAGCAGCACGTCGTCGCTCGGCTCGAGAAGGGCGACGCCGATGAGACGGTCCTCGCTGCCCTCGTCGAAGCGCATGGCGAACTTGCCGTTGCTCGGAATGTTGGCGAAGCTGTCCATCGCGTTGCGGCGCACGTTGCCCTTGGCCGTGGCGAAGACGACGGAAAGCTTGCCCCATTCGGCCTCGTCTTCGGGGAGGGCCAGGACGGTCTGGATCGTCTCGTCCTTGTCCAGTGCGGGCAGGAGGTTGACGATCGGACGGCCGCGCGTGGTGGGGCCGCCTTCCGGGAGCTTGTAGACCTTGAGGCGATAGACCTTGCCTGCGGTCGAGAAGAACAGAACCGGGTTATGCGTGGACGTGACGAACATCGTCGTCACAGCGTCCTCGTCCTTCGTCGCCATGCCGGCGCGGCCCTTGCCGCCGCGGTTCTGGGCGCGGAAGGTGGAGAGCGCAGTGCGCTTGATGTAGCCGTCCATAGTCACGGTGACGACCATGTCCTCGCGCTCGATCAGGTCCTCGTCGTCGATCCCGTCGAAGGCGGCGGTGATCTCGGAGACGCGCGGGGTGGCGTAAGCGTCACGTACCGCCTGAAGTTCCTCGCGCATGACGCCGTAGAGCTTCACGCGGTCGGCCAGGATTGCGAGGTATTCCTCGATCGCGATGGCAAGCTGCTTCAGCTCGTCGCCGATCTCGTCGCGCCCGAGCGCGGTCAGGCGGTGCAGGCGCAGATCGAGGATCGCCTTCACCTGCACTTCGGACAGGCGGTAGATGCCGCCTTCGGCCTCCGCTTCGGGCTCGATCGCCTCGACGAGGCGGATGTACTGCGCGATGTCGCCGATCGGCCATTCCTTCGCGAGCAGCTTGGCACGCGCTTCGGCCGGATTGGGCGACGAACGGATGATCTTCACCACCTCGTCGAGGTTCGATACCGCGACGACGAGGCCGAGCAGGATGTGAGCCCGGTCACGCGCCTTGTTCAGCTCGAACTTGGTGCGGCGGGTGATGACCTGCTCGCGGAACTGGATGAAGTTCTGGAGGATGTCGCGCAGCGACATGATCTCGGGACGGCCGCCCCGGATCGCCAGCATGTTGGCGGCGAAGTTCGACTGGGCGGGGGTGCTGCGCCACAGCTGGTTCAGCACGACCTCGGGCGAAGCGTCGCGCTTCAGGTCGATGACAACGCGTACGCCTTCGCGGTTGGATTCGTCGCGGATGTCCGAGACGCCTTCTATCCGCTTGTCCTTGGCGGCCTCTGCGATCTTCTCGACCAGGGCCGACTTGCCGACCTGGAAGGGGATCGAGGTGAGGACGATCGAGCGCGCGTCCCGGCGCGATCCGCGGCCTTCCTCGACGTGGCTGCGGCAGCGCTGGATGATGGAGCCACGGCCGGTCAGCGCCGCATTGCGCGCGCCGGACTGACCGAGGATCAGCGGTGCGGTCGGGAAGTCAGGGCCGGGAATAATCTGGAACAACTCTTCCGAGGTAATCCCGGGGTTGTCCATCATGGCGAAACAGCCGTCGATCACCTCGCCCAGGTTGTGGGGCGGGATGTTCGTCGCCATGCCGACCGCGATACCACCCGCGCCGTTGACGAGCAGGTTCGGGAAGCGCGCCGGCAGGACTGAAGGCTCCTGACGCGAACCGTCGTAGTTGTCGACGAAATCGACGGTATCCTTGTCGAGGTCATCAAGAAGGGAGTTGGCGACACGGGCAAGGCGCGCCTCGGTGTAACGCATCGACGCCGGGGGATCGGGGTCCATCGAGCCGAAGTTGCCCTGACCATCGATGAGCGGGACGCGCATCGACCAGTCCTGCGTCATGCGGGCCAGCGCGTCGTAGATCGCGCTGTCACCGTGCGGGTGGTAGTTGCCCATGACGTCGCCGACGATCTTCGCGGACTTGCGGTACGGGCGCCCGGCGACGAAGCCGCCTTCCTGGCTGGCGTAGAGGATGCGGCGGTGAACCGGCTTCAGGCCGTCGCGCACGTCGGGCAGCGCGCGGCTCACGATCACGCTCATCGCGTAGTCGAGGTAGCTCGTCTTCATCTCGTCGACGATGTCGACGCGGGTGAATTCGCCATCGGGGCCGATCGGCAGGTTCTGGGTCTCGTCGCTCACGAAGATTGTTTCGCCGTTGTTGCGGGAAGGGGTGGATGAACCGCACTAGGCCAAGCGTGCAGGGAAAGCCACCGGAAGCTGTCCCACGCAGGAATGCCAGGCATCGTTTTCCACACATAAGCTGTTCGCGCGCGCGGGAGACCCGTGTGGAACCTGAACGACTGCGACGAATTGAATTCAATGCGCGTTAAGCCGCGTCGCCGTAATCGCGGCGGGAGGTTGCAAAGGGTCTATTTCCCAGCCAAACCCGAGCGCCCCGTTTTTCGATCCTGGGAGGCAGGATGTCCCATGCCCGCAGGATTTTGGTTCTGTCGTTGAGAGGAGTAGCCTTGATGGCTCGCAAGTTCCTTGTTTCCCGTGTCGCTCTTGCCGTCGCCCTGTCGAGCGGCCTGGCGGTCGTGGCTGCCACTCCCGCGGTCGCCGCGAAGAAGGAGAAGGCCGGCGCTACCAATTTCTCGCCCGAATTCGTGAAGGTTGCCGCTCCGATCCAGAAGGCGATGGCCGACGCCACCGCGAAGATTTCAGGCGGTCAGGCTACCCCGGAGAACCTTGCTGCTGCAAAGCAGGCCTTTGACGCCGGTGTCGGCGGAGATGGCAAGGCCGTCTTCCAGAACGCCGTCGGCACCGCCACCACGCCGGACGACAAGAGCGCGCTCGGCTCGATGATGCGCAACTACGGCATCATTTCGCAGGATCTGGCGCTCAAGCAGCAGGGTAACATGCTGCTTCTGGAAAGCGGCAAGCTGGATGCGGCAGCGGTGGGTTCCACGAACTACGATGCGGGCGTCACCGCGTACCAGATGAAGGACTACCCGAACTCGGCGAAGTACCTGAAGGCGGCGAAGGACGCAGGCTACGTCGACAGCTCGGGCCAGCTCGATCTGGTCCTCGCCGACGCATACAAGCGGTCGAACAATCCCCAGGCCGCGCTGCAGATGGCCAAGGACGACATCGCCGCCGCACAGGCGAAGGGCGCCGCCCCGTCCGAATCCGCGCTGCGCAACGTTCTGCAGCAGACCTACACCGCAAAGCAGCTCGGACCGTCGACCGAATATGCGGCCATGCTGGCGCAGTACTATCCCGGCGCCTGGAACACTTCCATTTCGGTCGTGCGCCAGCTCGCCTCGCTGCCGCGTGACCAGAACGTCGATCTCATGCGCCTGATGTACGTCACCGGTTCGATGAACGACCGTCGCGATTACCTGGAGTATCTCGAGAACGTCGATCCGCGCGCTTTCCCCGGAGAAGCGTCGAAGATCATGAACGACGGTCTTGCGAAGGGCAAGCTGACCGCGGCGGACGTGCCGGACAAGGCAAACACCGAAAGCCGCGTGGCTGCGGACAAGGCTTCGCTCGCTGCCACCGAGCGCGATGCCAACAAGGCCGGCGCGACGGGTGCCACCGTGGTGGCCGCAGGCGACGTCTTCCTGAGCTACGACCAGCCCGCCAAGGCTGAGACGTTCTACAGCAAGGCGAGCTCGATGGCCGGCGTGGATGCGAACAAAGTCGCTCTTCGTCTGGGCATGTCGCAGGCGCTGCAGGGCAAGTACGCCGCAGCACAGACGAGCCTCGCCAAGGTGAGCGGCACCCGCCAGCCGGTGGCCAAGCTTTGGGATGCCTACGCCAAGGGCAAGGCTTCCCCGGCCGCCGCCGCGTCGACAGCCCCGGCTGCCGCCAACTGATCTTCCGAGATCCCTGAACGAAGAGGGCGCCGGCAAAAACGGCGCCCTTTTTCGTTCAAGCCCGTCCAGTTGCTCAGACGGCGGGAGCGAACTCACCCGTGCGTTGATCAAGCAGATGCAGCACGCCGTCCGAGATCGCGAAGAAGGCGCCGCGCAGCGTCAGTTCGCCCTTGCCAACCTTCGAGCGGACGCAAGGGAAGGTCATCAGGTTGTCGAGGCTGACCTTGACTGCCGCCTGCTCCATCGCTCGCTCCGCTTCACGCCCGGTCGTGCCGTGCGCGTGGGCTACAGGCTCCCGCGCCTCGTCAAGCATCGCGATCCAGTCCGCGATGAAGCCGCCTTGGCCCGGCTCTGTGCCCTTCAGGTCCTGCGTGAGGGCCGCCTTGCAGCCGCCGCACAAGCCATGGCCCATTACGACGATTTCCTTGACCTTGAGCACCTGCACCGCGAACTCAAGGGCGGCGGAGACGCCGTGGTGCCCCGGTGAAGTCTCGAATGGCGGAACAAGCGCCGCCACGTTGCGCACCACGAAGATGGTGCCCGGATCGACGTCGAAAATCTGTGCCGGATCGACGCGGCTGTCCGAGCAGGCGATCACCATCACCTCCGGCTCCTGTCCTTGGCCGAGCTGTGCCCAGCGTTCCCGGTGCGGGGTCCAGCCACTGTCGCGGAAGCGGCGATACCCTTGAAGCAGGTGGTTCAGAACGCGATCGTCGGTGTCGGTCATGGTGAGTTCCATTGCTGCTTTGTAAACGTTGCTATTGCCTTAAGCCGGATATTCGTGCTGGCAAGCCGGCGCGCATGTGACTATCTGGGGCGCATGAACGATCTGTCCACCGCACCCGCCCCTGAAAGCGCGCGGCAGCGCAAGCCTGACTGGATCCGCGTCAAGGCGCCGACCAGCAAGGGCTATGGCGAGACGCGCCAGCTCATGCGCGATCTCAAGCTGAATACGGTGTGCGAGGAAGCGGCCTGCCCCAACATTGGGGAATGCTGGACGAAAAAACACGCGACGGTGATGATCCTGGGCGACACCTGCACCCGGGCCTGCGCCTTCTGCAACGTCAAGACGGGAATGCCGGGTCGAGTCGATCCGATGGAACCTGCCAACGTCGCGGAACTGGCTCTCAAGACAGGGCTCGAGCATATCGTCATCACTTCGGTTGATCGGGATGACCTGCCCGACGGTGGCGCCAGCCAGTTCGTGAAGGTCATCCGCGCCCTGCGCGATGCCACCCCCGCGACCACGATTGAAATCCTTACGCCGGACTTCCGCAACAAGATGCAGCGAGCGGTCGAAGCCATCGTCGAAGCGCGGCCCGACGTTTACAACCACAACCTTGAAACGGTCCCCCGGCTTTACCCGACCATCCGCCCCGGCGCGCGCTATTACGCGTCGCTGCGGCTGCTGGAGGAAGTGAAGCGGCACGATCCCTCGATCTTTACCAAGTCGGGCATCATGCTCGGGCTGGGCGAGGAACGACTGGAGGTCCATCAGGTGATGGACGACATGCGCTGCGCTGATATCGACTTCCTGACGATGGGGCAGTACCTTCGGCCCACGCCCAAGCACGCCGAGGTCAAGGAATTCGTGACGCCGCAGGCGTTCAAGGCTTACGGCGCCATCGCCCGGGCCAAAGGTTTCCTGCAGGTCGCGTCCTCGCCGCTGACCCGGTCCAGCTACCACGCCGGTTCGGACTTCGCGGAAATGAAGGCGGCGCGTGAAGCCCAGCTTGCCCGCACGCAGGCAAGCGTTGCGGTCGTAGGGGCCTGACGCATGCCGGGAATCCACGAAACGCGTCGCCTGCCCTACAGCGCCGAACAGATGTACGACCTCGTCGCTGACGTGGGCCGCTATCAGGAATTCCTGCCCTGGGTCGTCGCCACGCGGGTGAAGTCTGATAGCGAGCACGAGATGATCGCGGACATGCTCGTCGGCTTCAAGGCACTGCGGGAGAAGTTCACCTCTCGCGTGGAGAAGGAACGTCCCCGCCAGATACGGGTGCATTACGTAGATGGACCCATGCGTGATCTGGACAATGTCTGGACGTTCCACGCTGTCAGTGACACGGCCTGCGAGATCGAGTTCGACGTGAAGTTCACGTTTCGTAACCCGCTTTTCGAGAAGCTGGCTGGTCAGTACTTCGACAAGGCTTTCCGCAAGATGGTGGCTGCGTTCGAGACCCGCGCGGCCGAGCTTTACGGCGTCGCCCAGGCGGGGTGATGGCTGCGCGTCCCGGCTTTGGCCGGGCACGCATGTCAGGGAAGCAGCAGCTCCAGCGCGACGATCGTCGCCTGGTGGCGGATTTCACCGCGGCTGCGGCCATCCAGCTGCTTCTGTTCCGCGTTCACCTCTTCGACTCCGCGCTGTGCGCAGGCGAACACAACCGTGCCCACCGGCTTCATCTCGCTTCCACCACCCGGCCCGGCTACCCCGCTGATGGCCACGGCCACGTCCGCGCGGCTGCGTGAGATCGCCCCCTGCGCCATGGCCCACGCCGTTGCCGGAGAGACCGCGCCGAAGGAATCGATGATGTCGGGATGAACGCCGAGCATCTCCTGTTTGGCCTCGTTGGAATAGGTCACGAACCCGCGATCGAGGACGGCCGAGGAGCCGGGGATCTCCGTCAGGGCAGCGCAGACCAGTCCTCCGGTGCAACTTTCCGCAACGGCGACCATTCGGCCGATTGCAGCGTTCTTTTCCACCACGCGGCGAGCGAGTTCGAGGAGGTCTGCCGGGAAAACGGGGCTGGGCTCGCTCATGATCGTCAATCCTTGCAAAGCGAAACGCTGCCGGCCCGGGCATTGGCGTCGCGCGCCATATCCAGCGTTAGCGCGATCAGGCCGGCCGTGTTCTCCGGGGGAAGGGGCGAAAGCAGATCAATGGCGAGATCCAGCTGCTTGCAGGACCGCGTGGCGATGCGCTGCGACACGAAGCCTTCGACGAACACATCCGCCATCTGACGCAGGCTCTCGTCAGGCAGACTTGCGAACATTTTCGCCGAACCGGCGTCTTGCGCGTTAACGGCCTTCATGAAGGCGGGCTTGGCCTTGAGCCAGTGGCGGTCCTTCTGCCCGGCGTAACGGCTTACCAGCTCTGCGCTGCGTGTGCGCAGGAACGCGTTCGCGGGCAGGGACGGCGCGCAACGCTTGGCCGTTGCGCTGATCGCCTGAGGCAGGGCGTAGGTGATCAGTGAGGTCGCCTCCGCCTTGGTGATGCAGACGGACTGCGCGGCCATGGCGGTGCAGGGCGCAATCGCGGCAAGCAGGGCCAGGGTTCGCGGAATGAAGCGCATTGAAACTATCCTCGTAAACTTTGAAGCCGGAGGCAACCTACAACAGCGCGAGGCTGACCACGGCCTGAGCGGCAATCCCTTCGCGGCGCCCCGTAAAGCCGAGCTTCTCCGTCGTGGTCGCCTTCACGCTGATCGCGCTCGCGTCGACGCCGAGAATTTGCGCGAGCCGTGCGCGCATGGCCTCCCGGTGAGGACCGATCTTTGGGGCCTCGCAGATGATCGTCACGTCCGCATTGCCGAGGGCGTACCCCGCCTCCGCCACAAGTTCGGCGGCGTGGGCAAGGAAGCGGTCTGAGGCAGCGCCTTTCCACTGTTCGTCACTGGGGGGGAAATGCTGGCCGATGTCGCCTGCGCCGATCGCACCCAGCAAGGCGTCGACAAGCGCATGGATGGCGACGTCGGCGTCGCTGTGTCCCGCAAGACCGTGCGTATGCTCTACGCGAACGCCGCAGAGCCACAGCTCCTCGCCTTCCTCGAGCCGGTGGACGTCATAACCGTTACCCACCCGTACCGCCGCGCGGGTCGGGGCAAAATCGGAGGCGTAGGTAAGCTTGTGCAAGATCTCGTCTCCTTCGACCAGCGCCACTTCCATGCCCCATGCCTGTGCCACCTGAGCGTCGTCCCCAGCCGTGGGCGCATCGTCCCAGGCGCGATGGGCGGCGAGAATGTCGGAAAAATGAAAGGCCTGGGGTGTCTGCACCCGTCGCAGTTCCTCCCGCCGCGCCGGTGCGCCCATCATGTCTCCGGCCGCATGGGTGAGGCTGTCGCTCACGGGCAGGACGGGAATTGCGGCCGTGTGAGTGTCCAGAGCCGTCTGGAGCCTTTCGACGACCTCTGCCGGAAGAAGGGGCCGGGCGGCATCGTGGATCAGCACGCGGTCGGGCTTTTCCCGCGCAATCGCTTCCAGGCCGAGCCGCACCGACTCCTGGCGGGTTGCCCCGCCGATGGCGAAATCCACGTCCGTCAGACCGGACAGAGCCGCGCGAACCACCGCCTCGGCGTTCTGCGGGATCATGACCAGCACCGGCGCGCATCCGGCAGCCAGCAGTGCCTCTACCGAGTGGCGTACCACCGGCTTCCCGCGCCAATTGACGAACTGCTTGGGCATGGGCTGCCCGGCGCGAAGCCCCTGGCCCGCGGCGACCACCAGGGCGGCGGTGCGAACGCCCGGCCGATTCGGGCTGTGTTTGCGACCTGCGGAGACAATCTGCGACATCGTCGAGGCGGGTAATCCCTTGCCGAGCCGAGGGCAATCCACTATGCGCTGCCTGTTTTTTAGGCAGTGTTGCGCAGACCATGACTCAGATGCCCGCTTCCCCGGCCCTCAAGCCGATCAATGTCGGTCCGGTGACGATCGATTGCCCGGTCGTGCTCGCGCCAATGACGGGTGTTTCCGACCTGCCGTTCCGCCGAATGGTCCGCGCCTTCGGCTCAGGCCTCAACGTGACCGAAATGATAGCCAGTCCTGCGGCGATCCGCGAGACGCGCGTCTCGATCCAGAAAGCCATGTGGGACAAGGTCGAGGACCCGGTCTCCATGCAGCTCGTGGGATGCGACCCTGAGCAGATGGGAGAAGCGGCCCGGCTGGTCGAGGACCGTGGCGCCGCCATCATCGACATCAACATGGGATGCCCCGTGCGAAAGGTCGTGAATGGGGATGCGGGCTCCGCGCTCATGCGCGACGTGCCGCTTGCCACCCGTCTGATCGAGGCGACGGTGAAGGCGGTGAAGGTGCCGGTCACCGTGAAGATGCGGATGGGCTGGTGCCATGACAGCCTCAACGCGCCCGAGCTGGCCCGCATCGCCGAGGATCTCGGCGCGCGGATGATCACCGTCCATGGCCGCACCCGCAACCAGATGTACAAGGGCGAAGCCGACTGGGCCTTCGTCCGCAAGGTAAAGGACGCCGTATCGATCCCGGTGATCGTCAATGGCGACATCTGCACCATCGAGGACGCGGCGAAGGCTCTGGAGCAGTCCGGCGCGGACGGCCTGATGATCGGCCGCGGTTCGTATGGGCGCCCATGGTTCCTCGCGCAGGTCATGCAGTGGTGGCGCGGGCAGTCGGTGTCGGCCGATCCCACCGTTGCCGAGCAGTACGAGATCATACGCCGCCACTACGAAGACATGCTGGACCATTACGGCGGTGAGACCGGCGTCAAAATGGCGCGCAAGCATCTTGGCTGGTATATCAAGGGCGTCCGCGGATCTGCAGAGTTCAGAAACAAGGTGAACTTCATTGCGGATCCCGATGAGGTGCTCCGCGAGCTGGCGGAGTTCTACGCCCCCTACCGTGACAGTGGCGGCGGGCAGTTGCAGGCGGCATGAGGCTGGAGGGCAACTCGGCAATACCGGAAGCCCAGCGGCTGCTTGCAAGTCTGCCGCACGCCATGGTGCTGCTGGAGGATGGCCTGACCATCGCCGCCCTTAATCCTGCGGCCGAGCAGTTCTTCGGCCAGTCCGCCCGGCGCCTCATCGGCACACGGCTGCGCGACATCATGACCATATCCGATCGGCGCTTGCTGGATCGCCTTTCCGACTCCGAAGCGCCCGTGTCGGCCCGCGAAGTGGTCGTGCAACTCAAGGGGCGCGGCGCCCGGCGCATCGATATCAACGTGGCGCCGGTGGCGGACAGTCCGGGCTGGCAGGTCGTGACCTTGCATGACAACACCGCCGCGGATGCCTTGGGCGATGATCCGGGCGCTCCGGATGATGCGGTCCTGCGCGGTCCGGAGATCATGGCGCACGAGATCAAGAACCCTCTGGCCGGCATTCGCGGAGCGGCGCAGCTTCTTGCGCGCAAGATCGGCGAGCGGGATCGGGCACTTACCGACCTCATCACGGGCGAAGTGGATCGTATTGCCAATCTTATCGAACGTATGCAGAAGCTTAGCGGCCGAACTGCACCTCCCGTCGAGGCCTGCAACTTGCACGAAGCGGCGCGCCGGGCGATCGACGTCATGAACGCTGCGGAGGGTGTGCGGCCGACGTTCCGCCTTGTCGAGGAGTTCGACCCGTCCCTGCCGCCGGTTCTCGGCAGCCCGGACGGGCTTGTACAGGTCCTGATAAACCTGCTGACGAATGCGGTGGACGCATGCAAGAACGCCGAAGAGCCGCGCGTGACCATCCGAACCCGCTTTGCGAGCGGTCTTCAGCTTCAGATCGCGGAGGACGGAGCGCCGCTGCGGCTGCCAATCGAGGTCCGCATCAGCGATAACGGTCCCGGCATTGACCCTGCGATGCGGGACCACATCTTCGAGCCTTTCGTGACGAGCAAGAACTCCGGGCAGGGGCTCGGGCTTCCGCTGGTTCGAAAGCTGGTGCGCGACATGAACGGTCGCGTCACGCATGACCGCGACGAGGAAAACGGCCTGACTCACTTCCGCATCCACCTGCCGCTGGCTCCTCAGGCGCGCGCACGAACCCTGGAGAGCCGGCCGTGAATGTCCTGCTGGTCGAGGATGATACCTCCATCGCCATCGTCATTACCGCGGCGCTGGAGGCGGAGGGCTTTTCCGTTTCGCACTGCCAGACGCTGGCGGAACGGGACAGCATGCTGAGGGAAGGACGGTTCGCCGCGCTGGTGACCGATGTGATGCTTCCCGACGGCGACGGGATCGAGACCATCGATCGGGTCCGGGAGCATCATCCGCAGATGCCGATCGTCATTCTGTCGGCACAGAATACGCTCGATACCGCTGTTCGAGCCACGGACACCGGTGCCTTCGAATACTTTCCCAAACCCTTCGATATCGATGAACTCGCGCGCACCGTGCGGCAGGCCGCCGGCGCCGCGCAGGGTCAGACGATCGGAGAGGAGCCGGTTATCGAAGGCCTGCCGCTCGTCGGCCGCAGTGCGGCCATGCAGTCGGTTTTCCGCATGATCACGCGCGTGCTGCGCAATGACCTGACGGTGCTGATTCTCGGAGAGTCGGGCACCGGCAAGGAGCTCGTTGCCGAGGCGATACACCAGCTGGGGCATCGCCGGTCGGGACCCTTCATCGCGGTCAACACTGCCGCGATACCGGCCGAACTCATCGAAAGCGAGTTGTTCGGCCATGAGAAAGGCGCCTTCACGGGGGCCGTGGCCCGTCACGTCGGCAAGTTCGAGCAGGCTGCGGGCGGTACGCTCTTCCTCGACGAAATCGGTGACATGCCGATGCAGGCGCAGACCCGCCTCCTGCGCGCTCTTCAGTCCGGCACCGTGCGCCGCGTGGGCGGGCGCGAGGAGATCCGCCTCGACACACGGATCGTCGCTGCCACGAACAAGGATCTTGAGCCCGAAATCGCCGCAGGCCGCTTTCGTGAGGACCTGTATTACCGGCTCAACGTAGTGCCGATCAACATGCCGCCACTGCGTGATCGCCCGGATGACATCGACGCTCTTGCCCGTCACTTCCTGCTTCATGCGGCGAACGAGGGGCTGCCCCGCCACCAGCTGACGCCGCAGGCAGGCGAACTGCTCAGCCGTCAACCATGGCGCGGCAATGTCCGCGAACTGAAGAACTTCGTCTACCGCCTCGCCTTGCTTGCGCGCGAGGATGTGATCGACGTTGAAAGCATCGTCCCGCTGCTGGCGCAGGAGCAATCCGGTGCGAACGGCGAAAGCACCGGAGGAAGCGCTCCGTACGGTGAGGGCAGGGCGCATGGCGCCTCGGCCAGCATTGACGCTGCTGTCGAGGCATGGCTCGCGGCCACCCGCCCGGCGAGCGGAACGATCTACGGCAGCGCCATGGCGGCCTTCGAGCGGCCGCTCTTCGCGCAGGTTCTGCGCGAGACCGCCGGCAATCAGCTGCGAGCCGCGCAGGCGCTGGGGATTAACCGCAACACCCTGCGCAAACGCCTGGGCGAACTGGCGCTCGATCCCGAGGAATTTGCTCGTCGTCCTTAAAGCGGCCCTTGTGGATTTGCACTTGCAGGCAGGCCACAGTCCTGTTGTAACAGGGCAACGATGAACGAGGGTCCGGTTCCTAGACAGGCGCGTAAGCGGGCGTGGCCACGCTGGTGGCGGCGCATGCAGTTGGCTGCTCGCCGGGCCAACTTCTTCGCCGTCATGGAGGTGCTTTCGGTCCTTGCCTTCCTGGTTATGACCGCAACGACCTGGTACGCGCTCAACGGCGGTGGAGACCGGCGTGAGCTGCTGCCGTCCAACCTGACGGCAAGCCTGCTCGTCGGAACGCTCGTGCCGGCGATGGCGATCCTGGTTCTGCTGGGGCGGCGAATGGCACTGCGCCGCGCGGCTGAAAACATCAGCGGCGGCACCGGCCAGATGCACGTCCGGCTCGTTTTCATTTTCTCGCTGATCTCGGCCATTCCCACGCTGCTGGTGGTCATCTTCGCTTCGTGGTTGTTCCAGTCAGGCGTCGAGTTCTGGTTCTCCGACAGTTCGCGCGGGCTGCTGGAAAACGCCAACAAACTGGCGAGGGGCTATTATGACCAGACACTGCGGGACGTTGGCTACGAATCCGTCGCCATGGCCACAGACGCACGGGACGAACTCAGCCAGGTGCCGGTCGCGAGCCGCGAGTTCCAGACCTTCCTTTCCTATCAGGTCGTCCGCCGTAACCTGAGCGGCGCGGCCATCATCCAGATCGACCGGGGCGGGGACCAGCGGACCCCGATCATCGTCGATCCGGTCGGCGTTGCCGAGAACAATCGCATCAGCAAGGACGGGCTGGACCGGCTGGACAAGGGCGAACCCTATGTCGTCAATGCCCGCGACAACCGCATCGTCGCCGCTGCGCCCATCGAGCGGTCTTCGGGGGTCTATCTGCTTGTCGTGCGCAGTTCCGACCTGCTCTCGCTCAGCCAGGGGGAGCGGGCGGAGAACATCGTTCAGGCCTACGAGGTGCTTACAAGCCGCGCCCGCGTGCTCCAGTTGCGGTTCAACGTGGCGCTCTTCGTGGCGTCGCTGGCGCTGGTGGGCCTGTCCGTCTGGTTCGCGCTGCGGTTCGCCGACCGGCAGGTGGAGCCGCTCTATGAACTGGTGGACGCGGCCCGCGGTGTTGGCGCGGGCAACTACACATTACGCATCGAGAGGCGCACGGGCGCGGACGAGATCGGGCTGCTGAACCGCGCCTTCAACCGCATGACGGCGCAGATCGACAAGCAGACGCAGGCTTTGCTTGGCGCAAACCGCCAGCTTCACGAGCGCAGCGTCTTCATCGAAGCCGTGCTGGAATCAGTGACCTCGGGCATCATCTCGCTGAACGAGCAGGGCCGTATCCTTCTGATGAACTCGACGGCGCAGAAACTTCTGACCGATGGCACAGGCACCGCACCGGAGGGGATGCTGATCGCCGAAGTTGCGCCCTCACTGGCGGCACTGGTGGAGCAGGGCGCTCCCAGCGGCCTGGTCCAGTACAACCGCGGAGGTGACCTCCTGACGCTGGCCGTCAAGACCAGTCGCGATGCCACGGGCCACGTCATCACGTTCGAGGATATCACCCGCCAACTGATCGACCAGCGGACGGCCGCCTGGTCCGATGTGGCGCGGCGCATCGCCCACGAGATCAAGAACCCGCTGACCCCGATACAGCTGGCGACGGAACGGCTCAGCCGCCGCTATCGCAAGCAGATCACCGACAATCCCGAACTGTTCGAGGATCTGACCCGAACCATCATTCGCCAGGTGGGCGATCTGCGCAAGATGGTGGACGAATTCTCCTCCTTCGCCCGCCTCCCCAAGCCCGTGTTCCGTCCGGAGGATCCGGTAGCCCTCGCCCGGCAGGCGCTTTTCCTCCAGGAAGTGGCACGGCCCGACATCGATTTCCGCTTCGTCGCGGAGCGTGACATCGGCCTCATTGAGTGTGATCGCCATCAATATGGGCAGGCGATGACAAACGTGCTCAAGAACGCCGTTGAAGCCACGGAAGCCAAAGCGAACGAGGCGCCACAAGACTACCGCGGCACAATCACGGTGGAGGTGCTCGAGGAGGATACATCCATCCTCGTGCGGATCACGGACAACGGCATCGGGCTGTCGCAGGACAAGGAACGCCTGATCGAACCCTATGTCACCACGCGTGAGAAGGGCACCGGCCTCGGGCTGGCGATCGTCAACAAGATCATCGAGGAACATGGCGGCGAAATGACCTTCGCAGCGGCGGCCGGTGGCGGAACCACCGTGGCGATGCGCTTTGCCCACAACCCGCTCTCGCACGAGACTTCCGGTTCGTTGCCGTTCCGCAAGCCGGAGGCAGCGCAGTGACCCGTTTCATCCAGACGAAGAAGATTGGCTCATGGCACTAGATATCCTGATCGTCGACGACGAGCGCGACATCCGCGAACTGGTCGCCGGCGTGCTGAGCGACGAAGGCTACGAATGCCGCACGGCCGGTGACAGCGAATCCGCTTTGGCGGCTGTTGACGCGCGCCGTCCTTCGCTGGTCCTGCTGGATGTCTGGCTTCACGGCAGCCCCATGGATGGGCTGGAAGTGCTGGATGCCATCAAGGCGCGTGAACCCGAACTGCCGGTGATCATCTTCTCCGGGCACGGGAACATAGACACTGCCGTCGCCGCCATCTCGCGCGGGGCCATGGACTTCATCGAGAAGCCTTTCGAAGCCGAGAAGTTGCTGCATCTGGTCGCCCGAGCAACCGAGACCGAGCGGCTGCGCCGAGAGAACGCCCAGCTTCGGCAGGGCGTTTCCACGGGCGAAGAGTTCAACGGCTCCAGCGGCGCCATCAACCAGGTGCGCGCCACGTTGAAGCGCGTGGCCAACACCGGAAGCCGTCTTTTGATCACCGGGCCCGCCGGCTCGGGCAAGGAGGTGGCCGCGCGGCTGCTTCACGCCTGGAGCCCCAGGGCCGGCAGCGCTTTCGTCAGCGTGAACTCGGCACGCATCACACCCGAGCGGTTCGAGCAGGAACTGTTCGGTGAGGAAGTGGATGGGACGCTCGTCCGGTCCGGGCTTCTCGAAAGTGCGGACGGCGGGACGCTTTACTTCGACGAGGTGGCGGACATGCCGCTGTCGACACAGGCGCGTATCCTGCGTGTGCTCACCGATCAGGCGTTCGTCCGTGTCGGCGGTACCCGGCAGATCCGGGTGGATGTCCGCGTCGTCTCCTCCACGTCGCGAGACCTCGAGAAGGAGATCGCCGAGCGCCGCTTCCGGGAAGACCTGTTCTATCGCCTGAACGTTGTGCCGATCTCGATCCCCGCCCTGCGCGAACGGCGCGATGACATACCCGCACTGGTCGACCATTTTTTCGCCCGGTATGCCAACGAGCAGGGCGTGCCGCCGCCCCAGGTCAGCGGGGAGGCGATGACCGCCTTGCAGGCTTATGAATGGCCCGGCAACGTGCGCCAGTTGCGCAATGTCGTCGAACGCACAGTGATCATGGCCCCGCGGGAAAAGCTCGCAACGATCGAGGCGGACATGCTGCCGCCGGAGATCTTCAACAGCCGCGGCGGCAGCGATGCCGGCGCCTCGGTCATGATGAGCGCGCCGTTACGCGAGGCGCGCGAAAGCTTCGAACGTGAGTATCTGCGCGTGCAGATACGGCGCTTCTCCGGCAACATCTCCAAGACTGCCGCGTTCATCGGGATGGAGCGATCGGCGCTTCATCGCAAGCTGAAGCTCCTGGGCATGTCCGAAAGGCGGGAGGACGAATCGGACCTCGATGAGCAGGCCTGAACCTGTGTAACATTTATGCTACAAAAACGCGGTTTACTGCACTGCAGCAAGTGAGTACCTTCCGATTCGAGAACGGCTGCCGTCACGAACGGGGCCAGATTGCGGACCGCAGGGGCGGCCGCCAAAAAGACGGAGAATGAGACATGGCTGGACGTACGCTTTCGGCGCGCCCCAAACCCACCCCGCCGCCGACTCCCGAAGTCGAGGAAACGGCACCGCCGGTAACTGCCGCTCCCGCTGGGAAGGGTGGCCAGAACCTGCAGGACCAGTTCCTGAACTTGCTGCGCAAGAACAAGACGCCTGTCACGATGTTCCTGGTCAAGGGCGTCAAGCTGCAGGGCATCGTCACCTGGTTCGACAACTTTTCGATCCTTCTGCGCCGGGATGGTCAGTCGCAGCTCGTCTACAAGCACGCAATCTCCACCATCATGCCCTCCACTCCGGTCGATGCCGGCCAGTTCGGCAGCGGTCCGGAGAACGCGAAGAAACAGCGCGTTCTGCAGGATGTCTTCCTCTCCAGCATTCGCAATGCCGGCGTGCAGGTGACGATGTTCCTCATCAACGGCGTGATGCTGCAGGGCCGCGTCGCCGCCTACGACCTCTTCTGCATGCTGCTGGAGCGTGAGGGGTACGTACAACTGGCCTACAAGCATGCCGTCTCGACCATCCAGCCGGTAACCCCGGTGGATCTCCAGGCGCATGAAGAGGCTGAAGACTGAGAGAAGCTGAACCGATTTGAACGATGAACTCAAAGGTGAGGTCACGCGCGGCGCGCGTGCCCTCGTTGTATATCCTCAGATGCGGGGCCGCGGCGATCTTGATCCCGAGGCCCGGCTGGAGGAGGCAAGAGGCCTCGCGCTTGCAATCGGTCTGGTTGTGGCCGAGGCGATGGCGATCGTCATACGTGAACCCCGCGCGGGCACGCTTTTCGGCGAAGGCCAGATCCAGAACATTGCCACCGCCTGCGAACTCAACGAGGCGGAACTGGTCATCGTTGACGGTTCGCTCAGCGCCATCCAGCAGCGCAATCTCGAAGAAAAGCTGAAGCGCAAGGTCATCGACCGCACCGGTCTTATCCTCGAAATCTTCGGCGAGCGGGCAGCGACCGCCGAAGGCCGCCTCCAGGTGGAACTGGCGCACCTCGATTATCAGGCCGGACGGCTGGTCCGCAGCTGGACTCACCTGGAACGCCAACGCGGCGGCTTCGGCTTCCTCGGTGGCCCGGGTGAAACACAGATCGAGGCGGATCGACGCATGATCCGCGATCGTATGGCGAAAATCCGTCGGGAGCTTGAGCAGGTTCGCCGCACCCGTGGGCTCCACCGCGACCGCAGGGAAAAGGCGCCTTGGCCGGTGATCGCGCTCGTGGGCTACACCAATGCTGGCAAGTCGACGCTGTTCAACCGCCTCACCGGTGCCGGCGTCATGGCCGAGAACCTGCTTTTCGCAACGCTCGACCCGACCATGCGCGCCATTCGGCTGCCGGGTTTGGAAAAGGCCATTTTGTCGGACACGGTGGGCTTCATCTCCGATCTTCCGACACAGTTGGTGGCTGCCTTTCGCGCTACCCTTGAAGAGGTTACGGCGGCGGACGTGATCGTCCACGTGCGTGACATAGCGAACCCCGACACCGAGGCGCAGAAGCGGCAGGTGCTGGAGGTGCTGTCGGACCTTGGCGTTCTCGGTCTGTCGGACAAGGATTCAGCTGGAGAGAAGGGGGATGCCGGAGAGGCGGCCACGGAGCCGTCGATCCCTATCATTGAAGTCTGGAACAAGTGGGACCTTCTCGGCCCGGCACAGGCCGAAGCTCTTCGCGAGGCGCGGGAGCATCGTGAAGGCGAGACGATCGTGCCGCTTTCCGCGCTGACCGGGGAAGGGTGCGATGTCCTGCTCGAGACCGCAGGGCGCAAGCTGACGCAGGACGCCCGCGTCTACAGCTTTGTCCTTCCCGCTTCCGATGGACAGCGCATCGCCTTCCTTCACGCGCGTGGCGAAGTCGTGTCGGAGGAGGAGGCCGGAGAAGGTGACGGCGGGCCGCAGATCCGGCTCCAGGTCCGGATGTCCGAACGGGAGTTCGGGCGCTTCAAAGCCCTGTGAAGATCACTCGTCGCGCTTGACAGCCTGCCAATAGCTCTCCTGCTTGTCGAGCGGGAGAGTTGCGAAGTCCTCGTCTGACGACCTGGCGAGTTCTTCCATCGCGCGGAAACGCCGTTCGAACTTGGCGTTTGCCGCGCGAAGGGCGTCTTCGGGGGCAAGCCCGTTCAGACGGACAAGGTTGACCGCTGCAAACAGGAGGTCACCGGCTTCCTCCAGCCGTTCGGCGTCAGGAGCGTCCGCCAGTTCGGCCATTTCCTCGTGAACCTTGGCCGCTGCACCTTGGGCATCGGGCCAGTCGAAGCCGACCCGCGCGGCGCGCTTTTGCAGCTTTTCAGCCCGCAGAAGCGCCGGCAGCGCCAGCGCCACGCCGTCCATCGCGCTGGTCTCACCCTTGGCCTCGCGTTCCTTTGCCTTGAGGTTTTCCCAGCGCTCGGTCTGAGTCGAACTGGAGGTGTCATCGCCGAAGATGTGGGGGTGGCGAGCTTCGAGTTTCGCTGCGATTGCCGCCGCGACATCGGCAAACGAAAAGTGACCGAGTTCTTCGGCCATGCGCGAATGAAACACGACCTGAAGAAGAAGATCTCCCAGTTCCTCGCGCAGAGACGACATGTCATTGACGGCAACAGCCTCCGCCACCTCGTAGGCTTCCTCGATCGTGTATGGAACGATCGAAGCGAAGGTCTGCTTCGTGTCCCAGTCGCATCCGGTCTGCGGATCGCGCAGCCGGGCCATGATGGAGAGAAGACGGTCGATTTCCTGATGCTTCATTTCGAACCCACCGAAGAACGATAATCATGATTATGTAAAATCAAGGGTGGGGTGACGAGGCTTACGGCCGACTAAGGCCCAGCATCTGCACGACCACAAGCATTGTGACGATGATCGCAGCCCAAACCGCCGCCAGCTTCAGTACGCGGCTGCGATCAAGGCTGCGAATCTCGGAATTGCGCAGCACCAGAAACAGCCATCCCAGAAGCGTGATGATCGAGACGATCATGGCGGCCTGTGTCATGGCGTAACCACCAGTCCGTCATACCCGACGATGACGTTGTCCGGCACGGCTGCGGACAGCGTCGCGTAGTCCATGCTCTTGTCCAGATGCGTCAGCACGGTTGTACCGGCACGGCAGACGTCCGCCAGCTCGAGTGACATGGCAAGGTGCGCGTGCGTGGGATGCGGTTCGCGGCGCAAGCAGTCCACGACCAACACGTCGCAACCGTAGAACAGGTCCACCATGCCTTTGGTGATCTCGTTGAAATCCGTCGCATAAGCGACTGATTTCCCGTCGGCGTCGAAGAGGAAGCCGGTGGAATCCATGCCGCCGTGAGGCATCTGCACGTGCCCGACGCGGAACCCTTCGCACAGACGCAGAGTGTCGAGGTTCTCGAGCGAGACAAGCGTGGGGTAGCCGTATTGTCCGGCAAAGACGTAGCCGAAACGCTGCCTCAGGCGCCGCACGGTTTCTGCGTGGGCATAGCCGGGTATCGGGCCTGCACGGCCATACCGTAACGGGCGCAGGTCGTCGATGCCGTGGCAGTGGTCCGCATGATCATGCGTCCAGAAGACAGCGTCGAGGCGGTGTATGTCGTTGGCAAGAAGCTGCGAACGCAGATCGGTAGGGGTGTCGACCAGGATGCGCGCACCTGCATCGCTCTCCAGCACGATGGCCACTCGCGTCCGCCGGTTGCGCGGCTCGGCGGGGTCGCACAGTCCCCAGTCCGCGCAACCGCCCTCGCCCCCAAGCCGCGGTACTCCGGTCGATGTGCCACTGCCCAGGATGGTGACCTTCATGCAAGCGCCGCCTGGTACTTCGCCATGGTGAACAGACTGAAGAAGTTGCGCGTGGTGGTCTCGCCCAGGCTTTCGAGGCTCACCTGCCGCAGATCGGCAACGAAACGCGCCGTGTCGGCGGTGAACGCAGGCTCGCATTTCCTTCCCCGATGCGGGACGGGGGCAAGGAAGGGCGAATCCGTTTCGACCAGCAGCCGATCTTCGGGGATGGTCTTCACAACCTCTTGCAAGTCCTTGGCATTTTTGAAAGTCACGATGCCCGATATGCTGATGGTAAGCCCAAGCTCCAGCACCTTTCGGCCGAACTCGGCGCTCGCGGTGAAGCAGTGGATGAGGGCCGGGAAAGCCCCCTTCCCCAGTTCCTCCTCGAGAATGCGGGCAGTGTCTTCTTCCGCATCCCGTGTATGAATGATAATCGGCAGCCCGGTCCTGCGGGCCACGGCGATGTGCGTGCGGAACAGGGCCTGTTGCACTTCGCGATCCGATTTGTCGTAGTAGTAGTCGAGGCCGGTTTCGCCGATCCCGATGACGCGCGGATGCGCAGCGGCTTCGAGGAGAGCCCCCTCGCCCAAGTCGGCATGATGATCGGCTTCATGGGGATGAATGCCTACCGATGCCCAGACGTCAGGCTCTCTGCTGGCGGTGGCGACCACGCGATCCCACTCCGCCTGCCGCGTCGAGATATTGAGGAAGCCCTTGATACCGGCCTCGCGCGCACGCGCCAGAACAGCCGGCTGATCCTCCACAAGGCCTTCGTATTCGAGGTGGCAGTGGGAGTCGATGAACATCAGGCTGCGGCCTCGACGGGAAGCTCAAGGCGCGGGAAGACACCCTGTGGCTTGTCGACGCGGAAGCCGGCCTCAACGAGAGCGCTGAACCATTCCTCATCAACGAGCGCCGCATAGTTGCGGTTCTCTGCATCCTGACCCATCTGGTCGAGCAGCGCATCGATCGCGGAAGGAACGACGGGGCGAACGGCGATGGCAAGATCGCGGACGACCTGGAAGAGTGTCATGAGCACGGCTTCCATCCGGGCCGGGTCGCTCTTGCGCAGCGCCCAGGGTGCCTGATCGTCAACGTACTGGTTGCAGGCGAATACACCCCGCATCCAGGCCTCCAGGCCGGCGCTGAAATCGAGGGCATCAAACGCCCTGCGAAGACCGGCAATGGCTTCCGCAACGGCGGCACGCAGTGTGCGGTCAGCCTCGGACACTTCCGAGGGTACCTTGAGTTCGCCATCCATGTTCTTGAAGATCATGGAAAGGCTGCGCTGGGCAAGATTGCCAAAGCTGTTCGCCAGTTCCGCATTCGCGCGTGTCACGATCGCTTCCGTCGACCAGGAGCCGTCCTGGCCGAAAGCCACTTCGCGAAGGAAGAAGTAGCGAAGCGTGTCCACGCCGAAGGTTTCCGCCAGCGCGATAGGATCGGTGACATTGCCGAGCGATTTTGATTCCTTCTGGCCTCGGTTCAGCAGAAAGCCGTGACCAAACACCTGCTTTGGCACGGGAAGATCGGCGCTCATCAGGAAGGCTGGCCAGTAGACCGTGTGAAACCGGACGATGTCCTTGCCGATCAGGTGCAGGCTGGCTGGCCAGTACCGCGCAAAGTCGCCGCCCTCATCGGGAAAACCAAGACCGGTGATGTAGTTCGTAAGCGCATCCACCCAGACATACATCACGTGGTTGTCACTGCCGGGAACCTTGATGCCCCAGTCGAAGCTTGTGCGCGAAACGGACAAGTCGCGCAGTCCACCTTCCACGAAGCGCTGGATCTCGTTGCGGCGGCTCTCGGGCCGGATGAACTCACCCGAGGCATAGAGATCGAGCAGCCTGTCCTGGTAACGGGAAAGGCGGAAGAACCACGATTCCTCGACCGTCCATTCAACCGGAGTGCCTTGGGGCGATAGCTTCGCGCCGTCTTCGCCGACCTGAAGTTCGCTTTCGTCGTAGTAGGCCTCGTCACGCACGGAGTACCATCCTTCGTACCGGTCGAGGTACAGGTCCCCGTTCGCCTCCATGCGCCGCCAGAGTTCCTGCGTCGCGGCGTGATGGCGCGGCTCGGTCGTCCGGATAAAGACGTCATAGCTGATGTTCAGAGCATCGCACATGCTTTTGAAGTAGGACGACATCTCGTCAGCCAGGGCGGCCGGAGTCACGTCCAGATCACGGGCCTTCTGCGCCATCTTCAGGCCATGTTCGTCCGTCCCGGTCTGAAACCGGACGTCGAACCCTTCCGCCTTCTTGAAACGGGCGATCACATCGGCGGCGATTGCTTCGTAAGCGTGGCCGATGTGCGGCCGGCCGTTGGGATAGCTGATGGCGGTGGTGATGTAGTAGGGCTCGCCCATGCGGCGTCGCGCTTTCCTGACTGGTGTTGCAGATCGGTTTTCAGGCGCGTCATTCACCTGGTGATACCACGAAAAAACACGCTAACGTGCGGCTTCTCTAGGCATTGCCACCGATGCCAGCAACCCGCCAATTTCCATTATAAGCAAGCCGGCATCGAAATTGTAGGTGGGCGCCTGCGTCCCAAGCTTGGTCAGCACGCCATGCGCTTCGATGATGCGGAGTTGCCGGGCCCGGGGGGCTTCGCGCAGTTCCTGTACCAGAACAGCGCGTGCCAGCTCCAGCGCGGCAAGCTGCCGGTCCCGCGCTGGACGTGCACCCATCTCGTCGGCAAGCCCTCCACGCAGGACGAAGTCCGCATCGCCGTTGCGCAGGATGCGCATCATGAGGCTGTGCATGGCCCCGAGGTCGTGCTCGACGATGTCGAGCGCCACGCCGGGTGCTCCCTGTGCAGCGGCGATGGCCGCCGCACGGGACGCCGCGTCCGCTTCGGGCGCTTCGCGCTGGATCATCGCTTCGATCTGGTCCGGCGCGAGGGCGGAGAACCGGAGAACACGGCACCGCGAGCGGATCGTGGGCAGCAAGCGTCCGGGCTGGTGCGTGACGAGGAGGAAGTACGTGCCCGCCGGAGGTTCCTCCAGCGCTTTCAGCAACGCGTTCACGGCGCCTTTTTCCATGTCATCGGCAGGGTCGATGACGATGGCGCGCCGGGCCCCCATCGTGGGTTTGGTCGCGAGGCGGCGGATCATCTCGCGAACCTGATCGACGGTGATGTTCCGCTTCGTCTGGTACGCCTTGCCTTCCGCCTTCTTCTTCGCTTCGTCATCGTTGGCAGGAAGATGCTGGAGGATGTGTATGTCGGGATGGAGCTCAGAGTGGACGGGCTTCTCATCGTTGCGGACCAGTTCGGCCGCCGCTGCACGTGCGAAGGCGCGCTTGCCCAGCCCCTTGGCTCCGGCAAGCAGCCAGGCATGGTGCATCCGCTCAGACCGGATGGCGGACAGCCACTCTTGCCACGCGGCCTCCTGACCTATGAAAGATGTCCCTTCGTTCACGGCAATATCGGAGTGAGCGCCGCGAATATGAGGGCATGCGTCGTCTGCGGATCGCCATCCCCCTCGATGCGGGCGAACCGCTCCGGCTCGGATTGCGAGATCGTCCGAAACGCGCCCGCAACCCGCGCGTGATAGGCCGCGTCCCTCCCGCCGATGCGATCGGTCCTGCCCTCGTCCCGCGCTGCGAGCCGGCGCATGGCGACATTGGGCGACACTTCGATCAGCACGGTCATGTCGGGAACAAGCCCTTCACTGCCGATCGCGTGAAGCATCCCGATGTCCGCATCGGAAAGCCCGCCGCCGCCGCCCTGATAAGCGCGGCTTGAGTCCAGATAGCGATCGCAGATGACCCAGGCGCCGCGGGCAAGGGCTGGACGAATGAGACGGTGAACGTGATCGGAACGCGCAGCGGCGAACAGAAGCGCTTCGGCGCGCGGGTTCCAGCCATCGCCACCGTCGCCTTCCACGCCTTCGAGCAGGAGCGAGCGGATCGCTTCCGCTCCGGGCGTGCCGCCGGGTTCGCGGGTGCTCACCACCTCCACCCCGCGCTGGCGCAGGGCGTCCGCGAGCAGGCGCGCCTGGGTGGACTTGCCTGCCCCTTCGCCGCCTTCGAGAGCAATGAAACGGCCCGGCATCATGAGATCAGGTTGGCGAGGCCGTTGAGCAGCCTGTCCAGCCAGCCCGCCTTGTTAACGTCGCGGCCGGCAAAAAGCGGGACGCGTCCCGGCTCCAGGCCCTCGACCTGGATCTCGAGTTCACCGACCTGCTGTCCTTTGCGAACGGGAGCCTCGATCGGACCCTTGTAATGGACTGAAAGTGTGATCCGAGGCTTCACGCCGTGAGGGATGGTTGCGTGAACCTGGCGATTGGCAACCAGCGGCAGTGTGCGGCGGTCACCGCCCTGCACCCGGGCTTGGGCGACGGTCTGGCCCTGGTCGAACAGGGGGCGTGTGTCCCAGGCGGCGAAGCCCCACTCGAGCAAGGCGCGGGCGGCATCGTCCCGCACCCTTGGCAGCGGCGCGCCGGCCAGAACCATGACAAGCCGACGCCCACCGCGTTCGGCCGTGCCCAGGAAGTTGTAGCCGGCTTCACGGGTGTAACCGGTCTTTATGCCGTCCGCGCCGGGGACGACGCCAACTGTGGGATCGTGGCTGCGCATGTGAACGTCACGCCAGACCCAGCGCTTATGCCCGGAGAACTCCCGATACAGGTCAGGGTAGCGGGTGATCATCGCGTCGGCCAGCTTCACCAGGTCACTTGCCGTGACATAGGTGTGGCCCTCGTCCATCCAGCCATTTGGCGTGTTGAAGTGGCTGCGCGTCATGCCAAGGCGGCGGGCCGCATCGTTCATCTTCGCGGTCCACGCCGCGACGCTGCCGGCGTAGCCCTCCCCCAGAACGACGGAGGCGTCGTTTGCGGAAGCGGTCATGATCCCATGCAGGAGATCGCGCGTGGTCGGCCAATCCTTCGTAGTCAGGTACATGTTCGTACCTTTTGCGAACCATTCCCGCTCCGTCTCCGGGCTTTCGTTGAACTTGCGGTCTAGGCTGAGGCGCCCCGCACCGATTTCCTCAAAAGCTACATAGGCCGTCATCACTTTCGTGACGGAGGCCGGGAGAAAGGGCGTGTCCGGATGGCGCTTCTGCAGCACCTGCCCGGAGCCGAGATCCACGAGCAGGATAACGGGAATGGGCGCGAGTTGTGCGGGCGGAACCGGCATAGCTGCGGCAGAGGCGCTGACGGGGGTGGCAAGGACAAGCGCCAGTGTCAGGACATTGGAAAGTGACTTCAAGACCTGTATTCTCCCGCGCCGTCCGACGCCTGACTCTGCGCGGGAGACTGGTAGAAATCAGTCCGCGCAGGAGGATTCGCGCATCCCTATAGCCCGCGCCCCGACACTGCTCCAGCGTCGGGGCAGCTTTTGCACGGTTGGCGTTCGGCACGAGCGCTGGCGGCACGAATTGCCAGGTGGTGATACGCTGCAACTGGGGTTACGTGCTGCAGACCGGCATGCTTCCGGCAGGAGCGTACCGTTTACCGGGCGATTTCGTCCGCAAGCAAGCCCACGGACATGGCGTAGTAGTTCGAGCAGTTGTACTGGAGGATGACGCGGTAATTGCCGCTCAGCAGATAAGCGGGCGTGCCAGGGCCGTCTGGCTGAAAGAAGGATACCAGCACATCGTTGCCGATGGCTCCTTGAGGCGCAACGCCCAGCGCTCGCCATTGCGCGACGGTCTTCCACTGGGAGTGGCGCGCATGGACGGCCTTGCAGCTTGGTGAAGACAGCTTCGTGGCGTAAGCAGCGGTGTTGAAGTCAGCAGGTACGCTGACCCGGACGCCCCACGGCTGGCCCTGACGCCATCCCGCGTCCCGGAAGTAATTGGCGATCGATGCCAGTGTATCCGCGGAACTGTTGAAGATGTCGGCCCTTCCGTCGCCATCGCCGTCGACAGCAAGCCTCAGGTAAACGGTCGGCAGGAACTGCGGATAGCCGAAGGCACCGGCCCAACTCCCCTTGAGCTGCGAACGGGGAACGCCGCGATCGACCATCTTCATCAGGGCGATGAGTTCACCTTCGAACAGCTCCCGGCGGCGCCCCTCCCACGCCAGAGTCGCGAGCGACCGCGCGAGATCGAAATCGCCCGTGTAGCTGCCGTAGTTCGTTTCATGCCCCCAGATCGCGAAAAGCACCGAGGCCGGCACCCCATAGCGGCGCTCGATCCCCGGCAGGATGGAAGCGAGCGAAGCGTAGCGCGCCTTGCCTCGAGAGATGATCGAGCTTCCCACGTGCTGCGCAATGTAAGGCGCCAGCGGCGGCGGAGCGCCACGGCTGCCTGGTTGCGAACTGTCGAGGGCGATCACTCTTTCGTTCGGTGTGAGGCCGGACAACACCGATGCGATCGCGCTTTCGCTCACCCCCTGCACCCGTGCCCGTGAAGCTACCTGCTGCAGGTAATCGGGGAAACTGGTGGACTGAGCACAGGCGGGAACCGCCGGCAGCGCAAGAGCAACAACAAGAAGGGCTTTGCGCAGAGATCGCGGAAACATGGCAAAAGTCATCGCGACGCAACTTCGCACAAAGCCTTGCGGTTGCAAATGGTGAAGGACATGCGTCGGGGGACATCCACCGCATGCTGCATGGTCTTCATCGACACTCCGCCCCTCGCGACAGGGCAAAAACCGGCCCTTTGTGCCGAGCAGCCAACATACCTCCTGACGCCATGTGAGGATTGATCGTCGGCTTCGCCACGTGCCGGACGGTCCGTCCATACGGTTGAACGGAACCATGATGTACGTGATCGGGAACAGTGCTTTAAAACAAAGATTTACTATCGCAGATACGCGGCAACATAATATTTCGTAAAAGCACTAGACCAAAGAACAAATATGGCGCAGTCTACCCCGGCCACCGAGTCCTGCGCTTGATATACAAAGCCCGCTCGTACAGGTGGCGTCCGCCCAAAGTGTTTTCGCCTTTCATAGCGACCTACTTGGGACATTGTGCCATGAAAAGAATAGAAATTACCGCCTGGGTGGCGGTGGCAACAATACTGCCCTACGGATCGACAGTCTCCGCCCACGCCGAAACAATTGTCACGGCCTCTCCGCCAACTTTGGCAAGCTGGTCCGATCGCGTTTTCAAGGATATCGACCGGGAGATCAGGTATCCCGAGCCTTTCGGTCCCCAGCGGCCAAGTAGCGGCGTGGTGGCCGTCAAGTTCAACTGCAGTGAATCCGGAGCGCCGGCTGGCGTCGCGCTCCTCAAATCGTCAGGACACCGTGATCTGGACCGGGAAACTTTGAGAGCGGTCAACAAGATTGCCACGCTTCACCCCCTCCCGCCCGGACTGAAGCATGACCAGTTGTATGTCGTCAGAGTACTGTACGCCAATTCCCACGGCGAGGCAGAGCGTCAACTTGCGAAGATGAGAGAAGAAGCCGCTCAAAGCAACGCGTGGTACAATCAAGGAGAACAGCTAGCCGGCGTTCTGGAGCTTGTCCCTTCAGGGGGGTAGTCCAGCAGACCAAGTCGTCCTTACACCACCTGCGCCCCGTTCTTCGGCTTCAACCCGATCCCCCGAAGGACGGGGCTTTTTTGCCGCATCATAAAAGGCCTACCGTCGCATGACACGCGTACAGCGGCTGCCTTGATTCCGGCAGCGCATACCCACCTGCCCCCCTGTCCTCTCGGTGAGATTTGGAAGATATCGACGCAATTGCTTCGAGCAGTGGCGGACAGACCTTGTATGCTCCGCAAAAACAGCTAGGGCACTCAACCATCAGACAGACCGAAGAGTACCCGGCCTATCTGTCTCCCGAAGCGCCAGCCCCGAAGGGAAGGCACAGAAGGCGACGCGCACCAAGCGGTTCCATCTTGATGGCGAACCGACGAAAGTGCAGGATCGGCAGGACTAGACGGTATGCGGACAGGTGGCCGAGTGGTTTAAGGCAGCGGTCTTGAAAACCGCCGTGGGTGCAAGCTCACCGTGGGTTCGAATCCCACCCTGTCCGCCAGCCTCTTCCCGGCAAACACGTCCCTGCGTTCTTTATATTCAGGGGCGACAAGCGCTCGATTTCGCCGCGCAGGCGATTGCCATACCATCGTATCGTCTGGGCGTGCCCGAACGATGCATTCTGCGATTGGCTTTCCTCGCACAGCGCCCTATGAGCGGCGGCGAATGTTCGCGTGTGCGGACGTTCATGATCGCGCTGGTGTCCGAGAGGACTTAAAACGGGAACGCGGTGCGGATGGTTCACGCCATCCCAATCCGAGGCTGTCCCTGCAACTGTGAGCGGTGAGCGAAGTGCACATTGTCGGCCGTGCCATCGGCAGACAGGTCACTGGATCGAACGCATGAAGATGCGAGATCCGGGAAGGCCGTGCATCAAGCGATGACCCGCAAGCCAGGAGACCTGCCAGCGCACCGGTCGCTCTTGCCTTGATCCAGGGGATGGTCACGGCACGGTCAATCTCCGTCTGAGCGACGAACCTTGCGGCGGGGCCGCATCGGTGCGCGATCGCGGGCGACATGCGCCCGCCCGTGGGCGTGCGCCGACCGTTCGTTCGTCCGTTTGCCTCACCGGCTGACGGGCTGCCGGCGGCACGCCCCTGCCCTGACGTTGCTCGGCGTGCGGAGGCTTAACAGCCGTGACCAAGACTTTTGTTTCCCTGATCCCACTCTTGGCGGCAACGCCGGCGCTGGCCGAAACCGGCGCGACGGACGACACGAACATCGTCGTTACCGCATCGCGTTCGGGCGATGCCATTCCGGCCGACCTGATCGGCTCCTCCATTACGGTTCTGGACAGCGAAGCACTTGAGAATCGCCAGACGCGGGTCCTGTCCGACGTCCTGCGCGACGTTCCCGGCGTCGCCGTGAATCGGACGGGTGCGATCGGCGGCCTGACCCAGATCCGCATCCGCGGTTCGGAAGGCAATCATGTGCTGGTCTTCATCGATGGCATCAAGGCGTCCGACCCGTTCCACGGGGAATTTGATTTCGGCACCCTCATCGCCGATGAAGCCGCCCGCGTCGAAGTCCTGCGCGGCCAGCAGTCGTCGCTCTATGGTTCGGATGCGATAGGCGGCGTCGTCACATATACCACGCTTTCGGGACGCGAAGCGCCCGGCTTCACCGCGCGTGTGGAGGGTGGCTCATTCGGCACGGTTTCGACGGCAGGTCGCGCTGCGGGTATTGTGGGCGATACATTCGACTACGCCCTATCCGGTAGCTATCTCACCACCGAGGGCTATCCGACCGCTCCTGCGGGAGACCGCGATCTGGGTTCCGACAGTCTCGGACTGTCGGGCAAGCTGAACTGGACGCCGACGCCGGACTTCAAGGTCACCGCCGTTGCTCGCTACAGCTATACCAAGGCCGACCTCAACGATCAGGCGATCGACGACTCCTCGCCGGTCGTGCGTGGCTATCCGGTCATCACCACAATCGATACGCCCGGCTCATACTACCGAAACAAGGCATTCTACGGCCTCGTCCGCGCGGAGTTGAGCCTGTTCGACGATGCCGTGACCACGGCGCTTTCCGGGCAACTCACCGATGCCAACCGTGACGCTTTTGCCGCCTACGGCTACAGCTACGGCAATCGCGGCCGGCGTTATCGCGGTTCGTTTGAGAACACGCTGCGCTTCGGCAACGAGCGGGTGAAGAACCGCTTCACGCTGGCCGTCGATGCAGAGCGGGAGGAGTTTCGCAACGTCGATCCTACCGGCTACGCCTTTACCGGTACGCGGCAGGTCGACACGCTGGGCTTCGTTGCTCAATACGACGTCACCGTCGATGACAGGCTGGCACTCGGCGCGTCCGCACGCATTGACGCGAACGACTATTTCCAGGATGCCTCCACCGCGCGGGTTACCGGCAGCTACCTTTTCCCGAACGGCACGCGCATTCACGCCGCCTATGGCTCGGGCGTGAAGGCGCCCACCTCCTCCGAACTCTTCGGATACGTCGACGGCCAGTACATCGGCAACCCCGACCTGCAGCCGGAACGATCGCGCGGATGGGAAGCCGGCATGGAGCAGAGACTGCTCGAAGGCGCACTGACGCTGGGCGCGACGTACTTCCACAGCCGGTTCGACAACCAGATACAGACCGTCGGCACCTCGGTCGGCGGTCAATACATCTCGACGAGCATCAACAACGATGTGGTGGCCAAACAGCGCGGCGTCGAAACCTACCTTCAGGCCCGTCTTGGCGACTGGCACGTGGACGCCAGCTACACTTATCTCAAGGCCCCGCAGGTTCTGACGGCGCTGGTCAACCCAGCACCGGCGGATGGATCGTACCAGGCGGCAGTTCCAGTCGAAACGCAGGCGGTTCGACGCCCAAAGAACGTCGCGAGCTTCAACCTGACCTACGCGCCCGAGGCCGTGCCCGTGTCGGCCACGCTGACCGTGCGCCACAACGGGCAGCAGCGCGATTACGCCTTCAACTCCATGTATCAGCGCCTGCTCGTGGACCTGAAGGCCTTTACACTGGTGAACCTGGCCGCCACCTACGACATTTCCGGGACGCTTCAGGTCTTCGGCCGCGTCGAGAACCTCTTCGACGAGGATTACCAGGAGGTCTTCACGTTCTCCACGCCAGGGCGGGCCGCCTACGGCGGCGTGCGGGTACGCCTCTGATGCGTTCTGGAGCCCTTTTCGCGGGGCTGCTCCTTGCCGCGTTGCCGGTTTCGGTCGGCAGCGCGGAACGAGCAGGTTCGTCAGCGTCGCACCGGCCCAGGCCCCTGCGGGTGATGTCGATGAACCAGTGCGCGGATCAGCTCGTGCTCGCACTGCTGCCGCCGGAGCGGATCGCTTCGGTGACCTGGCTTTCGCGCGATCCCGACGGATCGCTGATGCATCGGGAGGCGCAGAAGGTCGCGATCAACCACGGGCTTTCCGAAGAGGTCGTCCAGCAACAGCCCGATCTTGTCGTGGCGGGAGCGTTCACGACACCGGCCACCCGCATGCTGCTCAGGCGGCTCGGCTATCCGATGATCGAGGTCGCCCATGCCGACAGCTTCGATGAGATCCGGACAATAACACGGCAGGTTGCGGCGGCGGTGGGCGAAGAAGCTCGGGGGGAGGCGCTGATCGCGCGCATGGACCACCAGCTATCGCAACTCGCACGGCAGTCCGGACCCGCCATCCAGGTCGCGGCGTGGGACGGCGCCGGCTTCAATGCCAGCGAGGGTTCGCTCTACAATGCGGTGCTGGAGGCCGCCGGCGCCGTCAACGTCGCGAACCGTCCCCCGGCAAGCACCTACGGCCGCCCCGACGTCGAGGTCCTGCTGGCCGCGGCCCCTACTCTGCTCGTCAAGGGCGCGGGAACCGGGCGCCGCGCCGGCCTGCAGGACAACGTCGAGCGCCACAGGCTCGTACAGCGCTACTGGGATGGTGCGCGCACGCTGACCGTGCGCCAGTCCTACTACGTCTGCGGCACGCCCTTCGTGGCGGATGCGATCTCCGGCTTGCGCGGCGAATTGCAGGCAGCTGCCAGGCAGGTCCAGGCGCCCCTCCCCTTCGCCGCCGGAAAGACGTTGTGATGCGCTGGCTCACTCCCTCCCTGATGGTGCTGCTTCTGCTGACTGCCACGGCATCCACACTGGCCGGAACCGTGTGGCTGTCACCTCACCAGGCCTTCGCTTCGGCTTTCTCCGGAAAGGCCGATCTTGCGGGCCTGATCGTCACGGAAATACGGCTTCCACGGGTGATGCTGGCGATTGCCATCGGGGCGAGCCTCGGCTTGTCAGGCGCCGTACTGCAGGGGCTGCTCCGCAATCCGCTCGCCGAACCGGGTTTGCTCGGAATTTCCTCGGGCGCATCGCTGGGAGCGGTGGTCGCGATCTATTTCGGGTTTGTCGCTGCTCTGCCTCTGGCGGCGCCGGTGTTCGCCCTCGTCGGAGCATTCGTCGCCGCAGGCATCGTCCTGCTGCTGGCGCGGACCGGGGGTACGCTGGCGCTGATCCTGGCCGGCGTGGCGATCAGCGGGGTCTCGACGGCTCTTGTCATGCTCGCGCTCAACCTCGCGCCCAACCCTTATGCGGCCTACGAAATCATGACCTGGCTCATGGGGTCGCTGAGTGACCGCAGCTGGGACCACCTGGCACTGGCGCTGCCTTTCATCGTGCCGGGCCTTGCACTCCTGCTATCCACCGGACGTGCCCTCGACACTCTGGCACTTGGTGACGTGCAAGCCGAGAGCCTCGGCGTACCGGTCGCGCGGACGCGTCTGCTGGCCCTCGTCGGCACAGCGCTTTCGGTCGGCACCGCCACGGCCACGGCGGGCGCTATCGGGTTCGTGGGGCTGATGGCGCCGCACGTGGTGCGCCCGCTGGTCGGGTACCAGCCGGGGCGGGCGCTCGTTCCGGCCATGCTTGCCGGCGCTCTGCTGGTCACCCTGGCCGACATCGCCACCCGAACCGTCGTCCTAGCCGGTGCTCCCCTCAACATCGGCGTCTTCACGAGCCTCATCGGGACGCCGTTCTTCCTCTGGCTCGTCATGCATGTGCGGAGCCGCACCGCATGAGCGTATTGAAACTGGATCGGGTGACCGTGCTCCGGCGCGGCCGCAAGGTGCTGGACGGGAACTCCGCCACGTTTCAGGCGCACCGGGTGACGGCGGTGATCGGCCCCAATGGCGCTGGCAAGAGCACCATGCTGAATGCCGCTGCCGGCCTCCTGCAGCCGGACGCGGGGCGGGTCACGCTCGACGGAGCGGATATCAGCCGCCTCCATCGCCGGGAGCTCGCACGGCGGCGTGCCTATCTGCCGCAACGAGCGGATGTCGACTGGCCGATCACCGTCGAGCGTGTCGTTGCCCTTGGTCTTGTACCCCAGTTACCTGCCTTCGGACCTCTCCCCCAGCGCTTTCTGCCCGCCATCGAAGGGGCGCTGGCATCGTGCGACGTCGGGCATCTGCGGGAACGCCCCGCCAATGCGCTGTCGGGCGGGGAGCTCGCGCGCGTCATGTTGGCCCGCGCCTTCGTGAGCGCGCCGGAACTGCTCATCGTGGATGAGCCGACCGCCGGTCTGGACCCCCGGCATGCCATCGACGCCATGCGGCGGGTACGGGCCCGCGCCCGCGAAGGCTGCACCGTAATCGTCGCTATCCACGATCTGGACCTCGCGCTGAATCATGCCGACGACCTGGTAGCGATCCGCGACGGCGCGATCATGGCTGCCGGTCCGATCGAGAGCGCGGCGACGCCCGCGCTCCTCAGCGCTCTCTACGGCATTCCCGTGCGGCTCGTGCGCGACAACGACGGCACGACGGTCCGTTTTCTTTCTGCCGCGGAGGCTCCATGACATTTGCACCGTTCAACCTCATGGCCGAACTCGCCGCCGACCCCGCGAACGGCTGGAGCATCGGCAGCTTCGGCGCCATCGGCGAATTCATCCGGAACGAGGATGAACCGGCGGCGATCCGCCGGGGTGAGAACCTCGTCGAGATCGTCACGCCGCGTGGAGGCATGCGCATCGCTCCGCAAGCGGCGCTCCGGCCTGTCGCCTGGGATTCACTGTCTTCCGACGGCGAGAGCTGGAGCCATCACCTGGCGTTCTGCTGCGAGCGCCCGCCCACGCCCCCGCAGGTCATCCGCGACATCGGCTGCGACGGGGGTGCCCTGCGCGACGAGGACAGGAGCGCCCGCCTCTTCGACATCGGCGTGGGCACCGGCAACGTTGTCATGGCGGTACGGACGCGGGACGAAGGACTAATCGGCATTCTCGAACAGCATACGGGACGGTCGCAGGCGTCCAGCCCCGCCATCATGACGCAGATCCTGCGCGCTCAGCCGCACCGGGTCATGCTGTCCCCCGCCGGGCGTATCGAGGTGTTTCAGCCGATACCGCCGCCCGAGGGGCAATCGCCGGTCGGCCCGCACACGCACCTGCTGCTCAAGCTGGTGTCGAAGGACCGGCCGCATTCCTCGAACGTCCCGATACCCGATGGCCTGCAGTCCGCCCTTAGCGTCCATCCCCGCTCCCCCTGGCGAACCCCGCTGGGAGAGCGGCAGGACTTCATACCGGAGATAGACGCCGCCTTCTCGCCTCATCTCGACAATTTCGGCCTGCCCGAAGACCGGGCGGTGGAAGAGTGGCTGCACCGCATGCTGACCACCGGCGCCGCTCCGGAATTTGCCGCGTGGCCGAACACCCGTCGCGGGCGGGCGAAGGCACGGATCGTGCTGCGGCGGCTTGCCGCAGCCGGTGACGCGCGCGTCATCCCTTGGCGCGCGCTGAATGACCATCAACCGCTCGAAATCGAAGAAGGAGAAGCCGCTTGAGCAAAGTGCCTACCACCGTCATCACCGGGTTCCTGGGCGCAGGCAAGACCACGCTTATCCGCCACCTCCTGCAGAACGCACGCGGCAGGCGCCTCGCCCTCGTCATCAACGAGTTCGGGGACGTCGGCGTCGATGGCGAGCTCGTGAAGGGCTGCAACGACGCGGCATGTCCTGAGGAGGACATCGTGGAACTCGCCAACGGCTGCATCTGCTGCACCGTGGCCGACGATTTCCTGCCCACGATGCAGAAGCTGCTGGACCGCCCGAACCCGCCCGAGCACATCATCATCGAGACCTCGGGTCTGGCGCTTCCCAAGCCGCTGGTGAAGGCCTTTCAGTGGCCCGACATCCGCACCCGCGCGACAGTGGACGGGGTGGTCGCCCTGATCGACGCTGATGCCGTTGCCGCTGGCCGCTTCGCGACCGACGAAGCGGCGCTGGCGGCAGCGCGGGCAGCCGATCCCAGCCTCGACCACGAAAGCCCGCTCGAAGAGCTGTTCGAGGATCAGCTGGCCTGTGCCGACATGGTCGTGCTCAACAAGACCGACCTCGTCGATGCGGAGGTGCTGGCGGCGGTTCAGGACCAGATCGCGGGCGAGACGCGTCCCGGAGTGAAGATCGTGCGGGCCGATCACGGCGCCGTCGATATCGGCGCGCTGCTGGGCATAACCGCGGCGGCGGAGGACGACCTTGACACGCGTCCCTCCCACCATGACGTGGACCCCGATCACGATCACGACGACTTTGAGAGCTTCGTCGTCAAGGGCGGGGAGCCCACCGGGAGCAACGCGCTGCTTGCCGCGCTTGCCGCCTTGATCGCCGAGCACGACATCCTGCGCGTCAAGGGCATGGTCGCGGTGGAAGGTCGCCCCGCTCGCTTGGTGATCCAGGCAGTGGGCCCGCGTATCCAGCATTACTTCGACCGCGCGTGGAAGCCGGATGAAATACGGCTGTCGCAACTTGTGGTCATCGGCCAGAAGGGGCTCGACCGGGCCGCGATCAGCGCGGCGCTGGCGCCGATCCTGGCGGGTCAACCGGCAGGGGCGCAAGCCTGATGCACCTGCTGTCCGCGACCCCGGGGACCGTCTCCAACGGCGACGAAGCGATCGACCTCGACCAGAGCCCGGGCGAGATCGTGTTTCTCACGGTCGCGGACAGCGAACTCGCGTGCTTCGCCAAGGCGGCCGCGGCACTGGGCGACAGCGCGCCATCGATACGGCTCGCCAACCTGCTCCAGCTCAAGCATCCCTATTCGGTCGATCTCTATGTCGAGAAGGTCATAGCCAAGGCCCGCTTCGTCTGCGTCGTGCTTCTGGGTGGAAAATCCTACTGGCCTTATGGAGTGGACGAGATCGCCCGGACCGCGCGCGAGCACGGGATCGTCTTTGCCGCCATTGCGGATGGCCGCGAGCCGGACCCCGCGCTCGATGCGGCGTCCACCCTTCCCAAGCACATCAACGAGCGCCTGAGAGATTATCTGCGCCAGGGCGGTGTCGCCAATGCGGTCAGCTTCCTACGCCATGCTGCACGGCTGATCGGGAGGGACGCCGGCCCGCCGGATGAACCCGTCACGATCGCGGATGCGGGGCTCTATCTCGCCGGAAACGAACACCCGAGCATAGCCGATGTCCGGGCGGACTGGATCGCCGGGCGTCCGGTGGCGCTGGTGTGCTTTTACCGAGCGCTGATGATGGCCGGCACGCTTGATGCCATCGACGCGCTTGTGCGTGCGCTGATCGCGCGGGGCCTCAACGTCCTCTCCGTACATGTCCGTTCGCTGCGGGAGCCATTCGCCGTCGACTGGCTGCGCGGCGTGATCGCTGAAGCACGGCCCGACGTGATCCTGAACACGACGTCCTTCGCAGCCTCTTCCCCCGGCGAGCAGCGGCAAGCGAGCGTGCTCGAACAGGCCGACTGTCCCATCCTCCAGACCGTGTTCGCAGGCATGGACGCGGAGGACTGGAACGGCAGCGCGCGCGGGCTGGGGCCACGCGATCTCGCCATGAACGTCGCGCTTCCGGAAGTCGACGGACGGCTGTTCGCGCGCGCTGTCGCCTTCAAGGCGGCGGAACGCTTCGACGAGCGTACCCAATGCGGAATCGTGGTTCCCAAAGTCCTGCCGGGCCGCGTGGCTTTCGTCGCCGATCTTGCCGCCAACTGGGCTCTTCTGCGCCGTACTCCAGCCGCGCAGCGCCGCGTCGGGCTTGTGCTGGCGAATTATCCCAATCGTGACGGGCGGCTCGGCAACGGTGTCGGCCTCGACACTCCCGCCAGTGCTGCCGCCATCCTCGCCGCGCTCGGTGGAGCGGGATATCGGATCGACGGGGCTCCGCTGGACGGCCCGGCGCTCATGGACGTCCTGTTGGGCGGCATCACCAACGCGTCGGGCTCAGGGGCGCGCAGACGCGAGATCAGCCTGTCGCTTGAGGACTATCGCGTGCGGTTCGCCCGCCTCCCCGAAAGCGTGCGCGAAGCGGTGGTCGCGCGGTGGGGTGAGCCGAACAACGATCCGTTCTTCGGCGATGGCGCCTTCCAGCTTCCGGCGCATCGCTTCGGGCATGTCGTCGTCGCGGTGCAGCCTGCGCGCGGCTACAACATCGATCCCAAGAGCACCTACCACGATCCCGCGCTTGTACCGCCGCATGGCTATCTGGCCTTCCATTTCTGGCTGAACACTGTCTTCGCGGCGCACGCCATCGTCCACGTTGGAAAGCACGGGAACCTTGAATGGCTGCCCGGCAAGGCGCTGGCACTCTCGGATAGCTGCTTCCCGGAGATCTGCGCGGGGCCCGTCCCCCAGCTCTATCCCTTCATCGTCAACGATCCCGGCGAAGGCACCCAGGCCAAGCGCCGCATCGGGGCTGCCATCATCGACCACCTGACCCCGCCGCTGACGCGGGCGGAGAGTTACGGGCCTCTCAAGGCGCTCGAGGCGCTGGTGGACGAGTACTATCTCGCTGCCGGAATGGATCCACGCCGGATCAGTCACCTCAGGACCGAGATCCTCGCTTTGGCTCGTGCGCAGGGGCTCGATACGGATGCGGGCGCCGTGGGCGATGGCGAGGACGCGCTGGCAGCGCTCGACAATTACCTTTGCGAGCTGAAAGAACTGCAGATCCGTGACGGACTGCACGTGTTCACCCGCTCCCCAGAGGGACGCCAGCGCACCGATCTGCTCGTCGCGCTGGCCCGTACCCCTCGCGGCTATGACCATCCCGGTCAGGCGTCGCTGCTGCGCGCGATGGCGGCCGATCTGGAGCTCGACTTCGATCCGCTGGACTGCACGATGGCCACTCCGTGGTCGGGCGACAGGCCCCCCGTTCTGGCGGATATGTCGGCGTCTCCCTGGCGAACCTGCGGCGACACTATCGAGCGCCTCGAGCTGCTGGCCGCCGCCCTCGTTGAAGGAGTGGCTCCCCCCGGCCCTTCCTCGCAGGCTGTCATGTCGCGCGTCCTTGGCGACCTTGCCGCACGCGTCGATGCCTGCGGACCTGCCGAGACCGCCGCTCTCCTCGCCGGCCTCGATGGCCGTTTTGTCATGCCCGGACCGTCGGGTGCGCCCACCCGCGGCCGGCCCGAAGTGCTTCCCACAGGGCGCAACTTCTTTTCGGTCGATACCCGCGCCGTCCCCACCGCCACCGCCTGGGATCTTGGCTATCGCTCGGCACAGCTCCTTGTGGAGGATTACCTTCAGCGCGAGGGCGAATACCCCAGGGCAGTCGCGCTCTCCGCCTGGGGCACCGCGAACATGCGCACCGGCGGGGATGACATCGCGCAGGCCCTCGCACTCATGGGTGTTAGGCCACGCTGGGACTGGACCTCGGGGCGGGTCATCGGCTTTGAGATCATGACAGTGGTCGAGCTTGATCGCCCTCGGGTCGACGTCACGTTCCGCGTCTCCGGCTTCTTTCGCGATGCCTTTCCCGAGCAGATGGCGCTCCTCGACAGCGCCGCTCGCGCCGTCATGGACCTGAACGAGGGGCCTGAGGACAATCCCGCCGCCGCGCGGCACCGGGCCGAAACGGTTCATCTCATCGAAGCCGGCGACCCGTCCGAGACCGCCCGCATGCGCGCGGGGTTTCGCGTCTTTGGATCGAAGCCGGGGGCGTACGGCGCCGGGCTTCAGGCCATGATCGACGAGAAGATCTGGCACGAGCGTGCCGACCTCGCGAACGTCTACCTCGATTGGGGTAGCTATGCTTACGGGGCCGGCACCGAAGGCGATGCAGAGCGGGACCTGTTCACCCGCCGCCTCGTCCAGACGGATGCCATCGTGCAGAACCAGGACAACCGAGAGCACGACTTGCTCGACAGCGACGACTACTACCAGTTCGAGGGCGGGATCGCTGCGGCGGTGGAGCATCTCTCGGGCAGGCGGCCACAGGCGTACCACAACGATCACAGCCGTCCGGAACGGCCGGTCATCCGTACGCTCGAAGATGAGATCGGCCGCATCGTGCGTGCCCGCGTGACCAATCCCAAATGGATCGCGGGGGTCATGCGGCACGGCTACAAGGGCGCCTTCGAGATCGCCGCGTCGGTCGACTACCTCTTCGGCTTTGCCGCCACCACCCATGCCGTGCGCGACCACCATTTCGATGCGGTCTACGCGGCCTTCATAGAGGACGAGGCGGTCCGCGCCTTCATGGCCGAGGCCAATCCGGCTGCCCTGCGCGAGACGGCGGCAAGGCTCGCCGAAGCTCTGGACCGCGGCCTCTGGCAACCAAAATCCAACAGCGCGCGCATGAAGCTCGCCCAGCTTGCAGGAGAATGATCGATGGCCGAACGGACCGAGGAACAGCACGCCGCCAAGATGAAAAAGAAGCAGGCGGCGCACGACAGGATCATGGCGGCGCGGACCGCTGAAAAAGGCCTACTGATCGTCCATACAGGCAAGGGCAAGGGCAAGACCACGGCTGCGCTCGGCATGGTGCTGCGTGCTATCGGCCACGGCAAGAAGGTCGGTGTCGTCCAGTTCGTGAAAGGCGCCATGGATACCGGCGAGAAGGCGGTGTTCGGCCGGTTCCCTGAACATGTCGAATTCAGGCCAATGGGTGACGGCTTCACCTGGGACACGCAGAACCGCGCTCAGGACATCGCCTCGGCACGTGCCGCCTGGGAGGAAGTCCGGCGCATGATAGCCGACCCAACCTACGACATGGTGCTGGCGGACGAGCTCAACATCGTCCTGCGCTACGAGTACCTTCCTCTCGACGAAGTCCTGGAAGTGCTGCGTGCCAAACCTGCGGACACTCACGTCATCGTCACCGGCCGCAACGCTCCGGCGGCACTGATCGACATGGCGGACCTCGTGACGGAGATGACGCTGGTGAAGCATCCTTCTCGGGAGCAGGGCATCAAGGCCCAGGCCGGTATCGAGTTTTGACCTCTGTTGACGTTTCGACGCCTGACGACGGCCGGACATCTCCCGCTTGCGCGCTCGAAACCCTGCTGGAGTGGCGACGCGACGTCCGGCATTTTCAACGTCGACCTGTGCCGGAAGCGGAGATGGAGCAGTTGTTCGCCCTGACCCGTTTTGCGCCCTCCGTCGGCAACGCCCAGCCCTGGCGCTTCGTGCGTGTGCGCAACCCTGATCTGCGCGTCGCGCTTGCGCGGCATGTCGACGAGACCGCCATGGAGGCGGGACAGGCTTACGAGGGCGAGTGCCAGGCGTTGTACAACGCGCTCAAGCTGCATGGTGTGCGCGAAGCCCCCGAGATCGTCGCGGTCTATTCCGATGAACGGCCGTCTGCGGGACACGGCCTTGGCATCCGGACGATGCCCGAAGCTCTACGCTATTCGACCGTTCTTGCGATCCACACGCTGTGGCTCGCTGCGAGCAGCCGAGGCATCGGCCTTGGCTGGATCTCGATCCTGGAGGCGGCCGTCGTGAACCAGCTCCTCTGCACCCCGCCGGAGTGGCACTTCGTGGCCTTGCTTTGCATCGGGTACCCCGAGGAGCCCTCCGACCGGCCTGAACTGGACCGTCGCGGCTGGCAGGCGCGCGAGTGTTGGCAGGATCGCGTCAGTGAGCGTTGAGCCGCGCTTTCTCAGCCTCTGCAAGTTGGCGGGACAGGCTGCGCGCCGCATCGACGTAAGCCGGCCCGCCACAAACCGTCCACGCCTGCGGAAGGCGAATGCGCGGAATGTCCTTCAGAAGCGGGTGGTTGAGCATCTCGGTGCCCTGATCGACCACTTCGTCGCTGTCGCTTTCCACGATCAGGTAATCGGGCCGGGCCTCGATCAGTTCCTCGAGGCTGAGTTGGGCAAGTATCGGCTTATCCAGCTTCTCGGCAAGATTTGTGACGCCGCTGCGCTGCATGAGATCATCCACCAACGTCCCCGTACCCGTGAGGAAGCCACGGCGCTGGTAGTAGGCGGCGACCCTGTCGACATGCGCCATATGGATCGCAGCCAGATCGCGCTCCATCTTCGCGATCAGCGCCTCTCCACGCTCCGGATGACCCACCGCCCGGGCGACCTGCCGAATATGGACCACGATATCGGCGAAGCTCCGTGCTGTCGGGGGTTCGATTATCCGGTAACTGCCGCGCGGCAGGCCTGCCAGCATGTCCGAGCGGCGCTTGGAAGCGCCCAGCACCAGATCCGGCTCGATCGCAGCGACTTCCTCTGCACTGCCCTTGAGAATGGGCAGGCCCCTCGCCCGGGACGCCGCAGCCGACATGGCCGGATCCGGCGCATTGCGGGTCAGCCCGGCGATCTGTTCACGATCGGCCAGAGCCAGGAGGTACTGATCCGCGCACAGGTTGAGCGACACGATTCGGCTGGGTTTCCCTTCCGGCCACGCGTCGTCTTGCCCGCTCGGCCCCTTCCCGGACGGGGACGGCGACGAGCCGCAGCTTGTCAGCAGCAGCGAACCGATCAGGGCGAGTCCGGCAAGGCGCAGCGTTTCCGAGAATGGCGACATGCCATTCCCCATAATCGAGCAACCCCGGGACACAAGCGTGACGGGGTCACCAATCCAATGCGAGGTGCCTGTTTCCATGTATCGAAGACCTGACACGCGCCGCGCTATTCTTATCCCCCTGCTGGCGGTCGCGGCGACCCTGATGCTGCTGGGCTCGTTCTTGGTGGGGCCCGCCGCCATCAGCCTGACCCGGCTGTGGTCGGCGCTTCTCGGCAGCGGCGATCCTGTGGCCACTGCGATCCTGTTCGACCTTCGCCTTCCCCGCGCCATTCTCGGTCTGGCAGTCGGCGGCATGTTGGGGCTCGCGGGTGCCGTGCTGCAAGGCTACCTGCGCAATCCGCTTGCCGAACCCTCAGTCCTTGGCGCGTCCAATGCCGCGGCGCTGGGTGCCGTCGGCGCGCTTTATTTTGGCTTTTCGGATCTGCATGTCCTCGTCCTGCCCCTCATGGCTATCGGCGGGAGCATTGTGGCGCTCGCATCGCTCTTCGCCCTCGCCGGCCGTTCCCAGAGCCCGCTGTCGCTCATCCTGGCAGGCATAGCGCTCTCCACCCTGGCTGGAGCGGGCATCAGCCTTGCGCTCAATCTGTCGCCCAACCCGTTCGCAGCCATGGAAATCACGACCTGGCTGCTCGGCTCTTTGGAGAACCGGTCAATCGAGCATGTATGGCTTGCCGTGCCCTGCGTGGTTCTTGGATCGGGACTGCTGCTGCTGGACGGGCGTTCGCTGGATGCCTTGAGCCTGGGGGAGGACAGCGCGCAGGCGCTGGGCGTCAATCTGCGCCGCACCCGCATTCGCCTGCTCCTCGGCATCAGCATCGGCGTCGGCGGAGCCGTGGCGGTGTCCGGCTCGATTGGATTCGTCGGCCTCATTGTGCCTCACCTCATCCGTCCTCTCACCGATCGCAGCCCCTCGGCCATCCTGTTGCCCTCGTTCCTCGCGGGCGCAGTCCTGCTTACGGGTGCCGATACGGGCGTGAGGCTCATTCCCACCAACAACGAACTCAAGCTCGGAATCGTGACCGCCTTCCTGGGCGTGCCGGTCTTCCTTGCTCACCTTCTGAAGGAACGCCGTGTATGGTGACGATCCACCTTGACGATCTGTGCGTCTCCGTCGGACCGCGCCCGATCCTGAACAGCGTTACGGCGACATTTCCGCCCGGCATGCTCGTCGGCATCCTCGGTCCAAACGGCGCAGGCAAGACCACGCTGGTGCGGGCGCTTCTCGGCCTCCTGAAACCGGCCCGCGGGGCAGTACTTCTTGACGGGCGCCCGGTTGCAGGGCTGTCACGCCGCCAGGTCGCGCGGTCGGTCGCGTACCTGCCCCAGGGGCACACACTGCATTGGCCACTCAGCGTCGAGCGTCTGGTCGCCCTAGGCCGGCTTCCGCACCTCGCCCCTTTCTCCGCCATCTCCCCCGAAGACAGCGCCATCATCGAAGCCGCGCTGGAGCAGGCCGATGTGGCTCATCTACGGGGGCGCCTCGCGACAGAGCTGTCCGGTGGTGAACGAGCCCGTGTGATGCTCGCCCGCGCCCTCGCGGTGCAGGCCCCTGTACTCGTCGCAGACGAGCCTCTCGCATCGCTTGATCCCGGCCATCAGATCGACGTCATGGAACTGCTCGCTGCCGAGGCGCGAGCCGGCAAGCTCGTCATCGCGGTCCTGCACGATCTTACCATGGCGGCGCGGTTTTGCGATCGCCTCCTTCTTCTTGATCGTGGTGAGGTCGGCGCGCTGGGCCCGCCGCTCCACGTGCTTTCCCCGGCAAGGCTGAGATCGGTCTATGGTATCACCGCCCGGACCGACAACACCGGAAGCTGGCCGGTCATCGTACCCGAGCACCGGCTTGCCACCGGGGCATGAACGGTTCTCCGATGAGCAAGGCCGGAGCCGGAGCACCGAACTGCAGGCCATTCGGCGCAGCGGTTGCAGCCTGGGCGGCCGCAGTGCGTTTGCCTTGCCATGGCAGGAGAACAGATGCGCCCGGCATCCGGGCAGGGAAAGCTCGAGAAGAGCGCGGCGAAACTTGAGGAAAGCGCGGACCAGCAGGTCGACAGCGCCGACCGCCGGACCGAGTTGGCGGCAGACCGGACCGTGCTCGCCGCTGAACGGACCTATGCGGCCTGGGTGCGGACCGGGGTTGCGGCCCTCGCCTCGGGTGTCGGAGCCGGCGCCCTACTCGAGGGCGTGGTCCCGCAGGGGCTGGCGCTGGCCACCGGGAGCCTTCTCATCCTGTTCAGCGGCTTCTGCTTCTTCGTCGCCGTCCGGCGAGAGATGATCCGTGTTGCCCCACCAACGCCTGACACCCCGCGGCTGCCGCCCGCCATCCTCATCGCGGTGAACGGATTTCTCATGCTGGTCAGCCTTGCCGCTCTCGTAGGCGTCTGGCTGCGCTGACGCTGCCCCTTAGGCGTGCGGACTTCGGTCAGAACGGGAAAAATACGGGGATCGCGATCACACCTACGACCCAGGTGATGAGGTTTAGCGGCACTCCCACGCGTACGAAATCCATGTACCTGTATCCTCCAATCTGGAAAACGAGCACGTTGGTCTGGTAGCCAAACGGGGTCGCGAATGCGGCGCTGGCGGCCATCATTACCGCGACGAGGAACGGGCGCGGCGCCACGCCAAGGCTTTCCGCCAATGCGACCGCCACCGGCGTGAGCAGGACCGCCACCGCCGCGTTCGAGAGGAACTCCGTGATGAAAAGTGTCGCGCCATAGAGGATGGCAAGGGCGACGAGTGGTCCGAACGGCTCGATGAAGTCGATCAGAAGCGCCGTCCCCGTTGCCGCAAGCCCGGTGATCTCGATCGACAGGCCGACCACCACCATTCCAGCGATCAGGAGCAGCACCTCGGGGCGAAGACCGGCATAGGCCTCCTCGGGGCTGATCACCTTCAACAGTATCAGCAGCACAGCCCCTGCGAATGCCGCTGCGGCGATTGAAGTAACCCCGATTGCGGCCGAGACCACCACCCCCAGAAAAACCGCCAGCGAGATGAGCGCCTTCTTTGGATCGAAGGCCTTGTCGACGGCGAAAAGTTCCGCATCGCCTAACATACCGTCGCCAGTCTGCTCGTGCAGGTGAGGCGACGTTGATTGTCCGTTGTCGTCGCTGTGAGTCAGCAAGCGTCCGCCGACCAGGAAGAGATACAGCGCCCCGGCTGCCGCGATGATGAGGCCGACGGGTGTTATCTCGAAGACGCTGAATACCGGCTGCCCTGCGTTGCGGGCCATGTCGTTGACGAGCAGGTTGGTGGAGGTGCCGATCAGGGTGCAGGCACCGCCCAGGATGGTAATGTAGCTGAGCGGGATCAGGAATCGCTTTGGTGACAACTGCAGCGATGTGGCGACATCCTTCACCACTGGCGCCGCAAGCACGACGATGGGGGTGTTGTTCAGCACCGCCGATGCCGCTCCGCACATCGCCAGCACTATCCACAGTCCTGCACTGCCCAGACGAGTACACATTCGGGTTGCCTGGCGGATCAGCAGGCCGAGGAGCCCGGACAGCTCGATCGCATAGGCGATGATGAAGAGGCAGGCGAGGGCGATGATGGCCGGGCTTGCAAAGGCTCCCTGCACTTCCACCGGGCGTACCACCCCGGTCAGCATCAACGATGCAGCGGCCGTCAGCGCAGCCACTTCCGCGCGCAATTTGCCGTGGATCAGCACGCCCACGACGGCAACGAGGACGACCAGCGCCAGGATTTGGTTGAAACTCATTGTGCGGGCAAACCTTGCCCTCGGCACAACGTCAAGCTTTAAGGGCGCAGCGCTCCCATTATGCCAGCCTGGATGCTACTGCCCGACGATGCTTCACCTCAAACCAGCAACGATCTCCCGCCTCCGGGCCGCGTCAAGCACGCTGACGACGGCGATTGCCGCTTGCATTCTCGCGGGCTGCGGACAGGAAGCGGCTGATCCCTCCGCCAGGAAGGTTCAGGATGATTCCCCTGCTTTGCAGGAGAAGCCGGTCGGTTCCGTCGTGCCGGCCCGGCCGCCCGTCCTGACGCGGAGCGACCTCGTGGCCGCTGCGAGGGAGGCCGCATCCGCATACTCTGCCGGCGATGTTTCCCGAAAAAAAGACCCGCTGGTTGGACGCAGCTTTTCCGTGCGCCTTCCATTCGGGTGTGGCGGCGCGGGAACCGCGCAGGAAGGATCTGCTGAGGAAAGCGGCCTGGCCGCAGCCGACTGGACGGTGGATCGCAAAGCAATTCAGCTGCGCATGATGCCGGGGGATTGGGCAGGTTCCACCTTGCTGGCAAAGGCCGGCACTTCGGCCAAGTGGGAGGCTGTTGAAGGCTTCTGGATTCCCTACCCCTGGTTGGGCTCGGCAACCTGCCCGGCGGTGCAGACCGATCCATTGCAGACAGGCTCCTCTCCTGCCTCTCCACAGACGCTGGGGATCGCGGCGGTGTTCGAAGCCGGCGGGTCAAGGCTGGGCCGTCGCAACGGTCGTGCCTATGAGTACACGGTGCGTGCAACGGACGAAGCACCGTTGACCTGGCCGAAGGCGGGCTTTCGCATGGTGCTCGAAGGGCGCATCACGGCTTTCCCCAACGATAAAGCTATCGCCTGCCGCGCTGCCGGGCCGGACCAGCGCCCCGTCTGCATCGTGGCTGCTCATCTCGATCGCGTGGCTTTCGAAGATTCGGATGGCAGCACTCTTGGCGAGTGGCGCCCCGGCTGACGCGGGAATCGGAGAGCGCCTTGGCTGAGGAAGACCGTAACGAATTGGCGGAAACCCGCACGTCCCTGGCCGAGGATCGGACCATTCTCGCACACGAACGCAGCTTTGCGGGGTGGGTCCGCACGGGCATGGCCTCAGTGGGCATTGGCCTCGGGTTCAATGCTCTGTTCAAGGCCCTGCAGCCGGTTTGGGTACCAAAGGCGATCGCCACCGCTTTCCTTTTGATCGCGATCTTCATCTTCGTATCTGCAGAGCGCCGTGCATGCAGCATCATCTCACGCCTGGAAGCGCATCAGATCCGAACCCTGCGTCCTATGAAAATGCGCCTCATGACAGGCGCGCTCGTGGCTGCCACGCTGGCGCTCGGCGCGGCGATCTGGATGTTGGCTTAGCCTTAGGGAGCATAATTCGAAGGCAAGGACGCAGCATTTAACATTGTGCCGTGTTGCGTCTATCTTGACCCCCATGGCGAACCGCACGATGAACCCCCGCGTCTTCTGGGGCGCTTCCGCAACGATTGCTGCCCTGCTCATTGCGACGCTTCTGGCGCCCGGCGCCTCCGGCGCCGCGTTCCAGGCCGCTCAGAGCTGGGTTATCGAGACCTTCGGCTGGTTCTACGTCGCCTGCGTCGCGATCTTCGTCGGCGTCGCGCTCGCGCTGGGTTTCGGGCCCGCCGGCAAGCTTCGTCTGGGGCCGGACGACGCTGAGCCCGATTTCCCTTATGTCTCCTGGCTGGCCATGCTGTTTGCTGCGGGAATGGGCATCGGGCTGATGTATTTCGCGGTCGCCGAGCCGATCCAGCATTACATCGCGCCGCCCGACGTCGCGCCCGGCACCATGGCGGCCGCTCGGGAAGCGATGGCCCTCACCTTCCACCACTATGGCGTTCATGCCTGGGCGATCTACGCTCTTGTCGGCCTGAGCCTGGCCTACTTCACCTATCGCAAGGGCCTGCCACTGACTTTACGTTCGGGGCTTCACCCGATCTTCGGCAAGAGGATCAGGGGGCCGATCGGGGACGCGATCGACATTTTTGGTGTGTGCGGAACCGTGTTCGGCGTGTCGACCTCACTAGGCTTCGGCGTGTCACAGATGACCGCCGGTCTTGCCTACATATACGGACTTCCGGACACGGTGGGCTCGCAGGTCACGGTGATCGCTGTGGTGATGGGCGCGGCAAGCCTCTCGGTGCTCAGCGGTGCCGATCGCGGAGTCCGCCGGTTGTCAGAGCTCAACCTTGCGCTCGCGGTCCTGCTGATGGTGTTCGTGATGCTATGGGGGCCGACGTTGTTCCTGATGAACGCGCTCGTCCAGAACTTCGGGCTTTACCTCGACCATTTCATCATGCGCACCTTCACGCTCTATGCCTACGAGCCGCGTGCGTGGATGGCGGATTGGACGCTGTTCTACTGGGCCTGGTGGATTGCCTGGTCGCCCTTCGTTGGCATGTTCATCGCCCGCATTTCGCGCGGCCGCACCGTCCGTGAATTCATCGTGGGCGTGCTATTCGTGCCTGCGGCGTTCACCTTCCTATGGATGACGGTTTTCGGCAACACCGCGATAGCGCTCGACCTCGGGGGAGCGGCCGGTGGGATTGCCGATGCGGTGCAGGCGAACCTCTCCACCGCACTGTTCAAGTTCCTTGAATACCTGCCTGCTGCAGGTTTCACATCGACGCTCGCAATTTTGCTCGTAGGCGTGTTCTTCATCACCTCTGCCGATTCCGGTGCCTTGGTGATCGACACGCTTGCATCCGGCGGGGCCGACGACACTCCGCGGTGGCAGCGGGTGTACTGGTGCCTGCTGCTCGGCGTGACGGCGACCCTGCTTCTGCTGGCAGGGGGGCTCGGCGCGCTGCAGACCGCGACGCTGCTGGCCGCGCTGCCCTTCTGCATCATCATGCTCCTGCTGGCGTTCGGCCTCGTCAGGCAGGCGGGAGCGGACCTGTCCGGCGTCGCCCTTTCAGAAGAAGCGCCACCGGTGGGTGAGCGCCTGAAGCGCCTGTTCGTACCCGCCAGCCGCAAGGAAGTCCTCCGTCAAATGGAAGTCAACGGCATGCCGGCGCTGCGCAGCGTGTGCGAGGTTATGGTGGCGGAAGGGTGGGCCGACAGCCAGGTTGACAGCGGGGAAGATTGGACCTCCATCACGATTACTTTCGCGCCGGAGCGCGTTTTCAGTTACCGGCTCTCTCCTCGGCAGCGTCCCCTCGCCGCCTATACCGCGCTCGACGCACCGGAAGGCCGCCGCAGCATGACCTGGATGCTTTCAGCTCAAGGCGGCAGCGATGGACGGCACCGTGACCTGACCGGCTTCTCAACGGAACAGATCACAAGCGACATCCTGACGCAGTTGGAGGCGTGGCGGCCCCGCTAGTCCGTTCCTGCCCTCACGCAGGCAGGATCTGTGCCTCTTCGCCCTGCGCCGGCGTATGTACCAGCGCCTGTCCGACGGCCTCACCGATGAGTATCAGCGTGGGCCGATCATGGGCGAAGGCCTGTGTCACCAGCGGCAGCAGATCGAGGCGGGTGCGCAGTTGCTGTTCTGTCGGGAGCGAGGCGTCGCAGGTGACCAGCGCCGGCGTGGAACCTGGCAGGCCCGCCGCCATCAGCGCGGCGGTGAGTTCAGGTGCCGCCTCCCGCCCCATGTATACTGCCAGGGTGCAGGCGGGATCGGCCAGCGCCGGCCAATCCAGATCAAGTGGCTGCCCGCTGCGGCAATGGGCGGTGACGAATTGCACCCGGCGGGCAATTCCTCTTAGCGACAACGACATGCCGGCTGAAGCGGCCACGGCGCTGGCGGCCGTGATACCCGGGCAGACATGTACGGGTGCGCCGACTTTGCGTAACGCCGCCATCTCTTCCGTCGCCCGGGCAAACATCGCCGGATCCCCGCCCTTGAGGCGCACGACGCGACGTCCCGCGAGGGCAGCCTCGACAAGCATCCGGTCAATCGTCGGCTGATCCTTCGAGTGACGCCCGGAGCGTTTGCCCACGCAAACCCGCTCCGTGCCCACGGGAATCATCGCAAGCACGCCGGGACCCACCAGTGCATCGTAGAAGACGACTTCGGCGGCGCGGATCAATTTCTCCGCCTTGCGGGTAAGCAGGTCCGGATCACCGGGCCCTGCTCCGACCAGCCAGACTTCGCCGGGTGCGATAAGCTCATGGTTGCCATCATTCTGCGGCATCGAGAACCTCCTCGTTGGTCTGGGTGACTATCCTGGCGAGAGCGGGCCGGCATGATCCGCAGTTGGTGCCCGCGCCAAGCGCCCTGCCTACTCCGGCCACATCGACCAATCGCTGTTCACGGATGGCGGTCACGATCTGGTTGAGGCCGATGTCGAAGCATACGCACACGGTCGCGCCCTTGTCGGGCTGGTTGCCGGGCCCGCGCGCGGCAAGCACGGCAGCCCCGACTCCCTCGACGGCCAGTTGCCCGATCAGCCAGTTCCGCGGGGGCAGGATACCGGTGCGGGTGACGAACAGCACGCCCGCCAGCCTCCCTTCGACGATCACCGCGACGCGGCGCGTACCTCGGGTGTCGTCGATAGCCTCGATCCGCTCGCCCTTGGGCAGGCAGGATTCGATGCGGGACGGGTCGCCGTTGCCGGCGACTTCATACAGGGCGCCGCCGGGCACCGCCACGCGCGTTGCCCAAAAGCAGGGCACGTGAGCAGGCTCGTCTCCGCGCAGGATGAGGAAGCCTCTCCATTCGGTGTCCACCCTCGCGAGCGCGGCGGGGGTGGACTTGAACCCAGGTTGGCCGGAGTGCGGATCCACCAGCGGGCGTGGCAGCAGGCCGGTGCGGCCGCCGGTGGACACTTGGTCGGTCCAGTGGATCGGTGTGAATATCTCGCCCGATCGCTGGCCTTCACTCAGGAGGACGCGAAAGGTGCTGTTTCCTTGCGGGGTCGAGACACGGGCAAGGTCGCCATCCTTCAAGTCCAGCGCGGCAGCGTCCTTAGGGTGAACCTCGACGAGCGGTTCCTCGCGGTGACGCGCGAGTTTGGGAGCCAGTCCGGTCCGGGTCATCGTATGCCACTGGTCACGATAGCGCCCGGTGTTGAGCGTCAGCGGCCAGTCGGCGAGCGGCGCCTGCAGCTCCATCTGCCCAACCTTGATCATGCGCGCGCGGCCGCTCGGCGTCGGAAAACGACCGTCGGCGAAGGGCGTACCGCCCCAGCGGAACGGCTCCATCGCTTCGTAGGCGGAGTTGCCGATCGCCGCATGGGCGGCGAGGTTGAGCACGCGCGCACCATCGTTCTGATAGGCGGTGAGACGCGCATGCTCGCGCCAGATATCGGCGGGCGTGTCATAGGCGAACTCCCCTGACCAGCCCATCCGGCGGGCCACTTCCTTGATGATCCACCAGTCGGGCTTTGCCTCACCTGGCAGATCCATGAAGGGACGCTGGCGGCTGATCGTGCGTTCCGAATTGGTGACGGTGCCGTCCTTCTCACCCCATGCGGCAGCGGGCAGGCGCACGTCGGCATAGGCGGTGGTATCGGTATCGGCAATGACGTCGGAGACGACGACGAAGGGGCACTTTTCCAGCGCGGCGCGCACGGTGGCGGCATCGGGCAAAGAGACCGCGGGATTGGTAGCCATGACCCACAGCGCCTTGATACGGCCTTCCCCGATGGCGCGGAACAGGTCGACTGCCTTGAGCCCCGGTTTGGTCGCCATGGCCGGCGCCGCCCAGAAGCGGCCAACACGCGCGACGTTTTCGGGCGCGAAGTCCATGTGGGCGGCCAGTGTCGAGGCGAGGCCGCCCACCTCGCGGCCACCCATCGCATTGGGCTGGCCGGTGATTGAGAACGGGGCGGCGCCCGGCTGCCCGATGCGCCCCGTGGCAAGGTGGACGTTGATGATCGCGTTGACCTGATCGGTACCGCGGATCGACTGGTTGATGCCCTGGCTGAACATCGTAACCGTGCGCGGGTTCGCCGCGAACAGCTCGTAGAACCGGCGCAGCAGCGCCGGATCGAGATCGCAAATCCTCGCCGTGGTCCAGAGGTCGTGGCCGGTCCCCAGATGCTTCCAGAAACCCTCCGGCACCTCGACGTGGCTGTCCATGAACGGCTTGTGGACCATGCCCTGCTCGGCAAGCCAGGCAAGGAGGCCGTTCATCAGGGCCACGTCGCTCCCGGGGCGCAGTGGCAGGTGAAGGTCCGCGCCTTCGCAGGTTTCGGTTCGGCGCGGGTCGATGACCACAAGCTTCGTGCCCCGTTCGGCGCGCGCGGCCTGGATCCGCTGGTAGACGATCGGATGACACCATGCCGTGTTCGATCCGATCAGAACGATGAGGTCCGCCTTTTCCAGATCTTCGTAGCCGGCGGGCACCACGTCTTCGCCAAAGGCCCGGTTATGACCGGCGACGGCGCTTGACATACAGAGGCGCGAATTGGTGTCGATGTTGGCAGAGCCGATGAAACCCTTCATCAGCTTGTTGGCGACGTAATAGTCTTCGGTCAGCAACTGGCCCGAGACGTAGAAGGCGACGCTGGCCGGCCCATGCCGGGCGATAGTGTCGCGAAAACGCTTGGCCACGAGGTCCAGCGCCTTGTCCCAGCGCACGCGCCTCTCGCCGATCATCGGGTGGAGGAGACGGCCCGTGAGCCCGATCGTCTCGCCAAGGTGCGTTCCCTTGGAGCAGAGGCGCCCACCGTTGGCCGGGTGCGCATCGTCACCCCGGATCGTCACCTCGCGCGCGCCCGTGGGCGTTGCCGAGATGCCGCAGCCGACACCGCAATAAGCGCAGGTGGTGCGGACCGCCTCGCCCATCAGGCAGCATCCCTCATGGGTGCAGGCCTCGCGATCAGAATGCGACCGTTTTCCTGGCGCACGGCGATTGTGGGGGTGCAGCCGCTGTCGGCCCCTTGCGCCTCACCGCTCCCCAGCGCGATGTTCCAGTTGTGCAGCGGACAGGCAACCGAATGTCCATGGACGATGCCTTGGCTCAACGGCCCCTTCTTGTGCGGGCACTCGTTGACGAGCGCGAAGATCCTGTCGTCGCCGGTGCGAAACACCGCGATCTCCGGTTCCCCCTCAAGGCGGACCGTGCGGGCGCCGGGCTGAGGAATGTCGTTGAGAGTTCCGATATCGATCCAGTCGGTCATTGTGTTCACTCCGCCGCTTCGAGTACCTGAGGTGTAAGGGGTGTGGGCTCGAGGTGCTGGTGCAGGTCGGCACGGTCGCCCGCAGCGCGCTGCGCCCATGGATCGTCCTGGCTGTAGCGCTGCGAGTGGTGGAACCGGTCGGCAAGCGCCTTGCGGCCCGCCTCGTCCTCGACCACGCGGGACTTCACGTAGGCGACGCCGACACGTTCGATCCACGGCGCGGTGCGTTCGAGATAGCGCGCTTCCTCACGGTAGACCTGGATGAAGGCGGCGCAGTATTCGAGGGCTTCCTCCTCGGTGTTCACCTTGCACAAGAGGTCGGTGGCGCGCACGTGAATGCCGCCATTGCCGCCGACGTGGAGTTCGTACCCGGAGTCCACGCAGACGATTCCGAAATCCTTGATCGTGGCCTCAGCGCAGTTGCGCGGGCAGCCGGAGACGGCGATCTTGAACTTGTGCGGCATCCAGCTGCCCCAGGTCATTCGCTCCGTCTTCACCCCTAGTCCGGTCGAATCCTGCGTACCGAAGCGGCACCATTCCGAACCCACGCAGGTTTTGACCGTCCGCAGCGACTTGCCGTAGGCGTGGCCGGAGACCATCCCGGCTGCGTTGAGGTCTGCCCAGACTGCGGTAAGGTCTTCCTTCCTGATGCCGAAAATGTCGAGCCGCTGGCCGCCGGTCACCTTGACCATGGGCGCGTTGTACTTCTCGACCACGTCAGCAATGGCGCGCAACTCCCGCGGGTTGGTGAGGCCGCCCCACATGCGCGGGACGACGGAGTAGGTGCCGTCCTTCTGTATGTTGGCGTGCATGCGCTCGTTGACGAAGCGGCTCTGCTGGTCGTCCACGTATTCGCCCGGAAGCGCGCAGAGCAGGTAGTAGTTGAGCGCCGGGCGGCAAGACGAGCATCCGTCCGGCGTTGACCAGTGCAGCTTGTGCATGACTTCCGGTATCGAGCGCATGTCCTGTGCCACGATCTCGCGGCGCACGTCGTCATGCGTGAAGCTGGTGCACTTGCACATGGTCTTGGGGCCGGATTTCACCTCCTCGCCCAGCGTCAGCGCGAGCAGGTTCTCGACGAGGCCGGTGCACTGTCCGCAGCTGGCCGAGGCCTTGCAGGTCGCGCGCACCGCATCGAGGCTGCAGGCCCCAGCCTCGATACAACCGACAACCTGTCCCTTCGAGACGCCGTTGCAGCCGCAGATTTCCGCATCTGCGGGGAGTGCCGCAACGGCGGCCTTAGGGTCCAGCGCAGCACCGCCCGAAGCAAACGCCTGGCCGAAGATGAGCAGGTCTCGGATTTCGCCGACGTTCTCGCCCTTACGGAGCAGATCGAAGTACCACCCGCCGTCTGCCGTATCACCGTAGAGCACGGCGCCGACAATGCGGTCGTCCTTCACCACCACGCGCTTGTAGACCCCGCGGGCGGCATCGCGCAGCACGATGTCCTCGCATCCATCTCCGCCGGAGAAGTCGCCTGCCGAGAACACGTCCAGCCCTGCCACCTTCAACTTCGTCGAGGTGACCGAACCGCGATAGCCCGTGTGCTGGTCGGTAAGGCCATCAGCAAGGCTGCGACACATGTCCCACAGCGGCGCGACAAGGCCGTAGACCTGTCCGTCATGCTCGACGCACTCGCCCACCGCGAAAATGGAAGGGTCGCTCGTCGCCATGTGGTCGTCAACCTTGATGCCGCGGTTGACCTCCAGTCCCGCCTCCCGCGCCAGCGCAATGGAGGGGCGGATGCCGACGGCCATGACGACAAGGCTGGCCGGAATCTCGCGACCGTCCTTGAGGCGAACGCCCTCGACTTTGCCCTCGCCGTAGATCTCGGCGGTATCGGCGCCGGTGAGGATGGTCTGGCCGCGCGCTTCCAGCGCGGACTTGAGCAGCCAGCCCGCCGCTTCGTCCAGCTGGCGCTCCATCAGCGTTGGCATCAGGTGAATCACGGTGACCTTCATGCCGCGCAGGGTCAGGCCGTGCGCCGCCTCGAGGCCCAGCAGGCCGCCGCCGATGACCACGGCCGAGCCGCCGCCGGAGGCCTTGCCGGCCTCGGCGGCCGCCAGCATGGTATCGACGTCGTTCATGTCGCGGAACGAGATGACGCCCGGCAGGTCCTTGCCGGGAACCGGAATGATGAAGGGGTCGGAGCCGGTCGCGATCAGCAGGCGATCGTAATGCATCGTGCGGCCCGAACGCGAGGTGACGGTCTTTGCCGCGCGGTCGATCGCGGTGACCGGATCGGCGGTGATGAGATCGATGCCGTTCTCGTCATACCATTCGCGCGTGTTGATGACGATCTGTTCGAAGGTCTTCTCGCCCGCCAGCACGGGCGAGAGCATGATGCGGTTGTAGTTCACGTGCGGCTCGGCGCCGAAGATCGTCACGCGGTAGCGGGCGGCGTCACGCGCCAGCAGTTCCTCGACGGCACGGCAGCCGGCCATGCCGTTGCCGACGACAACCAGATGCTCGCGCACATCGTCGCAGGGTACGACCAGCGCGTCGTCGTAGTCGGTCGCGAGGGTCTGTTGCGGTTCGATCCGGTCCTGAAAGTCCATGTTCGAAACTCCGGCTGTCATGGGAAATGGAGTTGAAAACGAGAAAAGGCCGCCATCCTGACCCCCGGTGCGAAACCGGGAGTCAGGATGGCGGCCTTGCCATCATTCGGTGCCTACACGTCCCCTCAGCGGGACATTTCGGCGATGTGAGAAGGACAACACTGCCCTTTGCACTGCAACATAAATGGAACTGGCGGGCGGCTCAAGCGATTTTCACGTCGCTTTTGTCAAATAGCCCAGTCGAGCTGCACCCAAAGCTTGTCCGTGTCGGTTGCAAGGGTTTCGGCTTCGTAGTGGGCATAGCGCAGCGCAATGGTCGTCCCGCGCACCTTCGCCGACGCCAGAAGGTCGATTTCGTTACCGTAATGCTGGCCGAACCGGTCACTCTCGAAGCGGTGCCAGGTCCCCTGCAGGCTAACGGCGGAGAACGAACCCATCTGCCCGGCGCCATATCCGCCCCCCACATACAGGTCGCGCACGCCGTCCGGCGGTGTCGTCAGGAACTTGTCTGCCCAGCCCTGGAACTTGAAGTTGGTTCCGAGCGGGGTCTGGAAGCTCGTGAAGGGCGAACCCGCCACTCGACCTTTTGCAGCGCCAAGCACTTCGTACCCCGCGCCTATCTTCCAGCCATGCACGTCAAGTAAAGCGTCGGCCAGCCAGTACCCGGCACGGTAATCACCGGGATTGCGGCCCCAGTCGGACTGACGCGCGTAGCTCGCCTGGTAAGCAAGCTTCACGGATGTCGCCAAGACGTGCGAACCGGCAAGTCGCGCGCCATATGTCTGACTTGAGAGGCGGTAGCCCTGCACTGCCGCCTCGTCCTGATCGACGAGATAGGCGAACCCCGTCAGTGTGCCGACCGGCGTCTTGCAGCCGATATTGGCGAGGACGCTATTGCCGCCGACCGCCTGCTGGCGCCCCTCCTTACCGTCGATGCCCCAGATCGTGCGCACGCTCCAGACGTAGGAAAGGTCAAGCTTCAGGCCCTGCGCGGGCGCAATCTCCGCCCGAACGGCGTCGAAAGTCTGCGCGTTGTTGCGGAACGCGACATTGCCCACGAAGCGCTCGTCATCCAGCGCAATTTTCTGACGCCCTGCGGTCACCGTCAGATCCCGAACGCTGTACTGCAGTTGTGCGATGTAAAGCGCGATGTTCTGCGGATCGGCCACCAGTGGCCGCGACGCGGCGCCGGTCAGTCCATCGTAGTAGGTGTCCACCGCTGCGAGGTTGCCCTGGCCGATGATGCTGGCGCTGATTGCCCCGCGGGCGAGCCGGGCTCCTCCGCGAACGCGCATGGTTAGGGCATGAGCCCTTGCGACAATGTCGTCCTGCTCGGCAGTCTCGTAGCGGATCCGCGCTTCCGCGATCGGTGTGACCGTGATCTCCTGCGCCCCTGCGGATGCGGCACAAGCGGCTCCTCCGATGGCTAGCGCGGCTACCGTTTTCATCATGACTGTCATTTGGCGCGCCCTCAGCACGTAGAGGTTTGGGCCGGCGGCAGCTTCGGATGGAAGCCGCCACCCCGATCAACCCGCCTAGATCCGCGCGGCGGTTTTCCAGGTCGCACGCCAGCGGGTCTTCACCTTCGCCAGCGAGACGAGGGCAACGACTGCAAGGCAGGCGAAGATCAGAAAACCCGGCGCGAAGCTTCCCGTGAACTGCTTGGCAAGGCCGAGCGAACTGGCGAGATAGAAGCCGCCTACGCCGCCTGCCATGCCGACAAGGCCCGTCATCACGCCGATCTCGGCCTGGAAACGCTGAGGCACAAGCTGGAAAACCGACCCATTTCCAGTGCCGAGCGCCAACATGGCCACGACGAAGAGTGCGAGAGCTGACGGAAGCCCCGACGCCTGCGATACACCGATAAGTGCGATGGCGGCGACGGCGTAGACCATCATCAGCGCTTTCACGCCGCCGATCCGGTCTGCCAGCGCGCCGCCCAGCGGACGCACGAGCGATCCCGCAAAGACGCAGCCTGCTGTGCAATATCCCGCCACCACGGTGCTGAGGCCGAACTGATCGGTGAAGTAGATCGGGAGCGATGCCGCAAGGCCCACGAAACCACCGAATGTCACTGCATAGAACGCCATCAGCCACCACGCGTCAGCCTGTCTGAGAAGTGCGGCATAATCTACCAGCTTACGTGGTGCGGGCGGGTTCGGCGCGTCCTTGGCCAGCACGAGGTACAGGCAGAGCACAAGCGCCAACGGGATGCAGGCAAGGCCCAGAACGGCGTTCCAGCCGAACAGTCTGGCGAGCGTCGGGGCGAACAGCGCGGCGAAGACGGTTCCCGAATTGCCCATACCGGCCAGTCCCATCGCTTTGCCCTGGTGTTCGGGCGGGTACCACCGGCTCGCCAGCGGGAGCGCGATGGCGAAGCTTGCCCCCGCAAAGCCCAGGATCAGGCCGAGTGCCAGGGTGCCTCCGAAGCTGTCGATGCCTGTCGACCAGGCAAGGAACAGACCGAGGATGACGATGCCCTGATTCATCGCGCCTGCACGCTTTGGTCCGATGCGATCGACAAGGAGGCCGTTGACGACTCGCAGCAGCGCACCTGCCAGGGTCGGCAGCGCCACCATCAGTCCTTTTTGCGCGGGCGTCAGGCCAAGGGTTCTCGAGATCTCGGGCGCCAGCGGTCCGAGAAGGACCCACACCATGAAGGCCAGGTCGAAATAAAGGAAGGCTGCGATGAGCGTCGGCGCGTGGCCGGCCTGCCAGAAGCTGACGGCAGGCTTGCTGCGAACGTCGTCTGCCGGGGAGCCGGCAGGGTCTTGGTCAGGTCGCCAGAATGCGGTGGCCATGATACGTCCCCCATGAAAAATGAAACGGGCACGAAAAAAGCCGCGGCCCGGACGTCACCCTGGTGGTGAGCCCGGTCAGCGGCTTTGCTGCGAATTCAGTGAGGATGGCGTCCCGTCCTTGGGACCGCCTGTCCAGTTACACGCGCATCATCGCGCGACCTTCATATATTCGAGTGATTCGCCGGATCTGGCAAGGTGCAAAATAGCACTCTCTTCCCCTTCCAGATCGTGTTCAGGTTTGTCCCCGTTCCGGCCTCTCGAAGCCGGCGAGGTAATCTTCGATTCGCTCAGGATCGAAGATCCGCCCGTCGAAGAACCTGTCCGGGCCCAGCATCAGGTCGCCCTTGCGCGAGCCCACGCCGAGCGGCGCCGCCACGGCGCCTTCCAGCTTCATGCTGGCGCCCGGCATCGGCAGGTCGCTGCCGGCCAGTGCGCGACGGTAGACATCCGGCCGGAACACGGCGGCCGCCCTGCCCTCCGCCTCCGCAGAGGGTTCGACCATGTTCCAGCGCACGAGCTGCGAATATATCCACAACGCCTGACTGCGCCATGGGAAAGGCGTTGCCTCCCGGGAGAAAAGCATGAAATCCGGAGTGGAAACCGGCGCATCGCCGGCGCGCGGAACGATGGAACCGGTCAGGCCGCGCAGGATCAGCTCGGAAGGCTGGCCGACGTAGCGTGTTTCCGCGAGCATGTCTGCCAGCGTTTCCCTGTTTTCAGGCGCATCGCACCAGACGGCGGCCCGGGCGAGCGCGCGCAGCAGGCGGTCGGTCGTCTCCGGGTTCTCCTCCAGCCATGCCTTGCGAAAGGCCAGCACCTTCTCGACGCCGCGCTGCCAGATGCGCTGGCCGATGGCCACCGCCTCCGCCGTACCTAAATCGACAGCCGCGCTGCCCCAGGGTTCTCCTGCGATGAAGCCGTCGATCTCACCAGCCTGGATCGCTTCGACCATCAACGATGGCGGCAGGACGCGCAGGGTCACATCGCGATCAGGATCGACGCCCGCAGTGGAGAGCCAGTAGCGCAGTATCAGAGCGTGGCTGGAGAACCGGTGAACCACGCCGATGACGGGCTTGCGCCGCCACAGCCCGATCGCGGCCGCAAAGTCATGCGCCGTGCCGGTCGGGTCTGCGAGCCGCGCCACCGGATCGGGAGCCAGGGCGGCGGCGAACTCCTTCGTCATCACCAGCAGGTTGCCGTTGACGCCCAGCTTGAACGGAGCGGCCAGCGCCGCCGGCTGCTGGCTCAGGCCCAATGTTACCGCCACGGCCAGCGGAGCCAGCATATGCGCGGCCTGCACCTGTCCATACACGAGCCGGTCGCGCAGCGTTGCCCAGCTGGTCGTCCGCACGAGATCAAGCGACAGGCCCTCCTGTTCGGCAAACCCCTGCTCACGCGCTGCGGCAAGAACCGCCACGTCGTTGAGCGGCAGGAAGGCAATGCGAAGGTTGGTCGTCATCATACCCCTCCCAGCAGGTCGCTGGCTGTTATCAGTGCCTGCGCCACGTCGACGATCTTCTTGCCCTGGTTCATCGCGGTCGAGCGAAGGAGAGCGTAAGCATCCTGTTCGGACAGGCCGCGCTGGTTCATCAGGATCGATTTGGCGCGGTCGATCACCTTGCGATCGGCAAGCTGGGTTCGGGCGTCCTCTAGTTCCGCCTGCATGCGGGAGAACGCGTTGAAGCGCCGCACCGCGAGTTCCAGCACCGGCTTGACGCGTTCCTTGCGCAAGCCGTCGACGACGTAGGCCGACACTCCGGCATCGATGGCAGCGCCGATCATCGTTTCGTCGGACTGGTCCACGAACATCGCGATGGGGCGGGCGAGCGCGCGGCTGACGGTGAGCATTTCCTCCAGTGTGTCGCGGCTGGGGCTGCCAAGGTCCATCAGCACGACATCGGGAGCCATGCGTTCGAGCCGGGCGACGAAGGCGCCGCGCGGCGGGACGATGTGAATGTCGTCGTAGCCGGCATCGCGCAGCCCCTCTTCGAGTACGGTCGCGCGAAGGCCGCTGTCGTCGATGATGACAATGCGCATGGGAGCCCCCCTCGCCGCACCCTTGCCGTAGAAAGACGTGATCGGTCAACGGCGCGCAAGAGGAGTGTTCATCCGCCGGCATTTTGTTCTCGAGTAGCTTCAGGCAGGTGTGCGCGATCCGGGCCAGGCCGCGTAGCCTGCCTGAAGCCGCGTTTCGTCAGGCGGACCGCGCCTCCTGGTAGGCCTGAGCTTCCGCGGCGATGAGAATGTCCGCGAGCATCCAGTAAGCCTCGCCCCAGGCGGCAAGCACATCATCGGTCGCCACATCCTCCCCCAGCACATCGCGGATGGCCGGGAGCAGCGCCGCGGCGACCTGCGGGTAGTGCTCGGCCTTCACGCCCGTTTCCACATGGCGCGCCACCATCCGCTGCACGGCTGGTCCAAGATTCTGCAGCTTGTCGATGTTCTTGGCGTAAGCAAGGATGGCGCCGGCCAGACGCCTCGGCTGCTCGCCGCTTTCCTGCGCGGCGCGATCGAACATGGCTGCGATCTCCGGATCCTGCAGCAGGCGTGCATACATGGCGGTGGTGATGTCCACCCCATACTGCTCGATGGCGGGAGCCGTGCTCTTGACGATCTGCATGGCGGCAGGAGAGACGGTTCGCATTAGGTGCTCCTTTGTCTTTCTGAAAATGAGGCATTGAGGTCGGCACCGGCTCCGGCACCGGCTCCGGCTGTCATGGGAGCCTGAGGAACTCGACGTGAAAACGCACTGGTCCGAGCGGCTCCACATGGTGAAGGATGGTGGGCTCCACCACGCCGGGCTCGGCCGACGGGGTCAGGATACGTTCCGTTGGCGTTCGCTGATGGTCCGTGACGACATAGCGCAACGTTCCATGTTCCACACGGATCAGCCCCCAGGCACCTGCCTTCGTCGCGTGGTCCTTCCGAAGAGCATCAGGAATCGTCGTCTCGGTGAAAGTCGGCGTCCTTTGGTAGGCAACGGCACCCGGGGGAATTGTCGCACTCATGCCGATTTCCTGTCGCGGTAGAAGCTCATCCCCAGCTGCAGGCTTTCAGCGATGCGGTCCGCCTTCTCCTGAAGCATGGCGGCCATGGCCGGCTCGAAAAGTTCGCTCGTGGTCTGGCGCCAGATATCAAGCCAGCGGCCGAACGCTTCACGACTCATGCGGTTCTCATGGCGCACGTGGGCGATCATCGGCTGCCCCTTGTAGCGCCCGCTTGCGAGCAGCACCGATGACCAGAAATCCTGTAGCGTCGCCAGATGATGAGCCCAGTCGGTGACAGCGTCGTTGAAGATGGGTCCAAGCAGGCTGTCCTGCCTGACGCGCCCGTAGAAGGTCGGCACCAGCCGGGCGATGTCTTCTTCCCTGATGGGGCTGTGTGCCATATCAGGCGGCCTTGCTGGACGTGAGAAGAGCGTGAAGCGCGACTGGAAGTTCGTCTCCCAGCAATGGCTTTTCGATGATGGCGACATCGAAGGCCTCCGCGCGGCGCTGCAATCGCGGCGTGGGGTTGGTCGCCAGAAGGACCGCCGGCGCCTTGATCCCGTCGGCGCGAAGCTGTGCGAGGAAAGCGAGTCCATCGGCCCTGTATCGCTGGTCGATCACAAGGCATGAGGCTGCAGCGCTCAGTCCAGAGGTGCTGCCATCCTCGGCCATAAACCCCTGGAGCGTGAGCGCAAACTGCAGGGAGGACAGGACTGCCTGATCGCTCTCGAACAGCAGGATGGAATGATCCTCGTGCATGCCCTGTCCTCCCCGCCGTGCCTGCAGTCAGGCAGCCTTCTTCCAGTTGGGCAAAAGCTCCGCATGCGGCGGGCACTTGGCAATGGCGCCGACTGGCAACCCGGCCAATTCGTTGGCGAAGCCATGGTTGACGTCGCGGTGATGCGCTTCGTCAGCGCGGACAACCAGCACCACGTCGCGCAGCGTGGCGTCTTCTGGCAGACCCCAGTAGCGGCGGGCGATCTCGGGTGCCGGAACATTCGGGCTGCGCCCCTCATCGATTTCGGCGAGGTAGTGCGTGTAGCTGATCACGGCTTCCTCCTCGAAGTAGCCGACCACGCGGTGAGCGGTCTTCGCGCTGACGAGGTAGAGGGCGAAGAAGAACACGTAGAAGACCCACTGCACGCCGATGATCACCGCGCGTTCGAACCACGTGGGCTTGGAGACCTCGATAAAGGTCATGAGGTGCATACGCTCGTTTTCGGCCTCGTCCATGAGCGTCCTGATCCACCCCCTGTCGTCGCACATCCGACGCAGGCACGTGAGGTGGTTGATCGTCGCGCCGACCATACCGGGAACAGCGGCGACCGTTTCCAGAACCACGGCACGGTGACCATAGCGCTGTGCGAAGAAAGTGTCAGCGCACCAGCGCAGCACCTTGGTGAAGCCGAGCGCGACCTTGTCCGAAAGGCCGCCGGCCTTATGATGGACCCCAAGATCGATGAACGGTGCAGTCATTGAACGTCTCCGGTTCGCGGCACGATTGCTTGTGTGCCGCCGATGCGCCGTAGGTAGGGGATCAGAAGAGGTGCCAAAATTTGGATGATGTCCCTACCGAGCGGCCCCTAAGGGGTTTACCGGAGGTGGGGCGTGGCCGCTTCGCCAGCCGCTTCCTGCCCCGCCTGTCTCTTCCGGTCGCCCTGTTCCTGGCTCTCATCGCCATTGCAGGCGGTTCCGCGGTCCGGCTGCTGTTCGCTCATGATCTTGGATCGAGAGCGACGTTCATCTTTTTCGTCCCCGGAGTCGTTGTCGCGAGTGCGCTCTCTGGCTTTCGCGCCGGCGCTCTCGCCGCGTTTGCCGGTGCGGCCGCGGGGTTGCTGTGCGATCGCCTGACGGGGCCGGTCGAAAATGGCAGTCTGATCGCTGCGGCTGCTTTCGTGGTAATCGGCCTCGCCATCGCGGTCGGCGGCGAGTGGTTCCAGAGGGCGCGCCTCGACACCGAAGCCGCCGGCGCGGAGTTGGCGAACCGGGAGGCCCACCTGCGTTCGATCCTCGACACGGTTCCTGACGCGATGGTCGTCATTGACGGAGACGGCCTGATCCGTGACTTCAGCCCCGCTGCGGAACAGATGTTCGGCTGGCGCGCCGACGAGATCGCGGGCAAGAACGTCGAAGTGCTGATGCCGGAACCTTACCGCTCCGCGCACGACGGATACCTGGAACGCTACTACCGCACGGGTGAAAGGCGCATCATCGGCCATGGCCGGATCGTGGTTGGCGAGCGGCGCGACGGCTCCACCTTTCCGATCGAGCTGGCGGTAGGCGAAGTGCAGGTCAATGGCAGCCGCTTCTTCACCGGTTTCATACGCGACCTGACCGAGCGCCAGCATGCGGAAGCCCGGCTGCAGGAGATGCAGAACGAGCTGGTCCACATCTCCCGTCTCACCGCCCTGGGCGAAATGGCCTCGGCTCTGGCACATGAACTGAACCAGCCCCTTTCCGCGATCGCGAACTATCTGAAGGGTAGCCGGATGCTCCTCGAGCGGGAGGAGGTTGCCAACTCCCGTGTGATCGACGCTGTCGGGCGAGCGGCTGCCGAGGCCCTGCGAGCGGGCGACATCATCCGGCGCCTCCGCGACTTCGTCGCACGCGGAGAGACCGAGCGTTCCCTCGAAAGCCTGCCCAGGCTCGTGGAGGAGGCAAGCGCGCTGGCACTTGTCGGGGCGAAGGACTACGGCATACGCGTGCAATATGACTTCAGCGAGCAGGTCGACCGCGTATTGGCGGACAAGGTTCAGGTGCAGCAGGTCGTCCTCAACCTTGTTCGAAACGCGGTCGATTCGATGAGCGCTTCGAATCTGGAAAAACGCGAGCTAACAGTGTGCATCGAGCCGTTCGAGGGCGAGATGGCACGTGTGACGGTGGGCGACACTGGGCCAGGCATTTCCTCCGAGGTTGCCGATCGCCTGTTTCAGCCCTTCATCACGACCAAGCGAACCGGGATGGGAGTTGGTTTGTCAATTTCGCGCACCATTGTCGAAGCCCACGGCGGCCGCATCTGGGCCGAGCCGGCGGAAGGGGGCGGTGCGTTGTTCCGCTTCACGCTGCCGCGCGTGGAAAAAGAAGGTCTTTACGATGTCCCGTGATCCCATCGTTTACGTCATTGATGACGATGAAAGCGTGCGCCACTCGCTGGAATTCCTGCTCGATGTGGCGGGTATCCGGGTCCGCTCCTTCGCTTCAGCCGATGCTTTCCTGAAATCGGCTCCCCCCCTTGCCGGTGCCTGCGTAGTCACCGATGTGAGGATGCCGGGCATGACGGGCGTGGAACTCGCCGAGGAACTGCGGCGCAGGTCGGCAGGCACGCCCGTGATCGTGGTGACCGGCCATGCCGACGTACCCCTCGCCATCCAGGCGATGAAGGCAGGAGTTGCCGATTTCATCGAAAAGCCGTTCGACGACGACGTCATGATCACCGCCATTTGCGATGCGCTTGCGAGGCACAGCGACGAGGAGACGGCAGGAGCCGAGCGGCAGGCGGTACTCGATCGTATCGACACTCTCAGCCCCAGGGAGCGAGAGGTTATGGATGGCCTTGTTGCGGGGCAGGCGAACAAGGCGATTGCCTTCGACCTGGAGATCAGCGCCCGAACGGTCGAGGTCTATCGCGCGAACGTGATGATGAAGATGCAGGCGAGGACGCTGTCCGATCTGGTGAGGATGGTGACGATCGCGCGGCTGGGATGACGGACCGAGGGGTGGCGACGCCTCAGTCGGACCGGCGATTGCATCACCTCACTGCGGGAGCACGCAACTTCACATCTGCTCTTCCCGATTGGGAACCCGTCAGGCGCCTGTGATTCACAATCTTAGCTGTGTTCGAATGAGGCGAGGATAGGGCACGGTCCGTCCGATCCGTCTGCGCACTCCCGGGCGAGACGAAGAAGTGAAGCGCGCGCCTCCTCCAGTTCCGCGATCTTCAGGTCCAGGGCGGCGATGCGTTCGTGCGCCAGCGCGCGAGCCCGTGCCCGGTCGTCGGTGGCATCCAGAGCCAGCAGTTCGGCAATCTGCTCCAGCGTGAACCCTGCGGCCTGGCCCGAACGGATGAACCGAAGCCGGCGCACGTCCTCCTCAGCGTAACGCCGTACACCGCCCGCATGGCCGGCGCCGCCCGGCCGGTCAGGCGTCTGCAGAAGACCGCGGCGCTGGTAGTAGCGCACCGTCTCGACGCCAACGTTCCCCGCACGCGCGAGTCCGGCGATCGTCAGTACTGCCATGTCTTGACTCCGTACCATGGTACAGACCCTATATGCGTGGCAGCACAAGGAAAACAAGGTGAAAGCTGCCGCATGATCTCGCTCGCCGACCCGCGCCGCGCCATTCTCTACCGCATGGTCATGGAGACGCATGTCTGCCCCTACGGCCTCAAGGCCAAGGATTTTCTGCGCCGCCAGGGCTACGAAGTTGAGGATCACTGGCTGCAAACACGAGAAGAAACCGACGCCTTCAAGGCGGAACACGGGGTTAAAACCACGCCGCAGATCTTCATCGCAGGCGAGCGTGTGGGGGGCTACGACGACCTTCGCCGGCATTTCGGCAAGACGGTCCCGGATCCCAGGGCCACCTCCTACAAACCCGTAATTGCCCTCTTTGCCGTGACTGCGCTGATGGCGCTGGCGGTAAGCTACGCCGTATACGGAACGCCATTTACCATCCGCGCCGGTGAATGGTTTATCGGCTTCAGCATGGCCGTGCTCGCTCTTCTCAAACTCCAGAACGTCGAGAGCTTCGCTACCATGTTTCTCAACTACGACCTGCTGGCACGGCGCTGGGTGCCCTACTCCTACGTCTATCCCTTTGCGGAAGGACTGGCCGGCGTGCTGATGATAGCAGGCGTGTTGACCTGGCTTTCCGTGCCAACGGCGCTGTTCATCGGAACCGTGGGCGCCGTGTCCGTTTTCAAGGCGGTCTACCTGGACCGCAGGGAACTGAAATGCGCCTGCGTCGGCGGGTCCAGCAATGTGCCGCTGGGATTCGTGTCGCTCACCGAGAACCTGATGATGATCGCCATGGCGGTCTGGATGGGCCTGTCTGCGGCTGTTTGATCGGAAGCGGTGGGCCGTTCGCGGCCACGATATGTTATCGACGCTTGCGCGGTGTCCCCCCCTCCCGTTTGACCCGTGCTTCGCTCCCGCTAACATGATTACGAATTTACGCGATCACATATGAGAGGGCGGGAAGTGGGAGCTATCGCAATCGTGACGGGCGCCAGCCGGGGCGCCGGTCGGGGAATAGCCGTGGCTCTGGGCTCCCACGGCTGCACGGTCTATGTCACAGGACGTTCGGAAAACGAAGGCGACGCGGAAGTTCCCGGCACCATCCACGCCACGGCTCGCGAAGTAACGGAAGCCGGCGGGCAAGGCATCGCCGTTCGCTGCGACTCCTCGGACGACGACCAGATCAGGGCGCTGATCGAGCGGGTGATCGCGGAGCAAGGGCGGATCGACATTCTCGTCAACAACGCCGCTTGGCAGGGCAGTGCCCTCACCGCGCACTCCGGCCAGTTCTGGGAAAAGGCACTCGAAGTGGCCGACATGATCACGGTCGGGGCACGCAGCGGCTTCGTCACCGCGTGGTACGCCGCGCCACATATGGTCCGGCAGGACAAGGGGCTGATCCTCTTCACGTCCTCCCCGGGTTCGATGCACTACTGCATGGGTCCCAGCTACGGCGCTCACAAGGCCGCGGTGGACAAGATGGCATTCGACATGGGTACGGATTTTGCAGATGCCGGTGCCAACGTGGCCTGCACCTCCGTCTGGATGGGCGCCCTCACGACCGAGCGCATGGCCGGCATGCTCGAAGCGAGGCCAGAGTTGCGCCGGCAATTGGAAGGCACGTTGGAATCCGCCGGCTATACCGGCCATCTGGCATGGGCCATGTTCAACGATCCCGCCATGGTGGCCCGGTTCAACGGCAAGACGGTGATCGGAGCGGAGGTCGGCCGGGACTACGGCATCACGGATATCGGCGGGAAGTACCCCCCGTCCGTCCGCGCTGGCACCGGAGCGTCGCCGCCGCAGTATGCCTCCTACAAAGTGAAAATGTAAGCCGTAGAACCCGAGGGCGCGATGCCCCGCGGGCCTGATGAGCACAACCGATCGGGGGAGAGACGACGATGGCGCACGGCGAAGCTGCCACGATAGAAACCATCGCGACCGGGCTATATCTTGAAGGTCTGGCGATTGATCACCGGCGTGACATCATCTGGTACAGCGATGTCATCGGCGGGGGCGTTCACGGCGTGAAGCCCGACGGGACCAGCGTCACGTCCTTCAACACTGACCGAAAATGGACGGGCGGCGTTCTGGTGAACGCGGATGGGGCGGTGCTTTCGACGGGCGAAGGTGGGATCATGTGGAACGATCCCGACACGGGAAGGTCAGGCTGGCTGTTGCAGCAGATCGATGGCAAGCCCATCAACGGCGTGAACGAGTTGGCGCCCGATGGTGCAGGCGGCATGTTTTTCGGCACCATCGATATCGAGATGGTCATCGCCGGGAAGGCGACGGGCCCCACCCGAATCTACCGCCTGACCGCCGAGGGCGAGGTGATCCTGCTTGCCGATATTGGCTTTAGCAATGGCATCATGTTCGATGCCGGGCGAAACCGCTTCTACTGCAACGACACCTTCCGGGGCACCTGGGCATTCGACGTGAGCGCGGACCTTTTGCTTTCAAATCGCCGGCTCGTTCTTGAGAAGGAGGACGCAGACGGCATGGCGCTCGACGTTGACGGCAATGTCTGGATCACGGGCTTCCGCTCAAGCGCCTTTACCCGTCTCACTTCCGGCGGGAGTGAGCTTGCGCCTTACCCGGGAGCTGCCGGCTCGATCACCCAGCTTCGCTTCGGCGGCGAAGACATGCGCGATATGTATTTCAATGTAGTTCCGGCCGACGGCGGTGACACGCTCAAGGTAGGGGGAAATATCTCCGCGCCGCACTCCTTCCTTCTTCGTGGGCGATCGGACGTTCCCGGAATGAAGTTGCCACCTACGCGGTTCAAGCTGGGGTAAACAGGCCGGCAGCGTCGATCTACCTGCCCGACTGCTTCATGAAGAGAAAACAGGCGGATCCCCCAGCCCTGCAGGGCAAGACTGGGGAATATCCCGATCAATCTTCCAGCTTGCGCGCGAGATAAGTCATCCACAAGGCGCTGGTCTTGGCCGACTGCTTGATGTCGGCGCCCGATCCGTGCCCGCCTTCGGTGTTCTCGTAGTAGTAGAACGGCAGGCCGAGATCCTCCATGCGCGCGGCGAACTTACGCGCGTGCTGGGGGCCGGTACGATCGTCGCGCGTGGTGGTGAAGATGTACGGCTCCGGGTATTTTCCGCCCTTTTTGAGGGCATGGTAAGGAGAATTCTTCAGCCAGAAAGCACGCGCCTCAGGATCGGCATAGACATCGCCATATTCACCCTGCCAGCTCGCGCCGGCGGCGATCTTGCTGATGCGGATCATATCGAGCAGCGGCACCTGGATCACCACCGCATTGTACAGCTCAGGAAACTGAGTCATCTGCACACCCATCAGCAGCCCGCCGTTGGAACCGCCCACGATGCCCAGCTTCTTCGGCGTAGTGACCTTGCGCGCGATCATGTCCCGCGCAACGCTGGCGAAGTCGTCATAAGCGATCTGGCGCTTGGTCTTGAGGGCTGCCTGATGCCAGTCAGGGCCGAACTCGCCACCACCGCGGATGTTGGCCACCGCGTATGCGCCGCCCCGCTCCAGCCACAGCTTTCCGGTAGTGCCCGAGTAGGAGGGCGTGGAGCTTACCTGAAAGCCACCGTACGCGTTGAGGAGGACAGGCGTGGAGCCATTGAGCGGCATGTCCTTGCGATGGACAAGGAAGTACGGAACCATCGTTCCATCGGTGGACTTCGCTTCGAACTGGTCAACCACCAGGTTGCTGGCGTCGAAACGCGCCGGCAGGCTCTTGATCGGCTCGGCGGACGCGGATGCGGCATCTACGAGATAGAGGCTGCTCGGGGTCGTGAAGCCTTCGGCCGCTGCAAAGACCAGGTTGCTGCGGGTGTCCGCCGAACCGAAGCCGAGCGCCAGCTTGTCCGGAAGCGGCAGCTTCGTGGCTTTCCAGGTACCATCTTCGGTCGGCTCCAGCGAAAGCAGACTGCCGTTCACGTTGTCGAGGATCGAGAGCAGCAGGCGGTCACGGCTGGTCGAAACCCCCTCCAGCGCCTGTCGCGCACCCGGCTTCCAGGCCAGCCGCGCCCTGATCGCATCAGGGTGAGCGATCACGTCGTCGAGAGGCGCCGTTGCGACGGCGCCGGAAGGCAAGTCCCCCCAGGCTTCATCGAGGCTGAACACAACCTGGCCTGCCACCAGCCCGGCAACGGAAACCTTCTGCGGTATCTTGAGTTCACGCGGCTTGCCGTCCTTGCCCAGAACAAGCGTGCGCGAATGGAAAAAGTCGAGCGCCTGCACGATAAGCGTGAGTGACCGGCCCTGACCATCATGCAGCACGGACGGCGCAGTGGCGACGTCGCTCTTCTGGCCACGATAAAGCTCGACCGCTTCGGACAGTGGGCGTCCACGGGCGACACGCTTCACCACATAAGCGTAGCCGGAAGCGGTTACATCGCCAGGCGTCCATTCGGTTGCTAGCAACAGATGATCGGCGTCCTCCCAGGCAACTCCCTGCTTGGCGCGCGGTATGCGGAAGCCCCCTTCCACGAACGTCCCGGAAACAAGGTCGAATTCGCGCAGTTCGACGGCATCTTCGCCGCCGTTCGAAAGCGAGATGAGGCACCGGCGCTGCTCGGGCTCGAGGCAGCTGGCGCCTTTGAAGACCCAGCTCTTCCCTTCCGCCTTGCCGAGTGCGTCGATATCCAGCACCGTTTCCCACTTCGGCTCCGCGCTGCGATAGTCCGCCAGCGTCGTGCGGCGCCAGATGCCCCGCAGGTGCTGCTCATCCTGCCAGAAGTTGTAGATCTGGCCGTTCAGGAAGCGCGGTGCCGGGATGCGGTCCTTCGCACCCATGATGGCAAGGGCTTCGTTGTAGAAGCGCTGATAGCGGGGGTCTGCCTGCAGGCGCTGTTCGGTGGTGGCGTTGTGCGACTTCACCCACTCCATGGAGCGTGCGCTGTCGAGATCTTCCAGCCAGATCAACGAGTCTGCGGGATCGCGCGGGTCGGCGGGTGCGGGTGTTGCAGCGTAAGACATGGAGGTGGAACTCAGAAGGACAAGAGTGGTGGCCAGGGCAAATCGCAATGTCTTGTACAAGGAAGATTTCCTTTGAGATGGAATACCCTAACACTAGCGTCGCAAACGCATGAGGCAAGATCCTGCGGGGCATCCCCTCAGGCGACTGCAGGCAGGGCCTGGAGCCACCCCTTCGCGCGCAGTTCCGCCACCGCAGAGCGGGCAACGGGCACTTCCCGCCCATCCGACAACCTTAGACGCACGTTACGACCTTCTCGGATAACGAGAGTGACGGCAGCGGTGGCGACCCACCAACTGCGGTGCACCCGCTCACCCTGGCCTGCAAGCTGCGTCACGGCATCGCGCATACGCATGAGCAGGAGGACGTTGCCCAAGGTGGTATAGACCCTGACATAATGATCCTCGTTCCTCAGGCAAATCACCTCCGTACCCAGGTGGGGTGGGAGAAGCTTATTGAACTCGGCCGGGCTGCCTGCTTCGATCGTCAGGCCGTTCACCGGACGGGATAGGTCTCCGCCGTTGTCCAGCGGCTGAAGCAGCGACGCCGCCCCGCCCGACGTGTCCGGTGAGCAAACACCCTTCACTGCAGGCTGCCCCTTGCAAGCCAGCAATTGGACCACCGTCACCGTCGCACCCACGATCAGGACCTGAATGTAGATCAACGCGAGTTGGTCGATCGTCATCTCCCTCCAGTGCACGCCGCCGAACACGAGTGCGGCGGCAACACTAGTCGGCACCGCGCCGAGCAGGCAGGCAACCGCGAGCGCTGCAGACTGCGAGAGCCCTGTGCGATCGGCCAGAGCCTGCCCGGCCCAAATGACTGGGCGGAAGAATGCGTATCCAGTCAGCAGAAGAAGCGCCCAATGAAGGAACCTGGACGTCAGCGGTGACGCGTAGGAGCTGAACGGGCCAAGTGCGGTCATGGCCAGGATTATTCCGGAGAGCACGAGCATCTCCCGGCGCCATCGGGGCACACCCTGCGGGCGGCCGTCCAGTTCACGCTTCGCGAATGGCACCGGCATCACCGTCCTGCCCCACCCGCGAATGCCGCGGTGCCAGACACGAAGCGGCGCTGGCGCTTGCCCGCATAGGGCCTAGCGTGCGGCAAGAAGGAGACATTCATGAACATACTTGCACGCTCCAGGATCGCGGGGCCAGATTACGACCGGAGGATCGTCATTGCAGGTGCGATCGCCGGGGGCGCCATACTGCTGGCTCTAATCCAAGGCCTTGCAGGCGGAGCCGCGGGAAGGTCAAGTGGCAGCGGCTTCTGGCTGACGCTGCACCTGCTCTCCGTGATCCCCGCCTTGCCGGTGGGTGCCTACGTCCTGCTGCGCCGCAAGGGAGACAAGGCCCATCGCACGGCGGGACGGATCTGGGGGGGCCTGATGATGGTGGCGGCGCTCTCCAGTTTCGGACTGCCTGGCGGCCTCGGTCTTATCCATGGGCTGTCCGTGCTGGTGTTGGTGATGATCCCACGCGGCATCCTGCAAGCCCGGCGGGGGAACATTGCGGCGCATCGCCGCACGATGTCGCTCACTTACCTGTCTCTTGCGGTGGCCGGCATGTTCACGCTGCTGCCCGGCCGCCTGCTGGGCTCATGGCTCTTCGGATGACCCGCCGCATTGCGATCTGCGAGAGGTCTGAGCCCTGCAAGCCCTCTGATTTCGCACCGCAAAGCTTGCGTCTGACAAGCATCTGCGCTTGAAGCTTGGGCATCGACCACTTCGGCGGTGTGCTCGCGTCCGCAGCACGTCCGCCGGATCAGGAGAACCACTCGATGAAGACCCGCCTCATGGCCGCTGCCGCCCCACTCGTCCTCGGCGCCGGCCTGCTTGGAGGAATTCCCGTGACAGCTTTTGCCAAGGATGCCGCTACGGCAACCGTTGCGACATATTCCGGCCCCTTCGCCAAGCCCAGCACCCTGGATCTCCAGGCGCCTGACTTCACCGCTTACAAGGATACCGACTGGCAGCCCGCGATCGAAGCGGGAATTGCGGCCAAGCGCCAGGAGATCCGCGCGATCACTCTCGCCCGTTCCGCGCCCACGTTCGAGAACACCATCGTTGCCATCGAGCGGTCAGGCGACCTGCTGGGCCGTGTGTACAGCGTCTTCGGCCAGTTGACCTCCGCCAACACCAACGACACGCTCGACGCGGTGGATACGGCGGTCAGCCCGCTGATCAGCGCCCTCAACGACGACATCTACCTCGACGAACGGCTTTTCGCCCGCGTCAAGGCCGTCCACGACAGCCCGCAGGGCAAGGCGCTGACGGGCGAAGACGCCATGCTCCTGCAGACGACCTACGACAAGTTCGTTCATCGCGGCGCCCTGCTGTCTTCCGCGCAGAAGACCGAGCTCAAGGCGATGAACCTGGAGATCGCCAAGCTTGAGACCGCCTTCTCGCAGAAGCTGACAACGGCCACCGCAGCCAAGGCGCCCGTTTTCGACACTGCAGCAGAGCTGGCGGGCCTTTCGCAGGCAGAGATCGCCGCCGCCGCCGCCCTCGCCACCGAGAAGGGCCACCCCGGCAAGTTCATGCTGGCGCTCAACAACACCACTCAGCAAGCGGCCCTGAGCAGTCTGACGAACCGAACCAGCCGCAAACGGTTGTGGGATGCCAGCGTCAACCGCACCTCGGGCGGGGACGCCTATGACACGACGGCGATGGTCACGCAGATAGCGACCTTGCGCGCGCGCAAGGCGAAGCTGGTCGGCGCACCCGACTTTGCGACGTACCAGATGTACGACCGCATGGTGAAAACGCCCGGTCAGGCGATGGAGTTCATGAAGGGCTTCGTTCCTGCCCTGCGCGCCACGCAGGACCGTGAGGCGAAGCTGCTGGCCGACGCAGCGAAGGCGGAAGGACAGAGCGAGCCGCTCGCGCCCTGGGACTGGGCCTACTATGCGGAGAAGGTGCGCAAGGCGCGCTACAATCTCGACGAGAACCAGATCAAGCCCTACTTCGAAGTGTGGCGCACGCTGGAGGACGGCGTGTTCTTCGCCGCAAACAAGACCTATGGCCTGACCTTCAAGCGGCGTGCCGATCTGCCGGTCTATCACCCCACGATGCGCGCCTATGAAGTGCACGAGGCGGACGGCACACTGCTGGGCCTGTTCTACTTCGACCCGTTCGCCCGCTCGAACAAGCGCGGCGGTGCCTGGATGAACAACTTCGTCGAGCAGTCCTACCTGCACGGCACGAAGCCCGTCATCACCAACACCTTGAACATCGCTCCTCCCGCAGAGGGCCAGCCCGCGCTTGCCAGCTTCGACGATGTGATGACCATGTTCCACGAGTTCGGGCATGCCCTGCATGGCCTGTTCGCAAGCCAGAAGTACCCTTCGCTCTCCGGCACCAGCACAGCGCGCGACTTCGTGGAGTTCCCCAGCCAGTTCAACGAGAACTTCGGGACGCTGCCGGTCGTGCTGAACAGCTACGCCAAGCACTACCAGACGGGCGCGGTCATTCCCGCCGACCTGGTGACGAAGATCAAGGCGGCTTCCACGTTCAACCAGGGCCTGGGGCTGGGCGAGACCCTGTCGGCAGCGATGCTGGACAACGACTGGCACCAACTCACGCCGGAACAGGCCGCGCAGGCGCCCATGGCGTTCGAGGCCAAGGCTCTCGCGGCGTCCGGCCTCGCCACCGATCTCATCCCGCCCCGCTACCGCACTCCGTACTTCCGCCATATCTGGGACAACGGCTATGCGGCCGGGTACTACTCATACATCTGGACCGAGATGCTCGCGCATGACGGTTGGGACTGGGTCGAGAAGAACGGCGGCATGACGCGCGCGAACGGCGAACATATCCGCAAGACCTTCCTCGGCCAGGGCCATACGAAGGACTTCGGAGAGATGTTCCGCGACTTCACGGGCCACGATCCACAGGTGGAGCCGATGCTGAAGGCTCGCGGCTTGAAGTAAGGCGTCACTGCCCCCGGACGTTCAAGTTCCGGGGGCAGTGCTCCTCACCTGATCAGGGGCACAAGAGCCGGCAGGATCCAGGCAGAGAGTCCGTCCCTGAAACGTCACCCACTACAAGCACCCGTCAGGCCTCGGCGGCGGAAGCGATCCTGGCTCCAAGTTTCTCGGCGGGAGTCAACTTGAGGTGCATCTCCGCAAGTCCGCGGATGATGAAGCTCGGTTCGTAGACGAGGTCGGCGACTCCGTTCGGATGCCGTGCCGGGTCAAGCTCGATCCTCGAGGTGTACTCGAGGAACTTCTCCAGGATCACTCGAACCTCCACACGCGCGAGCGGCGCGCCGGCGCAGACGTGCTTGCCGCGTCCGAAGCCCACATGTTCGACGATCCTCCTGCGGCCAAGAATGAGGTCGTTCGGGTTTACCCAGCGACGGGCGTCCCGGTTCGCGGCTGAAAGAGCCACAAGCACCTTTGTACCCGCTGGGATCTTCACACCGCCGACCTGCGTATCCTTTCGGGCAAGCCGCGCCGTCTGCTTCGTCGATCCCTCGATACGCAGCACCTCTTCAAGGAACGCCGGGATCATCCCGGGGTCGTCGCGCAGCTGATCCTGCAATTCCGGACGGGCGACGAGATACTTCATCGCGTTGCCCAGCAGCTTCGCACTGGTGTCCTGTCCTGCGCCGAACATGAACATACCAAGCAGCACCAGGTCATGCACTTCCGGCTTCGTCCCGTCCGGATAAGTCGCCTCCGCAAGTTCGGTGAGGATGTCCGGCCTCGGGTTTGCACGGCGTTCGGCGATGTAGCCGTAGAAGTAGCGCCCCATGACGGCAAAGGGATGGTTCTCTCCCTCCATGGGATTGCTGCCGTCCAGGCTCCCCGGCGGCGGTGCGGCGGCAATCGCGTCCATGAACACCTGCCGGTCTTCTACCGGCACGCCCAGCAGGTCCGCCACGACCACCGTCACGAACGGCGTGGCAATCTTGCCGATGAGTTCGACGCCTCCGGCAGCCACGGCTTCCCGGACCATCCGATCCGAGTACTCCGCGATGAAGGCCTCGCTGGCCTTGAGCCGGGACGGCGTAAAGAGCGTGTTGATGAGCGCGCGCAACCGGGTATGGGCATCGTCATCGAGATTGACGACTTGGTCACCGCCCGCGAACTGCGCGCGATGCTGCTCGATCTGCTGCGTTATGTCCGATCCGTGAGGCGTGAACGGCAGCGGAGCGGCGGCACCCTGAAGCCCGATCACGGCGGAGAAGGCGTCATGGTTCTTCAGAACTTCCAGCGTCTCGTCGAAGCCGGTGACGATGAAGTAATCCTTGCCGGGCGGCTGGAATACCGGGCCATGCTCCCGCAAGGCGTCGAAGAAGGCGTAAGGCTCCTTCAAGATCTCGTAGTCTGTGAAATAATCCCGCTCCGCCAGCCTCTGCATCCTCGATCTCCCGTTCCGCATGTCGCGAAGCACCGCGCGTGCCCGCGGTGCCCTCCTACTGCGTGCGTTGCCCGTGCAGAGAAGCAACCCTGCACTTATGCAACACTGTGTATCGTATCATTTGAGAACTGCCGGTCAACGGCAAAGGGACGGCCCATGGCATCGGCCGCCTGTTGGCCGATGCCATCCTTTTCACGGCGCGGAGCCGGTACATCATTTCATCGACTGCACGCGCCCCTGCCGCACGACACGCCAAAGCTAAGTCGGGGAGAATTCAGATGTCGGTTGAAATCACCTCGATGCGTAACACAGGGCCGCCGGTTGCGGTGGCAAGCAGCAAATCAATGTTCGGATGAGCGCCGGGCCGATTGCGCGCATCCTGCGTGTGTTCTCCGAAGACGAGAAGGCCATGTTCGGCCGCGTTTGCGTCCAGACGGCCGAACGCTTGCCGAAGGTACTGGTAGACGGCGAGCGAGCCTTGCTTGCCCGGCTTGTTTTCGATGCTGGCGACCGCAGAACCCGCATCGTCCACCAGATCGATGCGCTGCACGCCCTCGATCGACGGCATCTGCAGAAGGTTGTCCTTGAACGAGGGAGCGGTTTGGATCCTGGGCAGCATCTTCGTAGTTTTCCCCGATGTGAACTTCGGGGGCGCTCATACACCTTCGGCTCCTTCCCGCAACACGGGCACGCGCTTTCCAACCGAGGCGAAAAGCGCGCGCCCGCCACCCTCAGGCAGTCGCTGGCTGGGGCCTATTCGCCAGCAGGTTATCGACCACCGACGGGTCGGCCAGCGTGGAGGTGTCGCCCAGGTTCGCTACGTCATTCTCGCCGATCTTTCGCAGGATGCGACGCATGATCTTGCCAGAACGGGTCTTGGGCAGCCCGGGAGCGAACTGGAGGACATCGGGCGTTGCCACGGGGCCGATCTCGCGTCGGACCCAGGCAACAAGCTCCCTGCGAAGCGCCTCGTCGGGCTCGACCTCGACATTGCAGGTCACGAAGGCGTAGATGCCCTGCCCCTTGATGTCGTGCGGCATTCCGACAACGGCGGCCTCGGCAACCTTGGGATGTGCCACAAGCGCGCTTTCGATCTCGGCCGTGCCCATCCGGTGTCCGGACACGTTGATTACGTCATCGATGCGGCCGGTGATCCAGTAGTAGCCGTCTTCGTCACGCCGGCAGCCGTCCCCTGTGAAGTACGTACCCTTGAACGTGCTGAAATAGGTCTGGAAGAACCGCTCGTGATCGCCCCAGACGGTGCGCATCTGCCCCGGCCAACTGTCGGTGATCACCAGACAGCCATCGCCAGGCCCTTCGATCACTTTCCCTTCCGCATCGAGCAGCCTGGGTTGCACGCCAAAAAACGGTCGAGTGGCCGATCCGGGCTTGAGCGCGGTGGCGCCCGGCAAAGGGGAAATCATGATACCGCCGGTCTCCGTCTGCCACCACGTGTCGACGATCGGACACCGTCCCTTTCCGACGACCTCGTGATACCACGACCATGCCTCCGGATTTATCGGCTCGCCGACGGAGCCGAGCAGGCGCAGGGACCGGCGGCTGGTCCGCGCAACCCATTCGTCGCCTTCGCGCATGAGGGCCCGCAGGGCAGTCGGCGCGCCGTAGAAGATCTCCACACCGAACTTGTCGACCACCTGCCAGAATCGGCTCGCATCCGGATAAGTGGGAACACCTTCGAACATGACGGTGGTGGCGCCGTTGGCGAGCGGACCATAAACGACGTATGAGTGCCCGGTCACCCATCCGATATCGGCGGCGCACCAGTAGATCTGGCCAGGGCGATAGTCGAACACATACTCATGCGTCATCGAGGCCCAGACGGCATAGCCGCCCGTGGTGTGGAGAACGCCTTTCGGCTTGCCGGTGGAGCCCGACGTGTAGAGGATGAAGAGCGGATCCTCAGCGCTCATCTCCGCCGGCTGGCAGTCGGCACTCTGTTCGGCCACCGCCAGAGCCCAGTCGAAGTCGCGCCCGTCCACCATTGGAACGTCCGCCCCGGTATGGGCAAGCACGATCACCGTGTCGACGCCCGGGCACGTCGCCAAGGCATCGTCGACACAGGCCTTCAGCGCGATTGTCTTTCCTCCCCGCAGGCCCTGATCCGCCGTGATGACGATCCGGCTGTCGCAGTCGCGGATGCGGCCTGCAAGCGCATCGGGGGAAAAGCCGGCAAAGACGATGGAGTGAATAGCGCCAATTCGCGCGCACGCCAGCATCGCAACGGCCGCCTCAGGAACCATGGGCAGATAGATGGTGACCCGCTCCCCCTTTCGCACGCCCCTGGCCTTGAGGACGTTGGCGAAGCGGCAGACCTCCTCGTGCAGTTCACGATACGTGATCCGCCGCTCCGGTTTTTTCGGATCGTCCGGCTCCCAAAGGATGGCGATCTGCTCTCCGCGAGTGGCGAGATGACGATCGAGGCAGTTCGCCGAAAGGTTCAGCGTTCCGTCCGCGAACCAGGAAATGCCGAAATCCTCCTCGTTGAAACTCGTCTGCTTCACGCTCGTGAACGGACGGATCCAGTCGATCCGCATGGCTTCGTCGCGCCAGAACCCCTCCGGATCGTCAACGGACCTGCGGTACATCTCCTGGTAACGCGTATCATCGATCAAGGCATTCGCAGCCCAGTCAGAAGGAACCGGATACACAGCCTCAACCACGGCAATCTCCTCTCGCATGGAACCGGATTCGTACCCGGCGGCATTGGCACTGAAGATGGCTTGACGTGCCGCCAGGATCAAGGCGATGGAGGTACCAGGTCGCATTCTCGTCTATTTTCCAGCCTCGGTGCAGCTTAGATCGTTAACGGCCTGGTAACTTTCAGCGACCATCAGGGGCCCGCCGATTGGAGACGCAATGCCTGAGCCCGATGCCGCTGAGTACGATTGCCGTGTAGCCCGTGCGGCGCGCGCGGCGGTGTCGATATGGTGCGAAGTGCGGCAGGGAACCACGCGCCCTTGGAAAGCGGCTCACCTCCAGGACCTTTCGCCGGAAGGATTCCGGATCGAACACTTTCCCGAGGCGCGCATGCAGGTGCCGCTGCGCATCCGAATACCGGGCCTTCATCTGCTCAGTGCCCGCCTCTGCTGGACCCGCAACGGCGCAGCGGGATGCGAGTTCGTAGAGCCGCTCCACGTTGCGGTTTTCGAACATATCGTGAGGCTGGCAGCCTGATCGCCGCCTGAGGGCAACAAAAAAGGGGCGAGCCTGCGGCCCGCCCCCGTTCCCGATCCAGCTCAGGTGGCTCAGATGTGGATCGCACGTCCGTAAGCGGCCAGCGTCGCCTCGTGCATCGTTTCCGAGATCGTCGGGTGCGGGAACACGGTATTCATCAGCTCGATCTCAGTCGTTTCCAGCGTCTTGCCCACGACGTAGCCCTGGATCATCTCGGTCACTTCCGCACCGATCATGTGGGCACCAAGCAGTTCGCCGGTCTTTGCATCGAACACGGTCTTCACGAAGCCTTCGGGTTCGCCCAGAGCGATCGCCTTGCCGTTGCCGATGAACGGGAACGTACCGGCCTTCACCTCGTAGCCCGCTTCCTTCGCCTTCGCCTCGGTCATGCCGACCGATGCGATCTGCGGGTGGCAGTAGGTGCAGCCCGGAATGTTGTTGCGATCGAGCGGGTGCGGGTGGACGTCCTTGTTGCCGAGCTCCTTGGCAATCGATTCCGCCGTCGTAACCCCTTCATGGCTCGCCTTGTGCGCCAGCCAGGGGCCCTTCACGCAGTCTCCGATGGCCCAGATGCCCGGCACATTGGTGCGGCCATAATCGTCCACCTTGACGAAGAACTTCTCGTCCGGCTCGATCTTGAGCTCTTCGAGGCCGATATTTTCGACGTTGGGCACGATACCGATGGCGACGATGACGTGGCTGAATTCCTGGGTCTCTTCCTTGCCGCCCTTGGGGGTGATCTTGACCGAAACACCCTTGTCCGTTGCCTTGACGTCGCTCGCCTTGGCTCCGGTCAGGATCTTCATGCCCTGCTTGGTCAGCGCCTTTTCCAGGAACGCGGAGACGTCCTTGTCTTCGACCGGTACGATGCGGTCCATCATCTCAACGACCGTCACGTCGACGCCCATATCGTTGTAGAAGCTGGCGAACTCGATGCCGATCGCGCCGGAACCGAGGACCAGCAGCTTCGTGGGCATTTCCTTGGGGGTCATCGCATGGCGATAGGTCCAGATGCGGTTGCCGTCCGACTTGGCACCCGGCAGTTCGCGCGCACGCGCACCGGTGGCGATGATGATGTGCTTGGCCGAAAGGGTCTCGGTGCCCTTCTCCCCGGTCACTTCCAGCTTGCCCGGCGCGACGAGCTTGCCGGTGCCCATGTGGACAGTGATCTTGTTCTTCTTCATCAGGTGCGTGACGCCCTGGTTGAGCTGCTTGGCCACACCGCGCGAGCGTTTGACGATGGCGTCAAGGTCAGCGGTTATGTTTTCCGCCGCCAGCCCGTAGTCCTTCGCGTGCTTCATGTGGTGCATGATCTCGGCCGAGCGCAACAGAGCCTTCGTCGGGATACAGCCCCAGTTGAGGCAGATCCCGCCCAGCAGCTCCCGCTCCACGATCGCGGTCTTGAGGCCGAGTTGCGCGCTGCGGATTGCCGCTACGTAGCCGCCCGGGCCCGAACCCAGAACGATGACGTCGTAAGATTCTGCCACTTTCAATCCTCCTGTTCGATAACGCGGGGCAAGCCCGCATCGTCGATTGCGACGAAGGTGAAGATGGCTTCCGTCACCTTCACACGCTCTTCTTCTGCACGGTGACGCCGATAGGCTTCGATGCCGATGGTCATCGAGGTCCGGCCCACCTTCCTGATCGCACCGTAGACGGAGACTTCGTCCCCGACCTTCACGGGCTTGTGAAACTTCATACCGTCCAGCGCGATAGTGACGGCGCGGCCGCGGGAATAGCGTGCCGCTACAAGGCCGGCACCGGAGTCCATCAGGCTCAGGAGCCAGCCACCGAAGATGTCGCCGTATGCATTGGTATCCGCCGGCATAGCCGTGACGCGGATGACGGGATCGCGAAAATCGTCCATCAAATTCAAGCTTTCGCGCGAGCCGGCACGGCGGCTTCCTCTATCGGCCGGGGACGATCGTGCTCATCGAGCGTGACGAACGTGAAGGTGCCCCTTGCAACCTCCACTTCGTCCTCGCTCGCCCGTGCGCGGCCCAGGCCCCGCGTGACCACGGTCATCGATGTCCGGCCGGTTCGCTCCACACGGGCATAGACGTTGAGTTCGTCACCAACGACCATGGCACCCGGAAAGGTGAAGTCCGTGGCCCCCACCACGACGGCCTTGTGCCCTGTCCGCCGGGTCACAAGGGAGGCGGCGCCCAGGGCGAGTTGGCTCATCAGCCAGCCCCCGAAGACACCGCCATAGGGGTTGAGGTCGGTCGGCATCGCGGTGACGCGAATGACCAGATCTCCGGCCTCGTTCTCCATCGTGAACGGTCCTTCAGGCAATCATCGCCAGCGGGTTTTCGACGAACTCGCGGAACGCGGCCATCAGGCGCGCGCCGTCTGCACCGTCGATCGCGCGATGATCGAAGCTGCCGGTGGCAGTCATGATCGTTGCGACGCCCAGCGATCCGTCCGGCATGACCCACGGCCGCTTGTCGCCGGCGCCTATGGCGAGGATCGTCGACTGCGGCGGATTGATGACGGCCGTGAACTGCTTGATGCCCATCATGCCCATGTTGGAAATGGAGGCGGTGCCGCCCTGATACTCTTCCGGCTTCAGCTTGCCTTCCTTGGCGCGTGCGCCAAGATCCTTGGTCGCCTTGGCGATGGCCGAGAACGACTTCTCGTTCGCACCCTGCACGATCGGCGTGATGAGGCCGTTGGGAATGGAAACCGCCACCGAGACGTCCGCCCGCTCGTACTTGATAAGCTCGCTTCCGGCGAAGGTCACGTTGCACTCCGGCACTGCGATCAGAGCCATGCCCAGGGCTTTCACGAGCATGTCGTTGACCGAAACCTTCACACCCTGCTTTTCGAGCGTGGTGTTGATCTCCGACCGGAGGGCCAGCAACTTGTCGAGCTTCACGTCCACCGTGAGGTAGATATGCGGCGCTTCCTGCATGGACTGGGCAAGGCGACGGGCGATGGTCTTGCGCATGCCCGAAAGCTTTTCCACCGTATGCGGAACACGCGCGTCAAGCAGGGCCCGGGTGGTGTCCGCCATTTCGACAGACGATCCCGCAGGGGCCTGGGTCGCTTCGGGCGCAGTGGCCGGCGTGTTCGCCTGCGCTGCCGAAACAGGCTTCGAGGTGCCGCCCTCCGCCGCTTCAACGTCGGCTTTCACGATGCGGCCGTTGGGCCCCGAGCCGGTGACGCTGCCGAGGTCCACACCCTTCGCTTCGGCAATGCGCTTCGCGAGCGGCGAGGCGACGACGCGGTCGCCCGAAGAAGCCACCTTCGCAGCGGCGGCCGGCCTCGGCTGAGCGGCGGCCTTCGCCTCCTTCGGCGCGGCCGCTGCGGGAGCCTTGTCGGCAGACGCCTTGGGAGCCCCGGATGCAGCAGCCTTGGGCGCTTCGATGGCGGACGCATCCTCGTCCTCCCCGGCCAGCACGGCGATCACGGTCCCGACCTTGACGCCCTCGGTCCCTTCCGGAACGGTGATCTTGCCGACCACGCCTTCGTCCACGGCTTCGAATTCCATGGTCGCCTTGTCAGTCTCGATCTCGGCCATGATGTCACCGGAAGAGACGGTGTCGCCTTCCTTCACCAGCCATTTGGCCAGCTTGCCCTCTTCCATGGTGGGGGACAGGGCGGGCATCTTGATCTCGATGGGCATGGAAACTCTGCGTTCCTTATGGTCCGGGGGAGGTCGTTACGGATTTCGCCCTTCCTTGGACAAATTGCGCCTTGCGCACAAGCGCCTTGGCGCGCGTTTTTCGCAATGAACATGGCTTGCGCAGCGCTGCTATCGGCCCGATAAGCCGGAGCGAGAGGAAATCATGCGCATATACCTGGTCATCATCGACGAGAGCGAAGAAGCCCTCGTTGCCCTGCAATACGCAGCCCGTCGCGCCGCGAAGACGGAAGGCGCGCTGCACCTTCTTGCCGTGGTCCCGCCCCAGCCGTTCAATGCCTTCGGCGGCGTGCAGGCCACGATCGAAGAGGAAGCGCGTGCCCGTGCGGAAACACTGGTCACCGCTGCGGCCGGCAACCTTCTGTCTCAGGGTGAAAAGATGCCGGCGATCTCCGTGCGGGTCGGGGAGGACATCAAGGTGGTGCGCAAGTACCTCGAGGAGCACCCCGAGGTGTCGGCACTGGTTCTGGGCGCGGCAAGGGAGGGTGGTCCGGGACCGCTCGTCGCTCACTTCACCGGCGCAGGCATGGCGCACATGACCTGCCCGGTTTTCGTGATCCCCGGCGGTCTTGACGCCGAGGCCATCGAACGTCTCAGCTAACGGAGACTACGCCGGCTCTGATTGGCGGGCGCCCCGGCCCGCCGCCCCTTCCGCAGCGCGATCAGCGCCGCCCTCGCCCCTGATGCCGGATGTTCTTCGGCCGCCCGCGGTGACCCACAAGATGCTTGCCGCGCTTCTTGAGAGGCTGCGGAGCCCCTCGCGGCTCGATTCGGCCCGCGCCTTCCTCAAGCTCGTACTTGAGAGCCCCGGTCAGCGGGTTGGCTTCGGCAAGGCGTAGCTTCAGGATCTGCCCGATGGCGTAAGTAGTCCCGGTCTGTTCGCCGATGAGCATCTGCGCCTTGTCGTCGTACGCGAAGCGCTCATCGCCCAGTGTCGAGACGGGAACGAGCCCATCGCCGCCGAGCCCGATGATGGTGGCGAAGAACCCGAACTTCTGCACGCCGGTGATGCGCGTTTCGAAGACCTCGCCCACACGGCTCGCGAGCCAGGCGGCCACATAGCGGTCGATCGTCTCCCGCTCCGCCTCCATTGCCCGGCGCTCGGCCTGGCTGATCGCGTCGCTGATGCGGCCGAGATCCTCCCGGTCGCGCTCGGACAGACCGGAGTGTGCCGGGATGCTTCCCTTCGGCTTGGGCTGTTCCAGCCCGTAACCGTCGACAAGGGCGCGGTGAACGAGCAAGTCAGCGTAGCGGCGGATCGGAGACGTGAAGTGCGCATAGGACGCGAGGGCGAGGCCGAAGTGGCCCGCGTTGCTCGGCCCGTAGTAAGCCTGAGTCTGGCTGCGCAGGACCGCTTCCATGATGAGCGCCTTCTCGGTCTCGTCCGCGATGTCCTTCAGCATGCGGTTGAACAGGCCGGGCGTGATCACCTGCCCCATCGCCAGCTTCTTGCCGAAGGTGGCGAGGTAATCCTTGAGCGCCATCAGCTTTTCGCGGCTCGGCGTTTCGTGGATGCGGTACACGACAGGCGCGACTTTCGCTTCCAGCGCCTTTGCTGCAGCGACGTTGGCGGCGATCATGAAGTCCTCGACCACGCGGTGCGCGTCAAGCCGCTCCCGAATGGCGATTTCGGTGATGCGTCCCTCGTCGTCCAGTTTGACACGGCGTTCCGGCAACTCAAGTTCCAGCGGATCGCGAGCATCGCGTGCCTTCGCAAGGAGGCGCCATGCGGCCCACAGACTTTGCAGATGCTCCTCGGCCCTGCCTTCGTCGATTCGCGCCTGCGCCTCCTCGTAGGCGACCACTTCATGGATCCGGACAAGCGCACGCGTGAAGCGCCAGTCGACGACCTTGCCCTGTGCATCGATCTTGAGATGGCAGGCCATCGCCGCGCGGTCCTCTCCCGATCTCAGGGAACAGACGTCCGCGCTCAGCACTTCGGGCAGCATCGGAACGACGCGGTCCGGGAAGTACACCGAATTGCCGCGCCGCCGTGCCTCGCGGTCGATTTCGCTGCCGGGTCGCACGTAGAACGACACATCCGCGATCGCGACCAGCGCATCGAACCCGCCCGCGCCGTCGGGCTGCGCCCAGATGGCGTCGTCATGGTCACGCGCATCGGAGGGGTCGATGGCAACGATCGGCAGGTGGCGCAGATCCTCCCGGTGATCAGGACTGAGCGGCATGCGCGCGACCGCCTCAGCCTCGGCCAGGAGCTCCTCCCCGAAATGATTCGGGATGCCATGCTTGTGGATGGCGATCAGGCTGAACGCCTTGGGCGCCAACGGTTCGCCAAGCACTTCCGTAACCTTGATGGACGGGCGCGCCGAACGACCGATCGGAACACCCAAGACGAGTTCACCCACCTTGGCTTCGCCGATGTCGGAGATCGGGGAGGAGTTGCGGATCCGCTTGTCCACGGGTGCGAGCCATGGCTTGCCGCTGCCATCAACCTCGACCACGCCGAGGATCTGGTCGGCCCGGAGCTCAAGCTTCTTCATCGGGTAGGCGCGCCAGCCTGTGCCGGTTTCTTCGGTGCGCGAAAGCACCCGATCCCCTTTTCGCAGCGCTGAGCCCCGGCCCTTCTCCACCAGCCTGATACGCGGAGGCGGCGTTGCATCGTCCGGCTGCCACGTGTCCGGGACGGCGATCGCCTCTCCCTCGTCGATGTCGATGACGCGCAGCACCGTGACCTTGGGCAGGCCACCCATTTTGTGGAAGGCCGTGCGCTTTCCGTCGATCAGGCCTTCTTCGGCCATGTCCTTCAAAAGCGCCTTCAGCTGTATCTTTTCGTTCCCCTTGAGACCGAACTCGCGAGAGATTTCGCGCTTTCCGGCAGGCACAGGAGAGTTCTGTATGAAGTCGAGAATCTGCTTGCGCGTGGGCAAGCCGGGGGCGGGCCGGTTCTTTGCGGGCATCACTCGCAAATGGGGCTAACTGATCCGCAATGCAATGGTGAAGGCGGTAACGACCGCAAGCGGGTCAGTAAGCCTCCGGCCGGAGCCCATAACGGTTGGCGCCAGCACTGGAAGGCCACACCCCGAAAACCACGATGACAAGCAGCGGTACCCAGGCGATCATGCCGTTTACCATCAGCTGCCCCTGAGCTTCCTGCAGTCTTGCGACGTCCCCGGTCTGCGCGATGACCATGAGCTGCGCGACGGCATCGACCGACGCAACTTGCAGGGCGAGCGCCGCAAGCTGGATTACAACGGCGAACACCGCGATCCAGCCGGACTTGTTCGCGTCATGAAGGCGGCGCGTGAAGGCCGCCACCAGCAAGCCGGCCATGATGAGCGTTGTCACGACCGATACCCAGACCGAGGTGCGCATCATGCCCGCAAGGCGCTCAAACAGCCGCGCCTGGATTTCCGCCTCGCCCAATCCCTGCTGGACGGAAGAAAAGACATCTGCCGTCATCGGCCCCGTCAGGCCGATAGAGATCACGAAGGAGATCACCACTTGAATGATCGCCAGGAACAGCACGTAGAACCAGAAGGGCGAACGGCTCTGCCGCCCGCGAAAGTTCGCAAGGTTCGAGAGGTTGTACCTTATCGCAGCGATCATTGCGGCCTCCCCTTGGTGGCGCGGCTTACTCAGTAGGAACGCGCGATGTAGATCTTCTCGGCCGCGGGTCGTCCGGTGAAGATGCAGGTGCCGTTCGCGGGCTCTCCGTCGAGCGGCGAGTTGCGCATGGTCAGCTTCAGCGCCTTGAGCTTCTGCACGATCGCGTCGAGCTCGTCGCCGGTCGGACGCGCCCATTCTACCTCGACCCAGCCGGGGTAGCGCTTGTCTTCGGCGAAGAAGGTCGCGAGTTCATCAAAACTTGCAGCCCGGGAGATGTTGGCGTCACGCTTGGCCTTGGCTTCGGCGTACAGCGATGCCTGGATGTCCTCGATCTCGGCTACCGCGCGGGAGAGGAAGTCCTCCTTGGCCATGCCCACGAAGTTGGCCTTAGCCGCCTCGTTCCAGAGCCTGTCGCGGCGCAGCATGGAGACCTGTCCGCCCGCAGCATCCCGGCCGCCGATCTCGAGGATGAGCGGAACGCCGCGCTTCACCCAGGCCCAGCGCTTCTGCGTGGCCTTGCCGGGGCGCTTGTCCAGCAGAACGCGCACCGGTTCACCCAGTGCGGATTGAGTGGCGAGCGCCTTGCGCAGCTCCTCGCAGTACGCGAGCAGTGCGTCATCTTCCGGTCCGTCGCGCAGCATCGGCAGAACGACGATCTGGTACGGCGCAACCGCCGGCGGGACACGCAGGCCGTCGTCGTCGCCATGAGTCATGATCAGGCCGCCGATCATGCGCGTCGACGTGCCCCAACTCGTCGTGTGCGCGTACTGCTGCGTACCTTCGCGATCCTGGAAGGTGATGCCCGCCGCATGCGCGAAGCCGGTGCCAAGATAGTGGGAGGTGCCCGCCTGCAGCGCCTTGCCGTCCTGCATCATCGCTTCGATGGAATAGGTCGCCACCGCGCCGGGGAACCGCTCGTTCTCGGGCTTCTCACCGGCGATCACCGGCATGGCCAGCTCGGTTTCCGCAAAGTCGCGGTACATTTCGAGAGCGCGCAGCGTCTCGGCCATGGCATCATCGCGGTCGGCGTGCGCGGTGTGGCCTTCCTGCCAGAGGAACTCGCTCGTGCGCAGGAACATTCGCGTGCGCATCTCCCAACGCACGACGTTCGCCCACTGGTTCACCATGAGCGGGAGATCGCGCCACGATTGGACCCAGCGCGCCATCGCCGAACCGATCACCGTTTCGGACGTCGGGCGGACGATCAGCGGCTCCTCAAGCTTCGCCTCCGGGTCCGGGACAAGCCCGCCCTTGCCGTCGCTCACCAGACGGTGATGCGTGACGACGGCCATCTCCTTGGCGAAGCCTTCGACGTGCTCGGCCTCCTTGGAGAAGTAGGACAGCGGGATGAACAGCGGAAAGTAGCAGTTCTGGATACCGGCGGCCTTGATGCGATCATCCATCAGACGCTGGATCCGCTCCCACACGCCATAGCCCCATGGCTTGATGACCATGCACCCGCGAACGCCGGATTCCTCGGCCATTTCGGCTTCGGAAACGACTTCCTGGTACCACTGGGCGAAATCGTCTTCCCGCTTGACGGAAAGGGCGTGGCGAATGGCGGTCTTCTGATTCATGCTGCGCTGTTAGCCGCACTTGCGCCAAGGTTCAAACGTCACTCGATCCGGTCTCCGTTCGCAGTGCTCAAACCCTCGACCATCGCCCAAAGGTCTTCGGGGAAATATGGCTCCTCGAGCGCGAGCAGGGCTGCCCTGTCGAACCAGCACCAGCTACGCATCACGGAGCGTTCAAGGTCGGTATGGCCGCTGGTATCGATGGCATCCGGGCTTATCCCCGCCGGCACGCGTATGTGGAAGTAACGCTCGTCCGCGGTGACCGGCTCGCCTTCGATGGTGACGAAATCGACCGTTCGCCGCGCGAAAGCCGTGCCCGGTTCGGCGGTGATGCCCGTTTCCTCCAGAAGTTCCCGTCGTGCCGCTTCTTCGTAGCTCTCCCCCGGATCGACGGCACCCCCCGGTGTACACCAGAACGGCGCACGATCCGGCGGATCGAACCGGAAGAGCAGCACACGACCAGCGCCGTCCTGCAGGACGATACGAGCCGCAGGTCGAGCAACCCGGCTCATTGCCGCCGTGCCCCCGTCATCTGCCGCGCCGTCACTTGCCGAGAGCGTCGAGCCGCTTCTGGATTTCGGCCATTTGGTCGCGCAGGGCGGAAAGATCCCCAGCATCGGGAGCCGAAGCCGCCGGCGGCGCCTTGCTCTCGGTCGGCTTCTCGGCCCCCGGCATGAATGCGGCGGATGCAGCGCGGAACATCGCCATGTTCTGTTCGGCCAGCTTCGCAAGCGGATTGTTGCCGAGGCTGTCTTCGAAAGCCTTGGCCAGCTTCGCCTGGTTGGCGCGGAAGTTTTCCATCGACGCTTCGAGGTAATGCGGGATCAGCGACTGCATCTGGTTGCCGTACATGCTGATCAGTTCGCGCAGGAAGTTCACAGGCAGCATCTGCTCGCCGTTGGATTCCTCCTCCATGATGATCTGGGTGAGGATCGTATGCGTGATGTCCGCACCGGACTTGGCGTCCAGCACCTTGTAGTTGATGCCCTCACGCGTCATCTTCGCGAGATGGTCGAGCGTGATGTAGCTCGACGAGCGCGTGTTGTAGAGCCGCCGGTTTGCGTATTTCTTGATGACGACGGTTTCATCGTCGCCCGATGCTGCTGCAGCCATGTCCTCTCCCCATCTACCTCGGGCAAAGAATATCATCGCCGCTTGTCGCATTGCAACACAAATTGCTGCGCAGCAAAAGCGTGCGAGAAGGCTGCAGCCGCGGCTCAGCGGTTGAACCGGCGCCCCATCAGCGTGAGCAGTTCGTATTGCGAAAGGCCGGTTTGCGCAGCCGCTTCCGGCAAGGCGTACTCGGCTGTGATCCAGTCGCCCTCGCCGACTTGGCCGGCCTGGCTCAGATCGACGACCGTGAGGTCCATGCTGATGCGACCGAGCACGGGGAGCACGTGCCCGCCCGCCGTGAAATGCCCCTTTCCAGACCAGCAGCGAAGGTATCCGTCCGCATAACCCAGGCCGATCGTGCCCACACGCATGGCACGCGTGGCAGTGAAGGTCGCGTTATAGCCGATCGTCTCGCCGGGCTGAACTTGCCGCACCTGCAGAAGGGCCGCCTGCGGACGGATCACCGGGTGCAGATCCGCTGCCATTTCAGGTCGTGGCACGCCCCCGTAAAGTGCAATACCCGGCCGGGTAAGGTCACCATGGAAGGCCTCACCAAGGGCGATTCCGGCGCTGTTTGCAAGGCTGGCGCGCTGGTGAGGCAGCGCCGCGCAGGCCTCGCGCCAGCCCTGACGCTGGCGTTCGTTCAGCGCCACGTCCTCCTCGGCTGAGACGAGATGCGACAGCAACGTATCCACCTCCAGCTCCGCCAGCACCGGTTCGCCAAGCTCATGAAGCGAGACGCCGAGGCGATTCATGCCCGTGTCCACCATGAGATCGCACGCCCCACCGCCGGCATCCTGCCAAAGCCGGGCCTGTCGCAGCGAATTGATGACGGGCTTGATCCCCACGGCGCGGGCGTAGGCGGCGTCCTCCTCCGAGCAGGGGCCGTGCAGGACCGACAGCGAGGCGTCACCCATGACGTCGAGGATTTCGGCCGCTTCGGCCCAGTGAGCCACGAAAAAGTCGCGGCAGCCGGCTTGGTGAAGGACGGGCACGGCACGCACCGCGCCAACGCCGTAGCTGTTCGCCTTGACCGCAGCCCCTGCCCGTGCGCGCCCGGACAGACGGTCAAGCGCCCGCCAGTTCGATTGCAGCGCCTCCGCGTCGAACTCCAGCCGGAGCGCAGGCGAAGGGGCGGTCGGGCGGTTCATGGTCCTGGTCACGCCGGGCCCATAGCGCCATCAGGCGCGGGAGGGCAACTCACGCTCGGCAAAGGCGCGCACCGCTGCGTCCCACGGCAGGAGCACCGCACCGTGCCGCGCCGCGTAGGCGCGCGCCGGTCCTATTATCTCCAGACCGGGCCACTGCGGCAGATCGCCGTCACCCGCAAGCCAGCGGGCGACCGCATCTCGCGCTTCGGTCACCTCCCGCACGTCCCTTCCGGCAGCGCCGCGCGCGAAAATGGCGGCAGAGGCCTGACCGATGGCGCAGGCATGGCTGCGCATTCCGAGACGCACTATGCGGCCTTCGCGGTCAAGGAAGAGGCCGAGGACAATGGTACTGCCGCAACTGCGGGAGCGGGCCTCAGCGCGAACAGGCAGGTCACCGTCAAGCGGGTGACCGGCCAGTTCAATGGCAAGGCCAAGGATCTCCGGCGTGTAAAGAACGGCTGACACGCGGCTACTCCGCGCCCTGTGCCGCTTCAGCGGCACGGACTTCGGCACGCCGTTCGGCAATCATCTGTACGAGCGCTTCGCTGCTTGCATTGATGAAGGGAAAGGTCCGCGCGCTGGTGATCCATTCCGGGCGACCGCCGATGCCCCAGATGGTATCGTAGCCGAGTACGAGCACGGAGAACGCCAGCACGATCACGATGACGCCCTTCACCGCGCCGAAGCCGAGCCCGAGGACCCGATCCACCGGCCCCAGCACTGAGGCGCGGCTCTTTGATCCGGCCCAACCGGCAACCAGCTTTACCGCAGCGAACGGCACGCCGAGCAGGAGCGCGAAGGCGAGAACGCCGGCTCCTGATTCGGAACCCACATGGCCCGCAAGCCACTCGGTTGCCGGCGTGTGGAAAAGGCGAATGGCGAAGACCGCGAAAACCCACGCGGACAAGGCAAGTATCTCCTGCACGAAGCCGCGAATGAAGCCGAAAAGTGCGCCAAGCCCGACCAGGAGCAGGACGGCGATGTCGAAGCCAGTCATATCCGCCCTGAGTTAGGCATCGGACAGGATGCGGTCAACGAGGTTGGGCAGCATGGTCAGCCCATGGAAGTTCAGGCCCTTTTCCGGCGGCGGCCCATTGGACGGGCCAAGCGCTTTTGTGAATCCCAGCTTGGCGGATTCCCGCTGGCGTATGGAGGAGTGCGCGACCGGACGGATCTCTCCGGCGAGGGACACTTCGCCGAACCAGACGGCATCAGTCGGCAAGGGCTTATCGCCAAGGGCGGAGACGAGCGCCGCCGCGACCGCGAGGTCCGCTGCCGGGTCACTCAACCGATACCCGCCCGCCACGTTCAGATAGACCTCGGCGCTGGAGAAGCTGAGGCCGCAGCGCGCCTCGAGCACGGCGAGGAGCATGGCCATGCGCCCTGAATCCCAGCCCACCACGGCACGACGTGGGGTCGCCCCGCTTTGAAGCCGAACGATAAGCGCCTGTATCTCCACCAGCACCGGGCGCGTGCCTTCCATCGCCGGGAACACGGCGCTTCCGGCCATCGGTTCTTCCCGGCCCGACAGGAACAGCATCGAGGGATTGCCCACTTCGGCAAGCCCATCGCCTTCCATCGCGAACACGCCGATCTCGTCCACCGGGCCAAAACGGTTCTTGAGCGAGCGCAGGATGCGGTACTGGTGGCTGCGCTCCCCCTCGAAGCTCATGACTACGTCGACCATGTGCTCGAGCACCCGCGGCCCCGCAATATTGCCGTCCTTGGTGACGTGCCCCACCAGAACCAGCGTCACTCCGTTTTCCTTGGCATAGCGGATGAGCTCGAAGGCACAGCCGCGCACCTGGCTGACCGTGCCCGGCGCACCTTCGATCTGATCGGAGTGCATCGTCTGGATCGAATCGATGACCAGCAGCGAGGGTGGGTCCATCATGCCGAGCGTCGTCAGGATGTCCCGAACGGAGGTTGCCGCAGCGAGCTGAATCGGAGACTTGGACAGACCGAGGCGTTCCGCCCGCAGCCGTACCTGACCCGCCGCCTCTTCTCCGCTGACGTAGACGGAAAGCCCGCCTCCGTTCGCGACGTTTGCCGAGACCTGAAGCAGCAGCGTCGATTTGCCGATGCCCGGATCGCCGCCCATCAGGATCGCCGACCCGGGAACCAGGCCGCCGCCGAGGGCACGATCGAATTCAGATATCCCGGTCTTCTGCCGCCGGGGCACTTCGCCGGGAGCATCCAGGGGCGTGAACTGGATTGGCCGCCCGCCTGATGAAAGATCATGCTTGGCGGAAAAAACCGTCTGGGGCGTTTCTTCCGACAGGCTGTTCCATTCGCCACAATCGGCGCATTGCCCCTGCCATCGCGATGAAACGCCCCCGCAGGCCTGGCACACATATCGACGTTTTGGTTTCGCCATCGCGCCCACGTAGCCGGAACGAAATGAGAACGCAATTGCCAATCCTCTCACCGCACGCCACAGTGCCCTGATGCAGCAAAAAGAATTGCGGATCGCTCTGGTCTGCTACGGGGGAGTAAGCCTCGCGGTCTACATGCATGGCGTCACCAAGGAGCTCTGGAAGGCTCTGCAGGCGAGCCGTGCTCACACGGGAGATGAGCGAGCGGTTGAGGGAAGCGCCGCCGTGTACCGCAAGTTGCTCGAGCGCCTGGAGACGGAAGGCAACCTCAGGCTGCGCGTGCTGGCGGACATCGTGGCCGGAGCAAGCGCCGGCGGGATCAACTCGGTCTTCCTTGCACAGGCGATCCACTCGGGACAATCGCTGGAACCACTTACCGACCTGTGGCTCCAGAACGCCGATGTAGACGTGCTGCTCGATCCCGAGGCGAAGTCCTGGTCGCGCGCAGCGAAGTTCTGGACCAAGCCACTCGTCGGCTATCTCCTCCATCGTCCGGACAACGCCGTCAGCGAAACCGTGGCGCCCGAGACGCGCAGTGAAGTGCGGGAGAAGGTTTCCCGCCTCGTCCGCTCGCGCTGGTTCGAGCCCCCGTTCGGCGGGATCGGCTTCTCGCGCCTGCTGCATGGTGCCCTTGCGGCAATGGCGGAGACGCCCGTCGGCCCGCCTCTGCTTCCACCTGGCCACCCGCTCGATCTCTTCGTGACAGCAACAGACTTCAAGGGCCATCTGGAGACGCTGCGGCTGCACTCGCCTGCGGTCGTCCTCGAAAGCGAGCATCGCCTGACGTTCAGCTTCCACGCCCGGGCGCAGGCCGAAGGCACGCCCCTTGCGGCGATTCCGGAGCTGGTCATGGCCGCGCGTGCATCGGCGAGCTTCCCGGGGGCCTTCCCTCCTCTCCAGATCAAGGAGATCGACCGACTGGTCTCGGAGGCGGAAGAGTCCTGGCCAACGCGAGACGCTTTCCTCGCGCGCATCATGCCTGAGCACGCCCGAAGGGGTGAACTCGATTGCGTGGCCCTGATCGACGGCTCGGTGCTGGTGAATGCCCCGTTTGCGGACGCCCGGGCGGCGCTGAGGGATCGCCCGGCCACCCGTGAAGTCGACCGGCGCTTCGTCTACATCGATCCGACACCCGATCGGCTCGGAGCGGAGATGCGACGGGACGACAGCCTGCCCAGCTTCTTTCCGGTGATCTTCGGCTCCCTGTCTGCGATTCCGCGCGAACAGCCCATCCGCGACAATCTCGAAGCCCTCCAGGAGCGTTCGCAGGAGACAGCGTCCCTGCGGGAAATCGTGCGCGCCTTGCGCCCGGAGATCGAAGACGCGGTAGACAAGCTTTTCGGCGGCACCTTCTTCCTCGATCGGCCGACGTCGAAGCGTCTTGCGGCCTGGCGCGCCAAAGCGCAGACAGCCGCCCTGGAGCAGGCGGGCTTCGCCTATCACGGCTATGCGCAGGTGAAGTTCAGCGGCGTCATCACGACCATGGCGCGCATGGTAGTGGAAAGCGCCCCGGAGCTCGATCTGCACTCGCCCGAACCCGTACGTGAACGGCTGATCGCGGAACTTGCCGCCGGCGGCCTAGACCGGGGGGAGGCATTGAGGGATGCCCGTTCGCCGGCCATGATCACGTTCTTCCGCAATCACGATATCGCTTTCCGGATCCGGCGGCTGCGCCTGCTGGCGCGGCGGCTGACGCAGGAGTGGGACGGGGAGCAGGGCGTCACGGAACAGCACCGGGATGCCGCCCGGGTAGCGATTTACGAGGCGCTGACCCTTTATCTGGAGCGGGAGCCCTCCAGCGCATTGGGACCGGAATTTCCGGCACTTGCCGCCCGCTTCTTCGAGGATCCCCATGCGGTGATCGATCATATGGCCACAGCCCGCCAACTGATGGAGACGGATACGGCGGTGGACGAACGCCTCGCCGAAGCTCTTGCCGCCATGCCGCAGGCGCTTCGGCGACGGGTCCTGCTCGCCTATCTGGGTTTTCCCTTCTACGACACCGTCACTCTTCCTCTGCTGAGGGGCGAGGGCCTGAACGAGTTCGATCCGGTGCTGGTGGACAGGATTTCGCCGGAAGACTGCGAAGGGATCACGCGCGAAGGCACGCAGCAGTTCCTGCGCGGTACCGAGTTCTTCAACTTCGGCGCCTTCTTCAGCCGAACGTATCGGGAAAACGATTACCTGTGGGGGCGTCTCCACGGCGCCGAGCGCATGATGGACCTCATCGCCTCCACCTTGCCGCCGGAGAAGGCAATGTCATCCGGGGAACTGCTCGCCTTCAAGCGGCAGGCGTTCCTGGCAATTCTCGACGAGGAAGCACCCCGGCTCACCGCCGATGCCGACCTGGTACCGCGTATCAGAAAGGGCATCCTGAACGCCGACGGCGTACCCGACTGGATCCGCGAGCGTTGGAGAGGCTGAACGACGTTCCGGCGTTAGGTGCCGCAACGTCGTTCACGGCCATCAGTCCGTCAGATCCGTCCAGGCTTCCTTGATCCGGTCGAAGAAGCCCTTGGAATTGGGGCATTCGTCACCCGTCTCGGTGCCCTGGAGTTCGCGCAGGAGTTCCTTCTGGCGGGCCGTCAGTTTGGTGGGAGTTTCCACCGCAATCTCAATTACGAGATCGCCGCGGCCCCGGCCCTGCAGCACCGGCATGCCGGCGCCCCGCTTGCGAAGCTGCTTGCCGGACTGGATGCCCGCAGGGATATCGAGCGTGATGGCTTCGCCATCAATGCCCGGTATCTCGATCGTGCCCCCCAGAGCCGCTGTCGTGAAAGTGATGGGCACCCGCGTGATGAGCGTCGTGCCGTCACGCTCGAACACGCGGTGACGCTTGACGTGAAGGAAAATGTAGAGGTCGCCCGGCGGGGAGCCGAACGGGCCTGCCTCGCCCTTACCCGAAAGCCGGATGCGCGTGCCGGAGTCGACGCCCGGCGGAATTTCCACCTGCAGCGTCTGCGGCTTGTCCACGCGGCCTTCACCGCCACAGGAGCGGCAAGGCTTTTCAATGACCTCACCCCGACCCTGGCAGGTCGGGCACGTGCGCTCGACCACGAAGAAGCCCTGTTGCGCGCGCACCTTGCCGTGCCCGCCGCACATGGAACATCCGCGCTTGCCGGTGCCCGGCTCCGCCCCGCTGCCATGGCAAGGCTCGCAGGTCTGCGACACCTCGATGGTGATGTCCGTCTGCTTGCCGCGGAAGGCGTCGTCCAGCGACACTTCCATGTCGTAGCGCAAGTCCGCTCCGCGGCGCTGCTGCTGACGACCACCGCCACCAAAAGCGCTGCCGAAGATCGATTCGAAAATGTCGCCGATGTCGCCGAAGTCGCCCCCGCCCTGGCCACCGCCCATTCCCTGCTGGAACGCGGCGTGACCATAACGGTCGTAAGCGGCCCGCTTCTGCGGGTCCTTGAGGCAGTCGTACGCCTCGCTGATCTGCTTGAACCGAGCCTCGGCTTCCTTGTCACCCGGGTTCTTGTCCGGGTGATAGCGCATGGCCAGGCGGCGGTAGGCCGACTTGAGCACCTTGTCATCGGCGGTGCGCTCGCATTCGAGCAGTTCGTAGTAGTCGATCTCTGTTGCTGACACGTGATATTTCCCCGTCGGAATACCTTAACCGCCACCGGCGCGGATTGCACCGGTGGCGGTCGCGGTTTTCATCAGGACTTGTCAGCCCTTGTTTTCGTCCACTTCCGAGAACTCGGCGTCGACCACATCGTCGTCGCCTGCCGGAGCCGCATTCGGCGAAGCGGCCGAAGCCTGCTCCTTCTCGTAGATCGCCTGCCCGACCTTCATCGCCACCTGGGTCAGTTCCTGAGCCTTGGCGTTGATTTCGGCGGCATCGTCGCCTTCGAGAGCGGTCTTGGTAGCCGCAATCGCGGCCTCAACTTCGCTCTTCAGAGTCGCGTCGATCTTATCGCCATGCTCCGTGAGCTGCTGCTCCGTCGCATGGACGAGGCTGTCCGCCTGGTTGCGGGCCTCGGCCGATTCGCGGCGCTTCTTGTCCTCTTCGGCAAACTTCTCGGCGTCCTTGACCATCTGGTCGATGTCGGACTCGGAAAGGCCGCCCGAAGCCTGGATGCGGATCTGTTGCTCCTTGCCGGTGCCCTTGTCCTTGGCAGAGACGTTCACGATGCCGTTCGCGTCGATGTCGAAGGTCACCTCGATCTGCGGAACGCCGCGACGCGCCGCAGGGATACCGACGAGGTCGAACTGGCCCAGCAGCTTGTTGTCCTGCGCCATCTCGCGCTCGCCCTGGAACACGCGGATCGTCACCGCCTGCTGGTTGTCCTCGGCGGTCGAGTAGACCTGGCTCTTCTTGGTCGGGATCGTCGTGTTGCGATCGATCATCTTGGTCATGATGCCGCCCAGCGTCTCAATGCCCAGCGACAGCGGGGTCACGTCGAGCAGCAGCACGTCCTTGACGTCGCCCTGGAGGACGCCGGCCTGGATCGCGGCGCCCATGGCCACGACCTCGTCCGGGTTCACGCCGGTGTGAGGGTCCTTGCCGAAGAAATCCTTCACGACTTCGCGGACCTTGGGCATGCGGGTCATGCCGCCCACGAGCACCACATCGTCGATGTCCTTTGCCGAGACGCCCGCGTCAGCGAGAGCCTTGCGGCAGGGCTCGAGGGTGCGCTGGATCAGGTCGGCAACCATCTTTTCAAGGTCCGAACGAGTGATCGTCTCGACGAGGTGCAGCGGAGTGGTGGCGCCACCTTCCATGCGCGCGGTGATGAAGGGCAGGTTGACTTCGGTCGTGGCAGTCGACGACAGCTCGATCTTCGCCTTCTCGGCCGCTTCCTTCAGGCGCTGCAGGGCGAGCTTGTCGGTCCGCAGGTCCATGGCTTCCTTGGCCTTGAACTTGTCGGCCAGCCATTCAACGACCTTGGTGTCGAAGTCCTCACCGCCCAGGAACGTGTCGCCATTGGTCGACTTCACCTCGAACACGCCGTCGCCGATCTCGAGGATCGAGACGTCGAAGGTGCCGCCGCCAAGGTCATAAACCGCGATGGTCTTGCCGTCCTGCTTGTCGAGGCCATAGGCCAGCGCAGCCGCGGTCGGCTCGTTGATGATGCGCAGCACTTCGAGGCCCGCGATCTGGCCGGCGTCCTTGGTCGCCTGGCGCTGCGCGTCGTTGAAGTATGCAGGAACGGTGATGACGGCCTGAGTGACGGTCTCGCCCAGATAGGATTCGGCCGTTTCCTTCATCTTCTGCAGAGTGAAGGCCGAAATCTGCGAGGGGCTATAATCCTCGCCACCCGCCTGGACCCAAGCGTCGCCGTTCTTGCCCTTGACGATGTGGTACGGGACCAGCTCGGTGTCCTTCTTGGTCACCGGATCGTCGAAGCGGCGGCCGATGAGGCGCTTCACCGCGAAAATCGTGTTGTCGCCGTTAGTCACGGCCTGGCGCTTCGCAGGCTGCCCGATCAGGCGCTCACCATCCTTGGTAAAAGCGACGATCGAGGGCGTGGTGCGCGCGCCTTCGGAATTCTCGATGACCTTCGGTTTGCCGCCGTCCATGACGGCAACGCAGCTGTTGGTGGTGCCGAGGTCGATACCAATTACTTTTGCCATTATCCCCATTCCTCACGTCAGTGGATGACACCGCACGGATCGCCTCCCTCACACAAGGCAAGGCGGCTTGGCGGCTCGGTGACGTTCCAAGTCGTCGAGCCCGGATATAGGTGACGTTTCGCTTGGAACAAGCCTGTGCCGATGGCATTAGACAGGCGATTTTTCAAAGGGGCTTGATGACAAGGAAATGCCTGAGATGAAACGCGCCCTTCCTCTATCGCTGATTGCCTCCTTTGCCTTAGTTCTGAGCATCACCGGATGCGGCAAGGAGCCTGACAGCCCCACCGAAAACAACGAGGCGACCGCTCTTGGGCCCAATGCGAAGCCGGGAATCGCGGCGAGCGATGCCCGCATGGTGCTCCCCGTGATCGCCGGTCGCCCGGCTGCGGTCTATTTCACGATACGCAACAACGCGGCCGAGCCAGTGACCATTGCCGGCGTTCACGTCGCCGGGGCCGAAAACGCCGAGATGCACGAGACTAAGGGGGGAACCATGCGCAAGGTGGACAGTCTCCCTCTTGAGTCGGGCGCTTCGATGGTCTTCGCGCCCGGCGGCCTGCACGTGATGGCCTTCAATCTTTCGCCGGACCTGAAAACGGGCAGCCGGGGCGAACTGACCGTCACCTTTTCCGATGGCGACAAGATCTCCATGCCGCTTGAACTGACGACGATGGGCGGGGACACGCACGGCATGGAGGGAATGCAGCACTGACACAGCTTTCCCCTTCCGAGCGTTCACTGACCGCGGGCGAGGTACACCTCGTCCACTCGATCTTCGGGGAGGCGATCAACTGCAATCCAGTGCGCATCCGGCTGAGACGGTGGTTTCCGTTCCAGCCACGCAACACCGTCATGGCGCCGTGCGGGCACCTGCACTTCCATCCGCGCACCGACCTCTACCATGAGGACTTCGCAGCGGCGCCCTCACACCTGCAGGGCCTGTTCATCCACGAGATGACGCATGTCTGGCAAAGCCAGCGCAAGGGACGCTTCTACCTTCCCTTCATGCGGCATCCCTTTTGCCGGTATGACTATGCGCTAAGGCCGGGGTGGACTCTCGACCGCTATGGTATCGAGCAACAGGCCGAAATCGTGCGGCACGTCTTTCTGCTGCGCAAGGGCCTGCACTTCGCGGGAGCGCCTGATCTGGAGCAGTATCGGGGCATTCTGCCCTTCACCCCTGGAACGTCAAGCGCCGCTGCGGTGGCGTGACCCTGCCTGAACACAAAGGGCGCAGAACGCCATCGCGCCCGCGCCCTTCCCTGTTCGGCTTACGCGTTGCAAGCCAATCAGCCGTTTGATCAGCAGTCGCGATCCCAGTAGCGATCACCGTTGCGGTCATAACGGTAGCAGCCGCGTTCGTTGTTCTTTTCTTTCTGAGAGCCGACAATGGCGCCTGCAGCCGCGCCGACAGCCGCGCCCGTGCCGACGTCGCCGGCAATCGCTCCGACGCCAGCGCCCAGCGCGCCACCTGCGAGCGCGCCTTCACCGCCGTAATTGCTTGCACAGCCTGCCATGCTGAACGCACCGGCAGCTAAAATGGGGAGGATGAATTTGCGCATCGATGATCTCCGAAAGTCTTGGACCAGCTTGTCAGCTCTACTGAAGTGAACGGTAGTGAACGCAAGTGGTTCCGCACAGAGTCTCAACGCAGCGACGGCCTGCGCCCGGTTATCCCGGGGCAGGCCGCCACGTAAGAACTGAAGCAGTTGCGAAAAGTCTTATCAGTCCGGCTTCTTGGCCACCGCCACCATCGCCGGGCGCAGCAGGCGGTCCTTGATCATGTAGCCCGCCTGAAGTTCCTGAACCACGGTGCCCGGCTCCGCATCGTCCGACGGCACTTCGATCATGGCCTGGTGCTGGTTGGGATCGAGCGGTAGCCCCATGGCGGCAATGCGGCTGATGCCGTGGCTGGCAAAGACCTTGTCGATTTCGCGGGCCGTCGCTTCAATGCCGGTAACGAGGCTCTTGAGCTTCTCGTCCTCGCGCAGGTCGGCCGGAATGGCGGAAAGCGCGCGCGACAGGTTGTCCGACACCGAGAGAATGTCCCGGGCAAAGCCGGTGGCGGCGTAGGCGCGCGTGTCCGCGATGTCCTTCTCCAGCCGGCGGCGCACGTTCTGCGTTTCCGCGCGGGCGTACAGCACGTCCTGCTCAGCCGTTGCCAGCTTCTCGCGCAGGGAGGTGACTTCCTCGTTCTTTCCGGTCGTGTCCACGAAGTCCTCCGGCACCCCTTGAAGTTCTTCGGCCCCGGCAGGATCGATGGCGGGCGACTGCGTCTTGTCGTCGGTCATTTCAGTATCTGTTCCAGCTATCCGATGAGCTTGCCCAGGCTCTGGGCGGTGAAGTCCACCATGGGGACGACGCGCGCATAATTCAACCGGGTCGGCCCGATAACCCCCACCACGCCCACCACCTTTCCATCGCGGTCGCGGTAGGGAGAGGCGATCACTGCCGAACCCGAAAGCGCGAAAAGGCGATTTTCCGATCCGATGAAGATGCGCGTCGCCTCGGCCTCGCGCGCAGTTTCCAGGAGGTCGGCGACAGATTGCTTGTTTTCCAGGTCGTCGAGCAGCGAACGAACACGTTCCAGATCCATCAGCGCGGCTTCGTCCAGCAGGTTCGCCTGCCCGCGTACGATAAGCACCGGCCGTGCCATCGCGTCCTCGCTCCAGACCGCCAGCCCGCGCTCCACAAGCTCACGACTCGCCGCATCCAGCGCCGATTTGCCCGATGCGATCTCACCGCGCATGGCCCGCGCCGCCTCCGCAAGGGTCCGCCCTCCCAGATGCGCGGAGATGTAGTTCGACGCCTCTTCCAACGCGCCGGGCGGCAGGCTCATGGGCAGCTTCAGCACGCGGTTCTCGACCGCGCCATCCTCTCCCACAAGCACTGCGAGAGCGCGCCCCGGGGAAAGGGGAACCAGTTGCAGATGCATCAGCCGGGGTTCGCGATGAGGAACCATGACCACCCCGGCGCCGGAGGACAGGCTGGACAACAACGCGCTCGTCGCTTCCAGCGCGGCCTCTATGGGACCTGGAGCCGAAATCCGACGCTCGATGGCCTGGCGCTCCTCCACCGTGGGCTCCGCAACCTGCATGATGCCGTCGACGAAGAGGCGAAGGCCTGCCTCGGTCGGCAGGCGACCGGCGCTGGTGTGCGGCGCGGCGAGCAGCCCCTGATTCTCAAGATCGGCAAGCACCGAGCGGATCGACGCAGACGAAAGGTTCATCCCTCCCGAGCCCGCCAGCGCCTTGGATCCCACCGGCGTTCCGGTCTCAAGATACCCCTCCACAACGAGGCGGAAGATTTCGCGGGCGCGGGTCGTCAGTTCGGTGATCGGCGGCGTCGGCATCTCAACGTCCAATTTAGGCAATGCTCTTGAACCGTAAACCCCATTGCGCCAAGGGCGAAACGGTATTCCACGGCCCACACGCCAAAGACAAGGATTCCCGAATGCGACCTTCCGGCCGTGCGCCTGACGAAATGCGTGCCATCGACATCCAGACCGGCTTCACCAAGCATGCGGAGGGTTCAGTTCTCGTTTCCTTCGGAGACACCCGCGTACTCGTGACCGCCTCGGTCGAGGAGAAGGTTCCCCCCTTCCTGCGCGGAAAGGGCGAAGGCTGGGTCACGGCAGAGTATTCGATGCTCCCCCGTGCCACCCACACGCGCGGCAGCCGTGAAGCGGCGAAGGGCAAGCAGTCCGGTCGTACCCAGGAGATCCAGCGCCTCATCGGTCGCAGCCTGCGTGCTGTCGTCGACATGAAGAAGCTGGGCGAACGGCAGATCGTGCTCGACTGCGACGTGCTCCAGGCCGATGGCGGCACCCGCACGGCATCGATCTCCGGTGCCTGGGTGGCGCTTCGCCTCGCGGTCGACAAGCTGATGGCGGAGGGCAAGATCAAGGAAGACCCGATCACCGCCCGCGTCGCCGCCGTTTCCTGCGGCATCCACCAGGGCACGCCGGTTCTCGACCTCGACTACATCGAGGACAGCGCGGCCGATGCCGACGCCAACTTCGTCCTGATCGAAGGCGGCCTGATCGCCGAAGCGCAGGCCACCGCCGAGGGGGCTACGTACGACGAGGAAGGCCTGCTGCGCCTGCTGCGCCTTGCCCGCATAGGCTGCGACCGCATCTTCGCCGCACAGGCAAAGGCCGTGGGTCGCTGATGACCCGCAAGCTCGACCGAGGCCGTCTGGTCATCGCCACGCACAATGCGGGCAAGCTCCGCGAGATTTCGGCGCTGCTGGCGCCCTACGGCGTGGATTGCGTCTCCGCCGAAGAGCTCGGCCTTCCCGAGCCGGAAGAAACCGGGACGACCTTCGTCGAGAACGCGCTGCTCAAAGCCCGCGCCGCCGCGCAGGCGGCCGGGCTGCCGGCCCTTGCCGACGACAGCGGCCTTTCCGTGACGGCGCTGGGCGGAAGGCCCGGCGTCTACACCGCGGACTGGGCGGAGCGGCAGTGGTTCGAAGGCGAACCCGGCCGCGACTGGTACATGGCCATGGGCAAGGTCGAAGGCCTGCTCTGCCAGCAGGGACCGGAGGTCGACCGCTCGTGCTGGTTTTCCTGCACCCTTGCGATCGCCTGGCCGGAGGGCGACGAAGCCGTCTACGAAGGGCGCGTCGACGGCACGTTCTCCTGGCCGCCTCGCGGTACCATGGGCTTCGGCTACGATCCGGTCTTCGTGCCGAATGGCCGCAGCGAAGCCTTCGCTCAGATCGCGCCGGAAGAAAAGCACGCCATCAGCCACCGCGCCGATGCCTTCAGAAAGCTTGTCGCCGAGCAGTTCAGCGACTGATACAAGAGGCCCATGGCCCGCGCTCTTTACATCCATTGGCCGTTTTGCCTGGCGAAGTGTCCCTACTGCGACTTCAACAGCCACGTTCGGGATCAGGTCGACCACGCTCTCTGGCAAGAGGGCCTTCTTGCCGACATGCGGCATGAGCACGCCGTAGCCGGTGGAGAACCGCTGGATTCCATCTTCTTCGGCGGCGGCACGCCTTCGCTCATGCCGCCTGCCCTCGTTGCGCGGCTGCTGCAGGAGGCGGCTGCGCTCTGGGGCTTTGCGCCGGGTATCGAGATCACGCTTGAGGGGAACCCCTCGTCCGTCGAAGCCGCCAATTATGCCGCCCTCGCGGCGGCGGGCGTGAACCGGGTCTCGCTCGGCCTGCAGGCGCTGGACGATGATACCTTGCGCTTCCTGGGCCGGCTGCACGATGCGCAGGAAGGCCTCAAGGCGCTGGAGGTAGCGCAGCAGCATTTCCAGCGCGTCAGCTTCGATCTGATCTACGCGCGCCCCGGCCAGACGCTGGCAAGCTGGAGACGCGAACTCGAGCGCGCGCTTTCCTTCGGCACGGGGCACCTGTCGCTGTACCAGCTTACGATCGAGCCCGGCACCCGGTTCGAGACGATGGTCCGCAAGGGCGACTTCACGCCGCTCGATGAGGACGCCTGCGCTGACATGTTCGCCCTCACCCGTGCGATGACCAGCGCGGCCGGCCTCCCTGCCTACGAGATCAGCAATCACGCCCGGCTTGGCGAGGAAAGCCGACATAACCTGACCTATTGGCGCTACCAGGACTATTGCGGCATTGGCCCGGGCGCGCATGGACGGCGTTCGGGCGTGGCCACGGTTCGCCATCGCAAGCCCGAGAATTGGCTCGGCAGCCTTGAGCGTGCGAGGCACGGCATCGCGGAAGAGCGCGTTCTTGGCGCGGCGGAGCAGGCCAGCGAAGCGATGTTGATGGGCCTGCGCCTGCGCGAAGGCGTGGACCTCGGCGAGATGGCATCCCGGTTCGGGATGGCCGAGGCGCAGCTCTGCAACGCGGCCAAGGCCCGCTTCTACGAACAACAGGGCTTTGTCTGGCGCCAAGGCTCGCGCCTCGGCGTTACTGAGCAGGGCATGGTCCTCCTCGACACCCTGCTGGGGGAACTCGTTCCCGAGCAACTGGTCGAAGGCTGATGCACGATAAGGGGGAGGTACTGGAAGCGTGGGGCACGCATCTGGCACAAGGTCGCCGCCGAAGCCCGCACACCGTTCGCGCCTACATCGCCACCGCCGCGCGGCTTCTGGACCATGTGGAAGCGGCGGACTGGAATACACTGGCCCGCGTCGACGGAGCCACCCTGCGGACACACCTCGCCGCGCGCCGGCAGGATGGCATCGGCAACGTTTCCGCAGCGCGAGAGCTTTCGGCTCTCAAAGCCTTCCTTACTTTCGCGCGGACCAGGGCCGGTGACCAACAGGCCACTCCGCCCCGAATAAAGGGGCCGCGCATCAAGAAGGGCCTGCCGCGGCCGATCACGCCGGACGAAGCCGTCAACCTGGCGGCAGGCGTTGAGGAAGACGCGAACCAGCCCTGGATCGGAGCGCGCGATCGCGCCGTCCTGCTTCTACTCTACGGTGCGGGTCTGCGCATTGCCGAGGCGCTGTCGATCAAGGGATCGGCCGTCCCGCTTGGCGAGACACTGATCGTCACCGGAAAGGGAAGCAAGCAGCGCGTCGTCCCGCTCCTGCCGATCGTGCGCGATGCCGTTTCCGATTACCTCGCCAAGTCGCCCTGGCCCCTCGAAGCGGATCACGCGCTGTTCCGTGGGGCGAAAGGAGGCCCGCTGTCGCAGGGGATGGTGCAGAAGGCGGTTGCGCGCGCACGAACGGTTCTTGGGCTGCCCTCAAGCGCGACGCCACACGCGCTGCGCCACAGTTTCGCCACGCACCTGCTCGGTGCAGGGGCCGATCTGCGCTCGCTTCAGGAGCTGCTGGGGCACGCCTCGCTCAGTTCCACGCAAATCTACACGAAAGTCGACGCGGCGACGCTGCTCGACGTCTACCGGAGCGCGCACCCGCGGGAGCAGGGCTAGGCCCGGTCCTCCCGCGGCTTCCAGTGCAGCACGCGCCAGAGGTAGAACACGATGGTGATGACCGCGACAGCAAGCGTGGCATAGCCCAGCCATTGCTCCGCCTCGGCCAGCCGCCTGCCGAGCCATTTGCCGCCCAGGATCAGCCCCGCGTTCCAGATTGCGGCGCCCACGAAGGTGAAGCCCAGGAACTTGGCATGGTTCATGTGTGCCAGCCCTGCCGGAATCGAGATGACGGTACGGAACATCGGCATGAAACGGAAGAAGAAGACCACCCAATGCCCATGCTTGCGCAGGAACCGGCCGGCGACCTCGATATCGTGCCATTCCAGCGTGAGCCAGCGCCCCCACCGATCGATGAAGGGCCTGAGCCGCTCATAACCCAGGCGGTCCGCGACGAGGAACAGGACGTAATTGCCCATGACGGCGCCAAGAGTGCCCCAGCCCAGCAGCGGCCAGAACTGCATATGGCCACGAGCCACGGCAATGCCGCCAAGGCCCATGATGAGCTCTGACGGCACTGGAGGGATGATGTTCTCCAGCGCCATCAGGAACATGATGCCGAGATAGCCGCCCTGCCGGACGATTTCGTAGACCCACTCAGCCATGGAACAGCCTCGCCTCGATCACAGCCACCGCCCTTACATGGCTGCGTGGCGTCTTTCGATGGCGTCCCAAATGCGGGCACCGGTATCCGTGCCGTTGAACCGGTCGATCGCCACGATGCCGGTGGGCGATGTCACATTGATTTCTGTCAGCCATTTTCCGCCGATCACGTCTATGCCGACGAAAACCAGCCCCCGCGCCTTCAGTTCCGGGCCAAGCGCCGCGCAGATTTCCTCCTCCGCCGAAGTGAGCCCGCACGCCTCTGCCGATCCACCCACTGCAAGGTTGGAACGGAACTCGCCCTCGCCCGGCTTCCGGTTGATGGCCCCGGCAAACTCGCCGTCGACCAGCACGATGCGCTTGTCGCCTTCCGCCACATCGGGGAGAAAGGGCTGGACCATGAAGGGTTCGACCCACGCGTTCTCGAACATCTCGATCAGAGCGCCTAGGTTCGAGCCATCTGCGGGTACGCGGAACACGGCCTTGCCGCCGTTGCCATGGAGTGGCTTGATGACGAGGTCACCCGGATGACGCTGATTGAAGGCGCGCACATCCTCGATACGGCGCGCGATGAAGGTCGGCGGCATGAAGCGCGCGAAATCCAGCACAAAGACCTTCTCGGGCGCATTGCGCACCGAAGCGGGGTCGTTGACAACCAGCGTCTGCCCGGCGAGCCGCTCGAGCAGGTGCGTGGCAGTGATGTAGCCCAGGTCGAACGGCGGATCCTGCCGCATCAGCACCACGTCGACATCCTCGACGAGATCGAGCAACCGGTACTCGCCACGCGTAAAGTGATTGCCCTCCACGCGCTGCACCGTAACCGGCGCCGCCCAGCAGGTCAGCCGACCGCCCGCACCATGGGCGGTGTCGTAAGCCAGGGTCTTGACGTCGTAGTGGTACAGGACATGCCCCCTTGCCTGCGCAGCCAGCATCAGGGCGAAGCTGGAATCGCCCCCGATCTTGATCGTTTCAAGCGGATCCATCTGGACGGCGACGCGCAGGGTCATGGCGGGAAGAGGCCCTCTAAGGTGAAATCAGGAGTGGCGGTCTAGCCGCGTTCCGGCGAAGGTGCGACCTTTATTGCGGATTACAATCCCCTCTCAGCCATGGGGTTGCCAGGCGTTGACGATCCGACGCGGCCATGTACGGGGTGCGAGCAGGATGACATCGATCCGCTGATCCTCCCCGAAGCGGGCGTAGCGCGGTGCCAGCAACCGTGCGGCGTCGGCCACCCGCTGCAACCGGCGAGCGTCTATGGCGGTGGCCAGGTCTTCCCTCCTCGCCCGCCATTTCACCTCCACGAAACAGACGGTGCGGCCCCTTCGCGCAACCAGGTCGACCTCGCCCATGCGCGTCTTCACCCGTCGCCCCACCACGCGCCAGCCGGTCAGCGCAAGGTAAAGCGCCGCCAGCCTCTCGCCGCGACGCCCGTCCTGTTCGGCCTTCTGCCGCCGCTCGCTCACTTCAGTTCGAGCGCTCTGGCGTAAAGGGTCTTGCGGTCCAGCCCCGTCGCTCTTGCAACGGCAGCGGCAGCCTGCGACGCCTTCGCTTCGGAGAGCGCTTCGCGCAGCAGTGCGTCCACGTCGAGGTCTTCGACGCTCGCGCTCCCCGGCGGTGCGATCACAAGAACGATCTCGCCCTTCGGGGGGTGTGCTGCATAGTGCTGCGCCAGTTCCTGTGGAGAACCGCTGCGGCATTCCTCGAACTTCTTCGTCAGTTCGCGTGCTACCGCCACTTCGCGGCCGGGCAGCACCTTGTCGATCGCCGCAAGCGCGGCATCGAGGCGCGGCGCCGTCTCGTAGAAGATCAACGTTGCCGGGATGTTTCTGAGTTCACCCAGCACATCCTCGCGGGCCTTCGCCTTGTTGGGCAGAAAGCCTGCGAAGAGGAAGCGGTCGTTAGGAAGGCCGGAAAGCGTCATCGCCACCACCGCCGCGTTCGGCCCTGGTAGGCTGGTCACGACGATGCCGCGCTCCCGCGCCGTGCGCACCAGCCTGTATCCCGGGTCTGAGATCAGCGGCGTGCCGGCATCGCTGACAAGCGCCACGGGCTCGGCTTCCATAAGCGTCAGGAGCCGTTCGCGATCCCCCTCTCCGGCATGATCGTCGTAGCGGATCAGCCGCTTCTTCAGCCCCAGGTGATGCAGCAGCTTGCCGGTCACGCGTGTGTCCTCGCAGGCCACGGCGGAGACTCCGCGCAGGGTGTCCACGGCTCGCAGCGTTATATCGCCCAGGTTGCCAATGGGGGTTGCGACTATGTACAGGCCCGGTGAAAGAGTGTGTTCCATATGGCCTGACTCATGGCCCATAGACCAAGGGAGCGGCAAGCAATGTTCGACAAATGGGGGATCAGGGCCCTGAACCGGCGCAATCTTCTCGCCGCGGCGGCCATGGCGCTCGTTGCCGGCTGTGCGGTAGTGCCAAAAGCACCTCAGCCGGCTCCGCCCCCCGCACCCACTCCCGAACCCTCACCGGGGAACATTCCCGTCGACACCGAGCGGCACCGCGTGGCGCTGCTCGTTCCGGTGACCGGGCAGAATGCCGGTGTCGGTCAGGCCATCGCCAATGCCGCCAACATGGCGCTTCTCGATACCTCGGCCAAGAACCTGCGCGTGACGACCTACGACACCAGCGGCAACCCGGCCGAAGCCGCGCGCCGCGCTGTCGCCGAGGGCAACCAGCTGATCCTCGGGCCGCTGCTTTCCGACGACATTCCGGCTGTCTCGGCAATCGCCAAGAGCGCCCGCATCCCTGTCATCTCGTTCTCCAACGACGAGAAGGCGGCAAGCCGCGACGTATTCATTATGGGCAACCTTCCGGGACAGTCCGTCACGCGAACCGTAGAGTACGCGAGGGCGCAGGGCATCTCCACCTTCGCGGCGCTCGTTCCACGCGGGGACTATGGAGACCGGACCAGCGGCGCGCTCCTTTCGGCGGTGCGCGCCGGCGGAGGCTCGGTCGTGGCGCTGGAGCCTTATGATCGCAGCGCCTCCTCGATCAGCGCGGCGGCGCAGCGGGTGAAGGCAAAGGGCGGTTTCGAGGCGTTGCTGATCGCGGACAGCGGCTCGCTCTCTGCGCGCGCGGCGAACGCGTTCAAGGGCAATTCGAAGTCCGCGGGCACCAGACTGCTCGGCACGGAACTCTGGAGCGGTGAGCGCGAGGTGACCTCCTCTCCCGCTCTTGCCGGTGCCTGGTACTCGACCGTTTCAGATAAGCGCTTTGCCCAGTTCTCCAGCAGCTACCGTGCACGCTTTGGCGGCCAACCGTTCCGCATCGCGACGCTCGGCTACGACGCGGTCCTCCTCACCCTGCGCGTTGCGCGCGACTGGAAGCCGGGCACGCGCTTCCCTGTGGATACTCTGCGCGACACCAAGGCCTTCCTCGGCGTCGACGGGGCCTTCCGGTTTACCCGCAACGGGTTGGTCGAACGGGCCCTTGAGGTTCGCGAAGTGGCCCCCGGGACGGTGAAGGTGATCAGCCCGGCACCGGCTAAGTTCGGCGAATGACCGTATGCCGTCCCGCGCCCCGGCCGGGACGGCATCCTCCTCCATTTGCGGAAAAGAACGAACACGTCCTTGCCCCGATGATTCCGCGAGCCCTATAGATCATCCATGTCCGACGATCTCTTCGACAAGCTCCCCACCGCTGCCGGTGAGTCCTACGATGGTTCCGCGATCGAAGTGCTGGAAGGGCTGGAGCCTGTCCGTCGCCGTCCGGGCATGTACATCGGCGGGACGGACGAGCGGGCCCTCCATCACCTTGTCGCCGAAGTGCTCGACAATGCAATGGACGAAGCTGTCGCCGGCCACGCCAACCGGATCGAGGTCGTGCTGGAGGATGAACCCGGAACCGCGGGCCGCATCACGATCACTGACAACGGCCGCGGCATCCCGGTGGATGAACACCCCAAGTATCCCGGCAAGTCCGCGCTTGAGGTCATCCTCTCCACCCTGCACTCGGGCGGCAAGTTTTCAGGCAAGGCCTATGCGACCTCGGGCGGTCTGCACGGCGTCGGCATCTCGGTCGTCAACGCGCTCTCAATCCGCACCCGCGTGGAGGTTGCGCGCAACAAGGAGCTCTTCGCGCAGGAGTTTTCGCGCGGCGTGACGCTCGGCCCCATCCAGCGCGTCGGCGCGGCGCCCAACCGGCGCGGCACCTCCGTCACCTTCACGCCCGACACGGAGATTTTCGGGGACCAGACGTTCAAGCCGTCGCGGCTCTTCAAGCTGGTCCGTTCCAAGGCCTACCTTTTCGCAGGCGTTGAGATCCGCTGGAAATGCGCGCCTTCGCTCCTCGTCGACGGCGTGCCGGCCGAGGCAACGTTTCAGTTCCCCGGCGGCTTGGCCGATCACCTTGCAGAACAGATCGGCAAACGCGAGTGCGTGACCACCCAACCCTTCGCCGGGCGGCAGGACTTTCCGCAGGGCGAGGATGGATCCGAGCAGGGACGGGTGGAATGGGCGATAGCCTGGCCGCTCTACTCGGACGGCAGCTACTCCTGGTATTGCAACACCATCCCGACGCCTGACGGCGGTACTCACGAGCAGGGCCTGCGCGCTGCTCTCACCAAGGGCATCCGCGCCTTTGCCGATCTTGTCGGTCAGGCGAAGAAGGCGAAGGACATCACTCCGGATGACGTTGTCACTGGCAGCGAAATCATGCTTTCGGTGTTCATCCGCGACCCCCAGTTTCAGAGCCAGACGAAGGACCGCCTCACCAGCCCGGAAGCCGCCCGCATGGTCGAGGCTGCCGTGCGCGACCACTTCGACCACTTCCTTACGGACAACCTCGATCGCGGCAAGGCCCTGCTCGCCTCCATCATGGAGCGCATGGACGAGCGCCTGCGTCGCAAGGCGGAGCGTGAGGTAAAGCGCAAGACGGCCACGAACGCCCGCAAGCTGCGCCTGCCCGGCAAGCTCACGGATTGCTCGGGCGAAGGATCGGGCGAGACCGAACTGTTCATCGTCGAAGGCGATTCTGCGGGCGGCTCCGCCAAGCAGGCGCGGGACCGCAAGACGCAAGCCATCCTGCCCATCCGCGGCAAGATTCTCAACGTCGCCAGTGCGACGGCGGACAAGATCCGCGCCAACCAGGAAATCGCCGACCTCGGCCTGGCGCTCGGCTGCGGGACCCGCAAGGACTGCAATCCCGACAACCTGCGTTACGACCGCATCGTCATCATGACGGACGCCGATGTCGACGGCGCGCACATCGCCACGCTGCTGATGACGTTCTTCTTCCAGGAGATGCCGGAAATCGTGAAGCGCGGGCACCTCTACCTTGCCCAGCCACCGCTTTACCGCCTGACCTCGGGCGCAGTCTCCGCCTATGCCCGCGACGACGCGCACAAGGCCGAACTGGAAGCCACCAAGTTCAAGGGCAAGAAGGTAGAAGTGGGCCGCTTCAAGGGCCTGGGCGAGATGAACCCGCAGCAGTTGCGCGAAACGACGATGAGCCCGGAGACGCGTTCGCTGATCCGCATCACTCTACCGCAGGAAAGCGAAGGCCGTTTCGCAGTGAAGGATCTGGTTGACCGCCTGATGGGCCGTAACCCCGAACATCGCTTCCAGTTCATCCAGAACCGCGCGGGCGAAGTGGACCGCGAACTGATCGACGCCTGACCGGTCGCGTTTCTTCCCGCCGTGGAAGGTTCGGATCACCGATCGCAACGCCACGGCGCGGTTATGCGCCGGTCGATGGTCGCTGTTGCCTTGCTGCGGCGCACAACATAGGATTTAACCGAACAGTTAAGAGCAGGATGAGCCGATGCAGCGTTTCGAAGGCACCAGCAACTACGTTGCCACCGATGACTTGAAGGTGGCAGTGAACGCAGCGGTCCTGCTCCGGCGCCCGCTCCTCGTCAAAGGCGAGCCCGGGACCGGCAAGACGGTCCTGGCCGAGCAGATCGCCGAAGCTCTCGACGCACCGCTCATTACTTGGAACGTGAAGTCCACCACGAAGGCGCATCAAGGTCTCTACGAGTATGATGCCGTGGCCCGCCTTCGCGACGGCCAGCTTGGCGACGAGCGCGTTCATGACATTTCAAACTACATTCGGAAGGGCAAGCTTTGGGAGGCCTTCACCTCACCACAGTTGCCCGTCCTCCTTATCGACGAGATCGACAAGGCGGACATCGAGTTCCCGAACGACCTTCTCGCCGAGCTCGATCGGATGGCCTTCGACGTCTACGAAACCGGCGAGCATGTCGCCGCTGTCGAGCGGCCGATCGTCGTCATCACCTCGAACAATGAGAAGGACCTGCCGGATGCATTCCTGCGCCGCTGCTTCTTCCATTACATCAAATTCCCGGATCGGGAGACGATGGAAGCCATCGTCGATGTGCACTTTCCCGGCATCCAGAAGACGCTGGTCCGCAAGGCCATGGAAATCTTCTACGAACTGCGCGAAGTGCCCGGACTGAAGAAGAAGCCTTCGACGAGTGAGCTGCTGGACTGGCTCAAGCTCCTGATGAACGAGGACATGCCGCTCGAAGTCCTGCAGAACAAGGATCCGGGCAAGGCCATTCCCCCGCTCCACGGCGCGCTGCTCAAGAACGAGGCGGACGTGATGATGTTTGAACGTCTCGCGTTCATGGCGCGCGGAGGTCGCTGATGAGCGCGCCCTACCAGGGACGGTGCAACTGTGGTGCGGTGACCGTCACGATCACCGCTGAACCAGCGGCAACGCGACAGTGCTGGTGCCGCCAGTGCCAGAAAATCGCAGCGGGCGGTCCAACCAACAATGCCATGTTTCGCACTGACGCGGTGACGGTGACCGGCGAGCGCGGCGAATACGCTTATGTCGCGAGCAGCGGCAACACGCTCACGCAGGAGTTCTGCACCGTCTGCGGAAGCGGCGTCCTGGGCCGCTCGAGTGCGCGGCCGCAGTTCCGTACAATCCGTCTGGGCCTCCTCGACGAAGCCCACGGGCTGCGTCCCGGCATGGCGATCTGGACCGAAGAGGCGCCCGAATGGGCGACGATCGATCCACAGATGGAACGATGGCCACAGCAGCCCCCGCCGCCAGCGTCCACGGCCTGACAGATCGAAAAGCGCATAGAAGCCTACAAAAGGCAGCATCTTGCGAGATATACTTCATTGCTGTTCCGCTTGGAAGAACGGCACACGGGACAATCCATCATGTTCCTGAACTTTATCGACGAACTGCGGGCCGCCGGAATCCCGGCATCGCTCAAGGAGCACCTCGTGCTGCTCGAAGCGCTCGACAAGGACGTGATCGAGCAGACGCCAGAGGCATTCTATTACCTCAGTCGCGCCACCTTCGTGAAGGACGAGGGTCTGCTTGACCGGTTCGACCAGGTTTTCCAGAAGGTTTTCGCCGGGGTGATGAGCGACTACGGGCAGCAGCCGGTGGACATTCCGGAAGACTGGCTGAAGAAGCTGGCAGAGCGCTACTTCTCGCCGGAAGAGATGGAGGCGGTAAAGTCTCTCGGCTCCTGGGACGAGATCATGAATACGCTCAAGGAGCGGTTGGAGGAGCAGCAGAAACGCCATCAGGGCGGCAACAAGTGGATCGGTACGAACGGCACGTCACCCTTCGGGCATTCCGGCTACAACCCGGAAGGCGTGCGCATCGGCGGCGAAGGCAAACAGGGCCGCGCGATCAAGGTCTGGGAAAAGCGCGAATTCGCCAACCTCGACAACACGCGCGAACTGGGCACGCGCAACATCAAGGTGGCGCTACGCCGCCTGCGCCGCTTCGCCCGTGAAGGCGCGGCCGAGGAACTGGATCTTGATGCCACGATTGCCGGCACCGCCAAGCAGGGCTGGCTCGATGTCGTGATGCGGCCCGAACGGCATAACGCGGTGAAGGTTCTGCTTTTCCTCGACGTGGGCGGCTCCATGGACCCCTTCATTCGGCTGGTGGAGGAACTGTTCAGCGCCGCGACCGCCGAGTTCAAGAACATGGAGTTCTTCTACTTCCACAACTGCCTCTACGAAGGCGTATGGAAAGACAACAAGCGGCGCTGGTCGCAGCGCACGCCGACCTGGGATATTCTCCACAAGTACGGCCATGACTACAAGGTCATTTTCGTGGGCGACGCCGCGATGAGCCCCTACGAAATCAGCCATCCCGGCGGTTCGGTCGAACACATGAACGAGGAAGCCGGAGCCATCTGGTTGAACCGCGTGGTCCAGACCTATCCGGCCACGGTGTGGCTCAATCCGACGCCGGAACGGCAATGGAACTACTCCAGTTCCACCCGCATGATCCGCGAGATCATGGGTGGGGCGATGTACGCGCTCACGCTGGAGGGGCTTGACGCAGCGATGCGGGAACTGACCCGCAAGAAGGGCTAGGGGTAAAGGAGCAAGTCGCGGACCTCCGTGGTCCAGGCCTGTTCGTCCCGGCTGGCGACGCTCTCAAGATCCCCCGCCGCCGCAGACGGATCATCGACCCATTCGCGCAGCGTCGGGCCACCGTTGATAACGTCGATGGCAAGACGGTCGAATTCGTACTCGTAGGGGAAATCACGCCAGATCGGGTAGTCCGGATAGAGCCGCCGGATCGCCTTGAATGCCAGGGCCTGAAGCCGCCACGGGCGAAAGATGTTGTGATCGTAGAACCGGCCTTCTGCGTGAATCATCAAGCCGTTACACAAGGTTCTTGCGTGCTTGTGAAAGGTCGGTTCGAACCAGCATTCACGAAGGGCGCAGCCCGCCATCCACTCCGGCGCGTAGCCGTGCATTTCAGCAAGCACCGCCCTGGCATCGAGATCCGGCGCGCCGAAGAGAACCTCCAGCGGGCGCGTCGTCCCCCGGCCCTCGGACAGGGTCGCCCCTTCGATCATCACCGTACCTGCGTAGGCACGCGCCATGTTGAGATTGGCGGCGTTCGGGCTGGGGTTGATCCAGATCCGGCTCTCCGGCCAACCAAAGCCCGGCCCCTCGTGCGGACGCCAGCCGTCCATGGCGACGACGCGGTAATCGACATTCAGGCCGAAGTGGCGAATGAACCAGTGGCCCATCTCCCCAAGCGTCAGGCCATGGCGCATCGGCATCGGCCCGGCGCCGACGAAGCTCTCGTGTCCCGGCACCAAAGTCGATCCCTCAACTGGACGGCCCGCCGGGTTCGGCCGATCGAGCACCCAGACGCTCTTGCCCTGCTCCGCCGCTTCCTGAAGCAGGTAAAGCAGCGTCGTCACGAACGTGTAGATACGGCAGCCCAGATCCTGCAGGTCGAACAGGAACACGTCGGCGCTGTCCATCATCGCCGGCGTCGGGCGGCGTACCTCGCCGTAGAGACTGTAGACCGGGATTCCGTAGAGCGGATCCACTTCGTCCGCCGTCTCCACCATGTTGTCCTGCTTGTCGCCTTTCAGGCCGTGCTGGGGGCCGAACGCGCTGGTGACGTTCACGCCCGCCGCGATCAGAGCGTCGAGCGAATGGACAAGATCTTCCGTGACGGACGCCGGGTGCGCGACAAGAGCAACACGGCGGCCTTCGAGAGGGGCACGCAGGGCGGGGTCCGCCAGCAGGCGATCGATACCGAACTTCATGCGCCGCTGGGTGCAGCAACCTCGGCGATGAAGCAAGCCGGATCGTGGAAATCGGGCGCATCCGAACCGTGAACAAGCGACCAGTAGCTTTTGTGCCCCCCGCTCTCCTCGATGACAGCGGTAAAGCCGCAACGCCAAGGCGCGGCGGGCAGACCAGCAGTCGGTATGGCAGCATCGAAGATCGCCATGTCCGTGCCCAGCCGCGCCGCGCATCGCGGTTCGCGCGGCATCGGGCGCTCCGTCACGCCCTTCCTTCGGCTCTCGAAGTCATAGACGTTCCAGCGTTCCGACGGGGACAGGTTGATCTCGGTGTACTGCGGCCCTCCCCCGGGTTGCAGGAAGAGTTCGAAGCACGTGGTCTGCCACAGACCGTCCGCTCGGCCCTTGCCGGCGAACGGCGGGACGACGAGACTGCCAGCACCCATGATCTTCCACCGGGCCCGCAGCCAGTCGGCATCGAACCCGATGATGCGCGCTTCGAGGCTACGTACCGCCAGCGGTAGATGGGCGGGATGGAATACAAGCTGCATGATGCCCGACGCCGTACGCTTCCTTGCCGTTATAGGGCAAACGCGAATTCGCTGCGCGCCGACGACTTTGTTTCACGGAGGCGCCGTGCTACGCGCGCCGCTTCCTTATCACACGAAACGGAAGCGATGACCTACACCTCCTCCCTGCTCCGCCTGCTCGATGAGCGCGGCTACATTCACCAGCTTACCGACGCCGAGGGCCTCGACGCCCTTGCCGCGAAGCAGGTGGTGCCGGGGTATATCGGCTTCGATCCGACGGCTCCTTCGCTGCACGTCGGGCATCTCGTCTCCATTATGATGCTGCGGCAACTGCAGCGGGCCGGTCACAAGCCCATCGTCGTCATGGGAGGCGGGACCGGCAAGATCGGCGATCCGAGCTTCAAGGACGAAGCACGCAAGCTGCTGACCGAGGACACCATCGCCGAAAACGTGGCCTCGATCCGCCGCGTCTTCGAGCGCTTCCTGACCTTCGGAGACGGCCCCAGCGACGCCATCCTGGTCGATAACGCGGAGTGGCTCGACACGCTCGAGTACATCCCGTTCCTGCGGGACATCGGGCAGCATTTCTCCATCAACCGCATGCTCAGCTTCGATTCCGTGAAGCTGCGCCTGGACCGGGAGCAATCGCTGAGCTTCCTCGAATTCAACTACATGATCCTGCAGGCTTACGACTTCCTGGAACTCTCGCGCCGGGCCGGTTGCCGCCTGCAGATGGGTGGATCGGACCAGTGGGGCAACATCGTTAACGGCGTCGAACTGTCACGCCGCGTCGATGGCACGCAGGTGTTCGGACTGACGACTCCCCTCCTCACCAATGCGGACGGCACCAAGATGGGCAAGACCGTGGGCGGCGCCGTCTGGTTGAACGAGGATCAACTGCCGCACTTCGACTACTGGCAGTTCTGGCGCAACACCGACGATCGCGACGTCGGCAAGCGACTGCGCCTGTTCACCGATCTTCCCCTCGAAGAGATCGAGAAACTCGAAGCACTGCAAGGAAGCGAGATCAACGCCGCGAAGATCGTCCTGGCCAATGAAGCCACGCGGCTGTGCCGGGGCGACGACGCCTCGAAGGCGGCCGAGGCCACGGCGCAGGCGACCTTCGCTGCAGGCGGTCTTGGTGACGACCTGCCTGTACTCGAAGTCGGGGCAGAAGGCATTCGGCTCGGAGCGGCTTGCACTGCGCTGGGTTTCGTCGGCTCCAACGGCGAAGCGAAGCGCAAGATCGCTGAAGGTGCGGTGCGGCTGGACGACACGCCCATGGACGACCCGGCTCTGCTCGTTACGGTCGCATCCGGCGAAAGCCGAAAGCTTAGTGTCGGCAAGAAGAAGCATGGCGTGCTCAAGGGCATCTGATCGGTCAACACCGGTTCCCCACAGCGTGGGGCCGGTTCAAAATTAACCGGTTGTTTGCCATTAAGAGGCTAAGGTTCCGTTCCGGATCACGAGCAGAGGCATGGGAACGATGAGTGCAGGAGCGCAGCTCTCTGTAACCGACAAGCGGCGGGCAACGCGCCACACGGTCGATTACACAGTGTTGGCTGAGCATCGCCAACTCGGCGAGCTGGAACTGCACATCGTCAACATTTCCGGCCAGGGCTTCATGATCCAGGGCGAGCCTGCGATCGAGCGCGGAGAGCGCCTAGTGATCCGCCTTCCCGTGGTTGGGCGCATCGAGGCACACCTGATCTGGACGCACGAGGGGCGAGCGGGCTTCCAGTTCGAGCGTATCATACGCACGACCGATTTCCTGAAGCTCGTCGAGACACTCCAACCGAACCCGCGTCTTCGCCCGAAGCGCTGATCTGCGGGGCGGTTGATCGTAGGTGCCGCTCGTTTCGCCACGAACACGCATTCTCCTCTTGATATTATATCATAACATATAAAAAGGCCGCATGCGTTACCGTCTGTTCAAAGCCGCCCTGCTCGCATGCGCCAGCCTGGGTTCTGTCACCTCCGTGCTGCCCAGCCAGGCCAGCGCGCAGGAAGTGGAACCGCGAAAGGCACCGCCTCCTCCTGACGTTCACGAAGTCCCTCATCCCGACCGCGAACCCCCCGTTCAAGACTCCGCACCCGGCAGGGACATCGTCGTGGTGGGCCACCCACCGACGGATTTCGGGCTGCTCTCTGCCACAGCGAGTCTCGCAGGAGACGCGCTACTGACCCGCATCCGTGGGCAGATCGGCGAAACGCTCTCGTCGCTTCCGGGCGTGTCGTCCACCGCTTTCGCTCCCGGCGCCTCGCGGCCCGTGCTCCGTGGCTTCAGTGGCGACCGCGTGAGCGTCATGATCGATGGCATCGGCTCGCTGGACGCATCGAATATATCCGTCGACCATGCGGTTGTCTTCGACCCGCTGACGATCGACCATGTCGACGTGTTCCACGGCCCATCGGTTCTGCTTTACGGCGGCAATGCCATCGGGGGCGCCGTTAACGCCATCGACAAGCGCATCCCACGGCAGGTTCCGGACCGGATAACGGCTACCGGCATCGGCGGATATGGCACGGCGGCTGACGAACGCTCGCTCAGCGGCGCCATCGAGGCTCCGCTCGGCGACAGGTTTGTCGCGCATGCCGATGCGTCCTGGCGCAAGGCTGATGACCTGCGTGTCGGCGGCAAGATCTATTCGCCCGCCCTGCGGGAGGACATGCGTCATGCGGCCGAGCATCTTCGGGAGGAGGGTGAAGAGGGCGAAGCCACCGCATTGGAGGCGCAGACCGTTCGTTCTGGCCGCCTGACGGATTCGGCCGCGCGCACGCTGACGCTCGGAGCCGGTCTCGCGTTCATCGACGCTGATGGCAACCTGGGCATCTCGTACCAACACTACGATACGCGCTACGGTGTCCCCTCCCGTCCCGAAACCGGCCATGGTCATGAGGAGGATCATGAGGAAGGACACGACCACGGGGAAGGACCCGTCTCCATCGGTCTGAAGCAGGATCGCTTCGATCTTCGTGGAGAGGTTCGGTTGTCCGGCTTCCTTGAAAGCCTGCAGGTTCGCGGCGCCTATGCCGACTATCGGCATACCGAGTTCGAAGGGTCCGAAGTCGGTACGGTTTTTGAGGGCGAAGGCATCGAGACCCGTCTTGACCTGATTCAGGCCACCAGGAACGGCTGGCGTGGCCGAAGCGGCGTCCAGTATCTCTCGCGCAGCCTGGTCACGACTGGGCCTGAGGCTGTGGTTCCAGATTACCGCATCGACCGTGTCGGCGTGTTCACCCTCCAGTCTCTGGACCTGGGCGCAGGGTTCACGGTGGATGCTTCCGGTCGATACGACAGTTCCCGGGCCACCTCCCGCAGTGGCGACTTTTCCCGGTCCTACGATCTGGCGTCCGCCGCGGCCGGTGCCAGCTGGCGGTCCGGAAAGGGTTTCAGCGTGGGCGCGAACTTCGTGCATGGCGAACGCGCCCCGTCGCCCGAGGAACTGCTGAGCGATGGATTGCACGTGGCCACGCAAGCCTACGAAGTTGGCGACCGTGCCCTCGACAAAGAACGTAGCGATGCGTTCGAAGCCTATGTGCGTTACAGGCAGCCATCGTTCGAAGTCTCGCTGACCGGTTACCTGAGCGACTTCGACAACTACATCACCCCCCTCGCCACAGGTGAGGAAGAGCAAGGCCAGCCCGTCTACCGGTACACGGGCGTGGGTGCTCGATTCAGGGGCTTCGAAGCCTCGGGCAGTGTCCGGGCGACCCGTTGGGATGGTGGCGAGTTGCGGCTGGACGCATTAGCTGACTACACTCACGCGCAGATAAAGGGACATGGTCCCGTGCCCCGCATCCCGCCCCTGCGGCTTCGCGGTGGAGCGACAGCCACCTTCGACACCGTTCGGCTCCGCGGCGAACTGGAGTGGAACGCTCGGCAGAACCGCGTCGGCCCCTTCGAAAATGCGACGGCGGCCTTCACCGTGGTTAATGTCAGCGCGGACTGGCATCCCATGGGAGAGGACGGTCCGGTCACGCTGATGCTTTCGGCCGACAATCTGTTCGACGTGATCGGACGACGCGCCGCATCGTTCACGAGCGACTTCGTACCCATTGCCGGCCGCGACGTCCGGCTGACCGCCAAGTTCACCTATTAGTTCATCAAGTCAGGGGCATCTTGGCAAGGGGAGAGCGCGCTGCCATGCAGCGCAGGTGAGTCTCCCCGTCCCCACCTCCCCGCTGCAGATCGCCGACTATCGAAAGTTCTGGCTGGCCCGCTTCCTCGCCGTTCTGGCTACGACCGGAACCGTCGTCATCATCGGCTACCAGTTGTACGATGTTGCACGGACGGACTATGGCATGTCGATAACCCAGGCTTCCCTGCAGCTGGGCCTGCTGGGTTTTGCGCAATTCCTGCCTGTGTTCCTGCTGACGCCGGTAGCCGGCGTCATAGCTGACAGGTTCGACCGCCGGCGTGTCGCCGGGGTCGCCGCGATGCTCGATGCCTGCGTCGCACTGGGCCTTGGCATAACAACCGCGCTGGAGATCCGGAACCTGCCGGTTCTTTACGCCTTCGCGGTCTTGCATGGCATGGTCCGCGTGTTCATCAGCCCCTCCATGGCGGCCATTGCGCCCAACATCGTGCCGCCGCAGCTCATTCCGCGCGCGATCGGCTTCAACTCGATCGCCATGCAGGCAGGCACCATCATCGGCCCGGCAGCCTACGGTTTCCTTTTCGCCGCGGATCACGCCCTGCCATACTGGTGTTCCACCGTCTTCACACTGGGCGCGTCGATTGCGATCCAGTCTATTCGCAACCTGCCGCCCCCTGCTCACGACGCTTCCAGGCCCCATCCGCTCCGGCAGATCGTCGAAGGTTTTCACTTCGTCTGGCGCGAGCGTTTTCTGTTCGGCTGCATAACCCTTGACCTCTTTGCGGTTCTTCTCGGCGGCGCCACCGCGCTTATGCCGGTGTTTGCCCGCGACATTCTTCACGTCGGCCCTGAAGGCCTCGGGCAGATGCGGGCGGCCACGGCCGCGGGCGCAGCGGTCGTCGCCTTCTGGCTCTCCTTCCGCCCCCTGCGGTTCAACGTGGGCGTAAAGATGCTCACCGCAGTTGTAGGCTACGGCGCCATGACTATCGGCTTCGGGCTGTCGCGGCACTTCCTCCTTTCGCTACTCTTCCTGGCGCTTCTGGGCGCGGCGGACATGATCTCCGTCTTCATCCGCAGCTCGCTCGTCCAGCTTCGCACGCCGGACGCGGTCCGTGGCCGGGTGTCCGCCATCTCAGGTCTCGCCATCTCCGCCTCCAACGAACTTGGCGAGTTGCAGTCCGGTTTTGCCGCGGCGTTGCTCGGCGCGACCGGAGCAGTTGTCTTCGGCGGCAGCGCTGCCATAGTCATCACACTTGCCTGGGCCTGGCTGTTCCCCGAACTTCGCCGCGCCCGCACATTCGAACCCCGTTGGGAGCAAAATGTATGAAGGCCGACAGTATACTCGCCACCATCGGCGATACGCCGCACATCCGTCTCTCGCGCCTGTTCCCTGACCATGAGGTGTGGATCAAGGCGGAGCGGGCCAATCCCGGCGGCTCCATCAAGGACCGCATCGGTCTTGCCATGATCGAGGCGGCCGAGGCCGACGGCAGCCTCAAGCCCGGTGGCACCATCATCGAGCCGACCTCCGGCAACACAGGCATCGGTCTTGCCATGGCCGCCGCCGTCAAGGGGTACACCCTGATTCTCGTGATGCCGGAGTCGATGTCCGTGGAACGCCGCCGCCTCATGCTGGCCTACGGCGCGAAGTTCGACCTCACGCCTCGCGAAAAGGGCATGAAAGGCGCCATCGAACGTGCCAAGGAACTGATCGACGCCACACCCGGATCGTGGATGCCGCAGCAGTTCGACAATCCGGCTAATGTCGATGTCCATGTGAACACCACGGCGCAGGAGATCCTGAAGGATTTCGCCGACGAACCGTTCGATGTGCTTATCACGGGGGTGGGCACCGGCGGCCATCTCACCGGCTGCGCCGAAACGCTGAAGGCGCAGTGGCCGCAGATGAAGGCTTATGCCGTCGAACCGACGCTGTCCCCGGTCATCTCCGGTGGTCAACCGGGCCCTCATCCGATCCAGGGTATCGGCGCGGGCTTCATTCCGGGCAATCTCCATACCCAGTCCATCGACGGTGCCATTCAGGTCGATCCCGCAGACGCGAAGGAGTGGGCACGCCGCTCCGCGACGGCGGAGGGCATGCTGGTCGGCATCAGTTCGGGCGCCACTCTCGCCGCTATCGCGCAGAAGCTGAAGGAGCTGCCTGCCGGAAGCAGGATCCTGGGCTTCAACTATGATACCGGCGAGCGCTACCTTTCAGTGCCTGACTTCCTTCCCGAATGACCCCGTTCTTCCGGTGCACAACAAGCGAGACAGCATGACGGCCTATCAACCGACGCTCGAGCCGATCCCCTATTCCCACGCCGGGGTCGCTCTCACCGGATGGCTCGCGCGCCCTGCCGGCACCCCGCGCGCCGCCGTGGCTTTGTTCCCCACCATCGCCAATGTCATTCCTCTGATGGAAGATCGGGCGCGCAGGCTGGCCGGCGAAGGCTACCTGGTGATGATCACCGACTTCTACGGCGAACCGATCGAAAGCTTCGAAGCATCGTTTCCCTTCGCCGAGAAGGTGCGCGCTGACAACGCATACTACCGCGCCCGGATCATTGCCGGCCTCGATGCTCTTCGGGAAATCGCCAATGGTCTCACCCTCTTCGCAATTGGCCACTGCATGGGCGGGCAGGCCGTCCTCGAAGCTGCGCGCGCCGGTGAGGACCTCGCCGGAATCGTCAGCTTCCATGGCGTCTTCCCCACGACCGCACCCGCCCGGCCCGGCGGCATCAGGCCGCGTATCCTGATCTGCCACGGCGACGCCGACCCGCTCGCCCCGCGCGAACATGTGCTGGCCTTGTGGGAAGAGCTGGATGCCGCTGAGGCCAACTGGCACTTCCACTCCTACGCCAGGGTCAAGCATGGCTTCACCGATCCCGACAGCAACACCAAGGGAAAGGATTTCCTCGACTACAACGCCAGCGCCGATCGCCAGTCGTGGAACTCCATGCTGTCGTTTTTCGACGAGATCCTCAGTCAGAATGCCTGAAGCTCAGGGTGGAGGGCTTTCTCAGGCCTCCACCCGCTCCAGTCCATCGCCTTCCAGGCGACGGTAAAAGCAGCTGGTCGCACCCGTATGGCAGGCCGGGCCTTCCGGCCTGACCCGCAACTCCAGCGCATCCTGGTCGCAATCAACCCGGATCTCCTCAACCCGCAGGAAGTGACCGGATGTCTCCCCCTTCAGCCACAGCTTCCCGCGCGAACGCGAATGAAAGTGCGCCAAGCCGGTCTCGCGCGTCTTGGCCAGTGCCGCCTCATCCATGTAGGCGACCATCAGTATCTCCCGCGTGCGGGAATCGACAGCAATCGCGATGAGCAATCCCTGCGCATCGAAGCGCGGAAGAAACGCTGTTCCCATTTCCCGTTCGGTAGCTGTTATCTCAGTCATCTTTACCGGTTTCTTTCTTGCCGCAACCCGGCGAAGGAATGTTGCAACCTAGCCACAGCAGTGGATCAAAATCCCTCATCATCGGCGAAGCCTCTTCCCAAAAAGCACGATTCGGGGAATTCTGCATGTGCAGCTGGGGGGCTGCTTCTGACCCACAGGTCGCTCGCAGGCAAGTGTTCAAAAGGAACCACGGGCCTGATATCGAAAGCAGGCCACGGTTCAGGGAAATGCATGATGAGGGACCGGGCCAGGCGGTAAAGGGGCACCGCTGAACTGCGCAAGCAGGGTTCAAAAGTTTCGTCACGAGGACGCCCGGGCTCGCAAGATTCCGGGCGTTTTCGCGTGGCAAGCTGTCAGACGGTGAGCGCTTCATCCAGTACGCGGGAAAAGCAGGCGATAACCACCCGCTCCACACCGGCGCGCTTCAACGCGGAGACGCACGCATCGCTGGTGGCGCCGCTCGTCAGCACGTCGTCCACCAGCACGACGCTGGCACCCTTCAGGCAAACCTTCCGTCGCGGATTTGCCCTTATGGCGCCCGAAAGCACCCGCTTGCGCGCCAGTTTGCCGAGGCTCCCCAGCGAGGGGGTCCGCTTGTGCCGTTCGAGCCCATCGACGCAGAGCCTCGCCCCCGTTCCCCGCGCGATCTGACGGGCCAGCTCCGCGGCCTGGTTGTAGCCGCGCTTCCATAACCGCCAGCGGTGCAATGGCACGGGCACCAGCAGCCACCCCTCTCCGATGTGCGGCAGTTTTGGAAGCATCAGCCCCGCCATCAGAGGTGCAAGCGCGATGCGATTGCCATGCTTGAAGGCAAGCACGAGCTTGCGCGAAGGCTCATTGTACAACGTGGCAGCCGCGATGCCGCTGTGGCGGGGAGGAACAGCGAGGCAGGGCGCGCAGGTTCCTCCTGCAGGCAGGGCGTCTCCGAAAGGCCGCTGGCATCGGTCGCAGGATGGCTCGCCGGGAATGACGAGCGTGCTCCAGCACTCCATGCACAGCCCGGAAGCCGAACCGATCGCCGCCCCGCAAAGCGGGCAGCGCGGCGGAAAGACGAAGTCTATCAAAGGGGCAAGCACGTGTCGCAACGCCATTGCGTGACGCTAACCGCGACCCTTTCCCAGGCAAGCGATTGTCAGCACCATTGCAAGGATTTCACTGAAACGGCAGGGATGATCGCATGGAAAACAAGGTTCCCCCCCGCATCTTCTCCCCGTCCCGCCGCAGCGCGCTCCGCCGCCGCATGTTGGCGCTGCAGCAGCAGCCCGACGCACCGCGATACCTGATCGACGACATGGTCGAGGATGTGCTGGACAGGCTTTCCTTCCTCCGTTTCGAACCCCGGACAGCCCTCGTCATCGGAGACTATTCCGGCACTCTGGCCCCTTCATTGGGAGCTCTTGGCGTCAGCGTCGCCGAAGCGGAACCCGCTTTCGGTTTCGAGGAAGAGAAGCCCTGGCCGTTCGAGCAGGTGGATCTTATCGCCAGTCTGGGCACGCTGGACACGCTTAACGACCTTCCAGGAGCGCTGGTCCACGCCCGCAAGGCGCTGGCGCCCGGGGGCATGTTGATCGCGAGCTTCCTGTCATCGGGCACGCTTCCGACCACCCGGGAGGTCATGCTGGCGGCCGACGGTGAGCGCCCCGCCCCCCGCCTCCATCCAATGGTGGACGTGCGCTCCGGGGCGCAGCTTCTGCAAAGAACGCTCTACGCCGACCCGGTGGTCGACCAGCGGCCCGTCAACGTGGCGTTTCGCAGCTTCGCGCGGCTCGTTGCGGATCTCCGTGCCCAGGGCATCTCGAACGTGCTGGCCGATCCTGGACCGCCCCTCGGAAAGTCGGCACTCGAAAGGGCAAAGCGCGCTTTCGCCGAAGCCGGAGAGGACGGCCGCACAGCAGAGCGTTTCGAAATACTGACACTGTCAGGCTGGAAGCGCTGAATCGTATCCCGTGCGTCCACGCTCAAGGACGGGAAAGCCGGCGACCTTCCCGTCCCCTTCACCTCGTCAGGCCAGCGCGGCCTGCGCTGCCGCCAGTCGAGCGATCGGCACGCGGTATGGCGAGGCCGACACATAGTCCAGGCCGACCTTCTCGCAAAAGGCGATTGACGCCGGATCGCCGCCATGTTCGCCGCAGATGCCCAGCTTGAGGTCCGCGTAAGTGGCGCGGCCACGCTCGGCACCGAGCTGCACGAGTTGGCCGACACCTTCGACGTCAAGGCTGACGAACGGATCGCGCGGATAGATGCCCTTTTCAACATAGGGGCTCAGGAACCGCGCAGCATCATCGCGCGACACGCCGAGCGTCGTCTGAGTGAGGTCATTCGTACCGAAGGAGAAGAACTTCGCCTCCTCCGCGATCTCGCCGGCCATCAGCGCAGCGCGTGGCAGCTCGATCATCGTGCCGACCAGATACTCGAGAGTACGGCCTTTCTCGGCGAAGACCTTGGCAGCCGTCTCGTCGACGAGCTTTCTGAGGATCTGCAGCTCCCGCTTCGTAGCGACGAGCGGGATCATCACTTCCGGCACGATGGCTTCGCCTGAAGCCGCCGCCACATCACAGGCCGCCTCGAAGATGGCACGCGCCTGAATTTCGTAGATTTCAGGGAACGTGATGCCTAGGCGGCAACCGCGATGACCCAGCATGGGATTGAATTCGTGCAACTCGTCCGCTCGGCGCTTGAGGGTTTCCACCCCGATGCCGATGGCTTGCGACAGTTCGGCGAATTCGGAATCGCTGTGCGGCAGGAATTCATGGAGCGGCGGATCAAGAAGGCGGATGGTAACGGGCAGACCCGCCATGACTTCGAAGATGGCCTGGAAGTCGGCACGCTGTTCGGGAAGGAGCTTCGCCAAAGCCGCGCGGCGCCCACGCTCGTCCTCGGCAAGGATCATCTGGCGCACGGCCGAGATGCGGCTTGCGTCAAAGAACATGTGCTCGGTGCGGCAAAGGCCGATGCCTTCCGCGCCGAACTGCCGCGCCATCCTGCAATCGGCAGGAGTCTCGGCGTTGGTGCGCACCTTCATACGCCGGTGCTTGTCCGCCCATTCCATGAGGGTCGCGAAATCGCCGGCGAGTTCCGGCTCGATCGTGGGAACTTCCCCTGCCATGATGTCACCGGTCGCGCCATCGAGGGTGATGAGATCGCCCTCTTTCAGATCACGGTTGCCCATGCGCAGCGTGCGGGTCTTCATATCGATGGACAAGCCCGATGCGCCAGAGACGCAAGGCCTGCCCATGCCGCGCGCCACCACGGCCGCGTGACTGGTCATGCCGCCGCGCGCGGTCAGGATGCCCTTGGCCGCGTGCATGCCGTGGATGTCCTCGGGCGACGTTTCGACGCGGACCAGAACGACGGCTTCACCTCTCTCGGCACGCTTCTCTGCCGTGTCGGCGTCCAGGACGATCGCACCAGAGGCCGCACCCGGCGAGGCCGGAAGACCCTTGCCCAGAATGTCGCGGGCTGCCTTCGGGTCTAGCGTGGGGTGCAGGAGCTGGTCGAGCGCCATCGGATCGACGCGCTTGATCGCAGTGGCCTCGTCGATCAGGCCTTCTTCGACCATGTCGACGGCCATCTTGAGCGCCGCCTTCGCGGTGCGCTTGCCGGAACGGGTCTGCAGCATCCACAGCTTGTTCTGCTGCACCGTGAACTCGATGTCCTGCATGTCGCGGTAGTGCTTCTCGAGCAGCTCGAACACGGCCGCCAGCTCTGCGTAGGCCTGAGGCATCGCCTCTTCCATCGAAAGCGGCTTGGCGCCCGCGCGCTCACGGGCGGCCTTGGTGAGGTACTGCGGGGTGCGGATGCCGGCCACGACGTCCTCGCCCTGCGCGTTCACAAGCCATTCGCCGTAGTACGCCTTTTCACCCGTCGCCGGGTCGCGAGTGAACGCCACGCCGGTTGCCGACGTGTCGCCCATGTTGCCGAAGACCATGGCCTGCACGTTCACGGCCGTCCCCCAATCCCCCGGGATGCCGTTCAGGCGGCGGTAGACCTTGGCACGATCGGAATCCCAGGAATCGAAGACCGCCTGGATAGCGCCCCAGAGCTGCTCTTGCGGATCCTGCGGGAAAGCGCGACCAAGCTCCTTCTCGACGATGCCTTTGTATTCGGAAACGATCTTGCGCCAGTCGCTGGCGGTCATCTCGACATCGTTGAGGTAGCCGCTGTCCTCCTTGGCGATCTCCAGCGCTTCCTCGAACAGGTGATGCTCGACCCCCAGAACCACGTCGGAGTACATCTGGATGAACCGGCGATAGCTGTCCCAGGCGAAGCGATCGTCCCCGGAGGTCTTGGCAAGGCCTTCGACGGTGGTGTCGTTCAGACCAAGGTTGAGGACGGTGTCCATCATTCCCGGCATCGAGACCCGGGCGCCCGAACGTACCGAGACCAGCAGCGGATCGGCCTCGTCGCCGAACGTCTTGCCGACGGTCCGTTCGATGTGAGTCAGCGCCTCTGCCACTTCCCGGCGCAGTTCCTCCGAAAAGTCTCCCCCCTCGGCGAGGTACTTAACGCACTGCTCGGTCGTGATCGTAAAGCCGGGCGGAACAGGCAAGCCTATGTCGGCCATTTCGGCAAGGTTAGCGCCCTTGCCGCCAGTGATCACCTTGTCCTTCGCACGCGGATCATCGTGCTTCACGCCACCGCCGAACGTATAGACCTGCCTAGTCATTCTTCGCTAACTCTCCGGATTTTGCGCAAGGACGCAGATCGTGGGGAAACCCTCCTACCCCTCGATCCGCGAGAAATCCGCCACGTTGTGCACTGCAGCACGAAAGCGATCAAGCAGCGCAAGACGTGACGTCCGTTTGGTGCGGTTCGTGTCATTGACCGTCACATGATCGAAGAACCCGTCGATCGGTGCCCGCAAGGAAGCAAGCGCCGTCATTGCGCCTGCGAAATCCTCTGCTGCAACCGCAGCAGACGCTTCAGGTTCCGCACGGTCGAGCGCCTCCAGAAGATTTTTCTCTGCAGGTTCTAGCTCATAGCCCTCGCCCCGCGCGGCAGCGTGACGGTCCGCCATCTTTTCGGCGATCGCAGCGGCCAGGTCGGGATCCTCGACAAGGACAAGAGGATCTTCCTCTCCGGTCTGCGCAATCTCGGATTCCAGCCCCTGCCAATCTTCCTTTTTCAGGATGTTGGCCGCCCGCTTGTAGCCTGCAAGCAGATTGCGACCATCCTCCGTCGCCACGAAGGCCTGAAGCGCCTGCACACGCGCAAGCAGGCGAACAAGATCATCTTCACAGCCCAGCGCAAACACGGCGTCGATGAGATCGTGCCGGATGCCCGCTTCCTTCTGCTGCACCTTCAGGCGGTCGGCAAAGAAGTCGAGGAGTTCGCCCTCGGCAACACCGAAGCGCAGGTTGTTCTCGGTGATCAGGCGAATGATGGCCAGAGCCGCACGGCGCAGGGCAAAGGGGTCCTTCGAACCGGTCGGCTTCTCGTCGATTGCGAAGAAGCTGCGCAGGGTATCCAGCTTGTCCGCCAGCGAGACCGCAACGGTCACCGGCGCCGTCGGCACCTCGTCGCCCTGTCCCACCGGCTTGTAATGATCGCGAATGGCGTCGGCCACGGCGGCCGGCAGGCCTTCAGCCCGGGCGTAGTATCCGCCCATCAGGCCTTGCAATTCCGGGAACTCACCCACCATTTCGGTAACGAGGTCGGCCTTGCATAGCTCCGCCGCCTGCCGTGCGAGCACCGGGTCACAGTTGGGAACGATGCCTTCACTTGCCAACCATTCGGCGAGCTTTGCGACACGCCCGACCTTGTCTGCCACCGTGCCGAGCTTCTCGTGGAAGGTGATCCGCTCCAGCTTCGAGGCCTGATTGGCAAGCGCAATCTTCTTGTCCTGTTCCCAGAAGAAGCGGGCATCGGACAGGCGTGCAGCCAGAACCTTGCGGTTGCCGGCAACGATGCCTTCGCCCCCGTCGATAGCATCGATGTTCGCGGTGCAGACGAAAGCGTTGGCGAGGCTGCCCGTGGTCGTCTCGCACACGAAGTACTTCTGGTTCACGCGCGCGGTGAGCTGGATCACTTCCGGCGGAACCTCGAGGAACGCTTCGTCGAAGCGGCCGAGCAGCGGTACCGGCCATTCGGTAAGGCCGGCGTTCTCCACGACGAGCCCCTCGTCTTCCACCAGCGTGAGGCCGGCGGCGGCGGCGACGTTACGCGCCTCGTCGCGGATCAGATCCTGGCGCTCCACGTGATCGACGATGACATGGCAGGCTGATAGCTTGCGCGCGTAGTCGTGTGCGCCGCCGATCGTGATTTCGCCCGGAGCGTGGAAGCGGTGCCCCCTGGTCGCGTAGGCTGAACTGATTCCGCCGACTTCGCACTCGACAAGATCCTCACCGAAAATGGCGACAATCCCGGAAAGCGGCCGGACCCAGCGCAGTGATTCCGTCGTGATGGATGCAGCGCCCCAGCGCTGCGACTTAGGCCAAGGGAAAGCGCGCACGATGGCCGGGATCGCTTCCGCGAGGACGTCCTTGACGGCGCGGCCGGGCTTCTCGATGACAGCGAAGTATGTGGCCTTGCCTTTGAGGTCGCGGACCTCGAGCTGCTCCTTCGCCAGCCCGGTCTTGCGCAGGAAGCCTTCCAGCGCCTGCTCGGGGGCGCTTGTGGCCGGTCCCTTCGTCTCCTCTCGAACGGCCTCGGTGGTCTCCGGCAGATCGTTGGCGATCAACGCAAGGCGGCGTGGGGTCGACCACACGGTGATCTGACCAAGTGCGATACCCGCCGCTTCCATTTCCTTGCGGAACAGCTTCTCCAGGTCAGCACGGGCGCCGGCCTGCATGCGGGCCGGTATTTCCTCGCTGCGCAGTTCAAGAAGGAAGTCGGTCATACGGTCCACCCCGGGAACTTGGCTTCCCATTGTTCCTTGTTCACGTCGATCCACGCCTGGCACGATCCCTTGGCGAGGTCGCGCACGCGGGCCATGTAGCTGGCACGCTCCTGGACAGAGATGACGCCCCGCGCCTGGAGCAGGTTGAACAGATGCGAAGCCTCGATCGCCTGGTCGTAAGCCGCCAGGGGAATCTGCGCGTCGATGCAGCGCATGCATTCGGCCTCGGCGGCCTTGAAGCCGGCGAACAGCGAATCCGTGTCGGCAATCTCGAAGTTGTATTTTGACTGCTGTTGTTCGTTGGCAAGGAAGACGTCGCCGTAGGTGACGCCTTCGTTGTTGAACCTGAGATCGTAGACCCAGTCCACGCCCTGGATGTACATCGCAAGACGCTCAAGGCCGTACGTCAGTTCGCCCGCCACGGGCTTGCAGTCGAAACCGCCGACCTGTTGGAAGTAAGTGAACTGCGTCACTTCCATGCCGTCGCACCAGACTTCCCAGCCCAGCCCCCAGGCGCCCAGCGTGGGGCTCTCCCAGTCGTCCTCGACGAAGCGGATGTCGTGCGCCAGAGGATCGACGCCGATCTCGGCAAGCGACTGAAGGTAGAGCTCTTGGAGGTTCTCCGGGTTCGGCTTCAGGATAACCTGGTACTGGTAGTAATGCTGCAGCCGGTTGGGATTCTCGCCGTAGCGCCCATCCGTGGGGCGGCGGGAGGGCTGCACGTAGGCCGCCTTCCACGGTTCGGGACCAAGCGCCCGCAGTGTGGTGGCGGGGTGGAAAGTGCCCGCCCCCATGCGCATGTCGTAAGGCTGCAGGATGAGGCAGCCCTGCGCGCTCCAGAAGTTGTGGAGCGTCAGGATCATGTCCTGGAAGCTGAGCGGCTGTTTGGCGGCGGTCATCAGGGTTCCGTCGTTTATGCGAATGGCCGGCCTTTGGCGGATCAGGCCCGTCAAATCAACTCGCATCACGAGATGCCCAATCTTCCCCGCCCAGAGATTTTCGATGACGCAGACGGAGGAAACCCTCAAAGGCGATTCCATGATCCGCTCGATGACCCGCGTCCGCACCCTCCTCGGCTCCGCCCTGCTGGCAATCACCGCTCTTGGCGCGTCGAGCGTACTGGCAAGGGAGAGTACGTCGCCCGAGACGGTCCGCCCTGCCCTCTGGAAAGTCGCCGACGACGACACCACGATCTGGCTGTTCGGCACGATCCATGTCCTTCCCGAACCGGTGGCGTGGAACCAGGGTGTCGTGGCCAGGGCCCTGGCGACGTCGGAGGAACTCGTCACGGAAATCGCCATGGACGCGGCTGCGCAGCCGCAGGACGCGATTCTGGGCAAGAGTCGGCGCGCGGACGGCCGCACTCTCCGGGACACCCTGTCGCAAGAGCAGCGCCAGACCTATGAGGCAGCCCTGGCCAAGCTTGGCCTGCCGCTCGCGACGTTCGACGATAACGACGCCTGGTTCGCGGCGCTCATGCTGACGCTCATCCCGCTCAAGGCGTCAGGTTACAGCACCGATTCCGGCATCGACCAGCAGGTCGCCGCGCAGGCGAAGGTGCGCCAACTGCCGAACGTGGCGCTTGAGACCGCGGAGTTTCAGATCGACCTGTTCGACACCCTGCCGGAAGAAACACAGCAGAGCTATCTTGTCGAAGTGGCCCGTTCGCTCCCCACCGTGAAAGCGGATGTGGACGACATGGTCGCCGCCTGGAAGGCCGGTGACGCCGAGCATCTTGCCCGGCTGATCAACGAGGACGAGAGCGATCCGATCGTGCGCAAGGTCCTGATCACCGACCGCAACGCGAATTGGGCCGGGTGGCTAAAGGCGCGGCTCGCGAAACCGGGCAGCGTCTTTGTCGCGGTAGGCGCCGGTCATCTCGCCGGACCTGGCAGCGTGCAGGATCAGCTTGCCGCCGCCGGGATAGTCTCGACGCGGGTCCAGTGAACCATGCGTCGCCGCGCCGTCACTCTGCTCTGCATCCTTGCGCTGTCGGCCTGTTCACAGGCACCACAGGAGGCCAACCCCGCGCTGTGGCATGTCACCGACGAAAATGGCCACGAAGGGTGGCTGTTCGGCACCATCCACACGTCTGACCGCCCCCTTCGTTGGCGCTCCGCGACCGTGGCTGCAGCTCTTGAAGACGCGGAGACGATCATGGTGGAGGTGGGAAATCTCGCCGACGAGGCCAAGGTCGCGGCGACGTTCACGCAGCTGGCGCGGAGCGAAGGAGAGCCTCCTCTTTCTCAAAGGATAGCGCCGGCCGAGCGACCTGCCCTTGCGTCCCTGCTTGACGCTGCCGGCTATGGCGACGGCGACTTCGCGGCCATGGACACCTGGGCCGCCGCGCTGACGCTTGCCCGTGGCGGCAGCGACGAGGCAGATGCGCGCAACGGCGTGGATCGCGCGGTGGTTGCGGCCGCCGGCAAGCGACCGGTCATCGAACTGGAGGGCGCCGCCGCGCAACTCGCCCTGTTTGACGCGCTCCCCGAGAAGGAGCAGCGCGATCTGCTGGGTGCAGTTGTCACTGAGGCGGCAACGCCGGACCGCGACCTGGCAGCCAGTTGGCGCGACGGCGACATGGCGGCCATCGAGAAGGAAACGCGATCCGGCCTTCTTGCTGACCCGGAACTGCGGGCCGTGCTGTTCACGGGTCGCAACCGGGCGTGGACTGCCAGGATTGCTACAGTGATCCGGGCGGGACAGCGACCTTTCGTGGCCGTCGGAGCGGCTCACATGGCCGGAAGGGACGGGCTACCTGCCATGCTGAAGGCTCAGGGGCTTACTGTAACGCGTATGCAGTAGAGCTGCCCGATGCGCGCCAGCATAGCCAGCCGCGGCTTGCCATTTCACCAATCTGCGGGTATGGGCCGCGCCTTCTCGTCATGGTCATCCCTGGAGGCGTGGCGAGACGGTGCGTTCCGAATAAGCGGAAGGTGCCGCATCCTAATCCAGTTTTGAAAGGCAAGTCCTATGAGCGATACGCTTAACCTGCCGGCCGAGACGCGCGAACGGGCTGGCAAGGGAGCCTCCCGTGCCCTGCGTCGTACCGGTCGCGTGCCCGCCGTCATCTATGGCGGCAACGAAGAGCCCCTGGCGATCCACGTCGAGGAAAAGGAGCTGGTCCGTCAGCTCATGACCGGCCACTTCTTCAACTCCATCGTCGAAGTTGAAGTGGGCGGCAAGAAGCTCCGCACGCAGCCGAAGGACGTAGCCTTCCACCCCGTCACCGACCGTCCGCTCCACGCCGACTTCCTGCGGGTGGCCCAGGGCGCGACCGTGCACGTGAACGTGCCGGTGGTCTTCGCCAACGAAGAGCTTTCGCCGGGTCTCAAGCGCGGCGGCGTGCTCAACATCGTGCGCCACGACCTTGAACTGGTCTGCGACGCCGAAAAGATCCCGCACGAGATCACCATCGACGTGACCGGCTTCGACGTGGGCGAATCGATCCACATCAGCCACGTAAAGCTGCCGTCGGGCGTGGAAAGCGCGATCACCGATCGCGACTTCACCATCGCGACGATCGCCGCTCCTTCGGCTCTGCGTAGCGAAGAAGGCGACACGACCAAGGTTGAAGGCGAGTAAGCCTTCCTTCGCGGTTCAGGACAGGTCCTTCCCGCTTGCGGGGAGGGCCTTTCTTTTTGCCGATTTACCCCTGCGGAAGAAGTGCCGCTCAAGGCCCGCCACGCGGGAGGTGGCGCATCCGCGTTAACTGATCGAAAGGGCACACATGGCGACGCAGCTCTGGGTCGGCCTGGGCAACCCCGGTCCGCAGTATGCCTTCAACCGCCACAACGTCGGGTTCATGGCCGTCGATGCCATTGCCGAGATCCACGGCTTCGGTCCGGTGCAGAAGAAGTTCCAGGGTTGGCTGCAGGAAGGCCGGATCGGGACCAACAAGATCCTCCTGCTGAAACCGGCCACGTTCATGAACGAAAGCGGCCGATCAGTCGGCGAAGCCATGCGCTTCTACAAGCTGGAGCTGAACGCCCTCACCGTCTTTCACGATGAGCTCGATCTTGCCCCCTTCAAGGTCAAGGTGAAGCAAGGCCGCGGCCACGCGGGTCACAACGGGCTGCGTTCGATCGATCAGCACCTCGGCGCCGATTTCCGGCGGGTTCGGTTGGGCATAGGGCACCCCGGCCACAAGGATCGCGTAACCGGCCATGTTCTCGGCAATTACACCAAGGCCGAACTCGACCCGCTTGCCGACATGCTGGGCGCCGTGGCGGGGGAAGCGGACCGACTGAGTGCGGGCGACGATACGCGGTTCATGAGCGACGTGGCCTTGCGCCAACAGGCTTGAAGTGTCGAAACCGCTTACAAGTTAGCCACCCAGTGCAGGTCGAGAACACCAGAAGCGGCTGAAATCTGCCTTTGGCACGACACTTGCTTTGATGCTGGTAAGCTAACACGGGTAACTAGGGGTAGACTGATGATCCGGAAGACCATGCTTGCGCTGTCGGTGGCAGCAGGCGCCACTGTCGCAATAAGTGCACCCGCGCATGCGACCTGGGGTTCGTACCACAAGCACTACTGCAACTGCGGTCACTCGGCCGGCAAGAAGCAGTGCGGCAGCTCGTCCACGAGCAGCTCCACCTCGGGCGGCACCACCACGACGTCCACCTCGGGTGGCAGCACCACGTCCACCTCGGGCGGCACCACCACGTCCACCTCGGGCGGCACCACCACGTCCACCTCGGGCGGTAGCACCTCCACTTCCGGCGGCACCACCTCGACCTCGTCCGGTGGTTCGACCTCCACCTCTTCGGGCGGCACGAAGGTGCCCGAGCCCGGCATGCTGGGCATGCTGGGTGCCGGCCTTATCGGCCTCGCCTACGCACGTCGTCGCAAGGGCCGGCGCTAAGGCGATCAGGCCCGGCATTCCTACGGCGCCGGGCTTTTTTCCTGAACACGCTCCAGAAAAGCTTCCGGTCCTTCAACGGCCGGGAGCTTTTGCCTTCCGCAGTTCGCGGGCGATGGCGTCGTTGCCGGGGTCGAGGATGGCTGCAGCTTCAAGCAGCCGCTGCGCTTCGGCGCGATCACGATCGTTTGAAAGGCGCAAGGCGCCCGCTACGTACAGGTAGTTCGGATTGTTTCTGTTCAGGGCGACGGCACGATCGGCATGCGCGATCGCCGCTTCGACCTCGCCAAGACCATCGTAGGCGAGCGCCAGCCGCTTCAGCACTTCCGCGTCGGGGCCCCGCTTCAGAAGCTGCTGGTAGACGGATATAGCCTCTCGCCAGCGCCGCGTGTACAAGGCGCCCTCTCCCTTCTCGATCAAGGCCATCGTTTCGCGCACGCGTGCCGGCGCCAGCCGCATCTGCAGCCCGGCGGCCTCGGGAGCGCCTGCCGCCCGCGCCGCTTGCACCGCGGGCTCCAGAACGTCCGGCCGCGCAAGTGTGCTTCGCGCCAGCGGCGCAAGAGTCTCCCAAGAGGATGCGGCATCGCCGGCCGCAAGCTGCGCCCGTCCCAGCATCAGCTGCGCATAGAGGTTGTGCGGGAAGTGAAGGACCGCGCGCCGGAAGATCGCTCGCGCCTGCTCCGCATGGCCGAGATGCAGCAAGGCCTCGCCGTACGTCATCGCCAGTGTCGAGCCGGGTATGAGGTCTGCTTCACGGCCTTGCAGCGCGAGACGGATCGTCTCCCATTCGCCTTTTTGAGACAGGAACTGGATGCGCATCGCTTCCACTTCCGCATCGCCGGGCGCGAACCGCGCGGCCTGTTGCACGAGGTCAAACGCCTCATCCAGCCGGCCCATGGCATCATACTGATTGGCGAGGGCCAGCATGGGTCCAAGCCTGTTGGGGAAAGCGTCAACCGCGGCGCGATAGGCCGCAGCGGCTTCCTTTTCCCGCCCCTGAGCCGCGTCAAGGTCACCTCCCAACACCATCGTCTCGAACGATCTCGGCGCCATTCGCCGCATCCGCAGCAGCACGCGAGCCGCGCCGGCGAGATCCTCCTCCAGCAGAAGAAAGCGCGCATGGGAGGCGGCCAGGCGGATGTTGGGATGCGATGCCATACCCCGCTCGTAAGCGAGCCGGGCGGCCTCCTTGTCGCCAAGCGCAAGCTGCGCCTCTGCCCTCACTTTCCAGCTTTCGGCATCGTCGGCATCGCCGACAAGCTCCAGCGCGCGTGCCGGCTCCTGCCTCAGCAACGCGGCCTCAGCCTTCATGCGTGCCGTGTTCCCATACCCCGCCCGCTCAAGGCGCGCTATGGCAGCTTCTGCGGACACTGCGTCCCCTAGCCGCAAGTGCGTGTCCGCCAGGAGCGCGAGGACCTTCGCGTCCTCCGGCCGCTGGCGTAACGCAACCGACAACCTGACGCGGGCTTCCTGATAGTTTTCGGCCGCGAAATTGCGTTGCGCCTCTGCAAACGCCGCCTCCGGGCTCTCGCCGCACGCTGCCAGGGTCAGAATCGCCGTAAACGGCAGAAGAGTGCGGGCGATGGACTTCATCTCTCCCACGCCTTAGCCCGAAGAACTGAAATTTTCGTCAACCGGCTTTCGCCCGCCTATGGGCTATCGGCAAACTGGTAAAGTCGCGCGCAGGGGGCTATGGGCCCGCAACACACATGTTTCGGAGTTTTAAATGGGTTTTCGTTGCGGGATCGTGGGCCTTCCCAATGTCGGCAAGTCGACCTTGTTCAACGCGCTGACCGAGACGCAGGCAGCGCAGGCCGCGAACTATCCGTTCTGCACGATCGAGCCCAATGTCGGTCAGGTCGGCGTGCCCGATCCGCGTCTGGACACGCTTGCCGCCATCGCCGGTTCAGCCAAGATCATCCCCACCCAGCTTTCTTTCGTGGACATCGCGGGCCTCGTCCGTGGTGCCTCCAAGGGTGAAGGCCTGGGCAACCAGTTTCTCGGCAACATTCGCGAGGTGGATGCGATCATTCACGTCCTGCGTTGCTTCGAGAACGACGACATCCAGCACGTCGACAACCGGGTAGACCCCATCGCCGATGCGGAGACGGTAGAAACAGAACTCCTCCTGTCCGACCTCGAAAGCCTCGAAAAGCGTGTCCCGGCGGCTCAGAAGAAGGCCACCGGTGGGGACAAGGAAGCCAGGATCACCGCTTCCGTGCTGGGTCAGGCGCTGGAACTGCTGCGCGCCGGCAAGCCCGCTCGACTTACCCAACCGAAGGACGACGAAGAAGCCCGTGTGTTCAGTCAGGCACAGCTGCTGACCGCAAAGCCCGTGCTGTACGTGTGCAATGTCGAGGAAGAAGCCGCGGCCGAGGGTAACGCTTTCTCCGCACGCGTCTTTGAAAAGGCCGCCGCCGAAGGCGCCAGTGCCGTGATCGTCTCTGCCGCCATCGAGGCGGAACTGACCGGCATGGAGCCGGAGGATCGCCTGGTATTCCTGGAGGAGATGGGCCTTGCCGAAGCGGGTCTGGCTCGAATCATCCGTGCCGGATATCAGCTTCTCGACCTTCTGACCTTCTTCACCGTAGGGCCGAAAGAGGCCCGCGCCTGGACGGTTCACAAGGGCGCAAAGGCTCCCGAAGCCGCTGGTGAGATACATTCCGACATGCAGCGCGGCTTCATCCGGGCTGAGACGATCGCCTACGACGATTTCGTCGCCTGCAACGGCGAAGCCGGCGCCAAGGAAGCCGGCAAGCTTCGCCAGGAGGGCAAGGAATACGTCGTCAGCGATGGCGACGTGATGCACTTCAAGTTCAACGTCTGAACGGCAAGCGCCCCGGCTGGCAAGGCCGGGGCGGCCTTATTTGCGACGGTTTGCAAGCACTAACGTCCGGCTTGCACGTATCGTGCTGGGAGGCGAACAGAGGAGTTGACCCTGATGGTCGATGAATCTCCGCCAGGCTTGACAACACAGTCTCTCGCAGGCTCACCTGCATCCGCTCCAGGCGTTTACCATTCCGGTTTGGAGCAGGCCCCTGTCCATCCGATCAAGCGGAACGCCCGCGACGCGGTGGTGATGGCGGATCCGAACCGCAGGGCAATCCTGTACCGCGAAGTAACGGACAACCACGTCTGTCCCCTCGGTTTGAAGTCACGCCATCTTCTGGAAAGCCGCGGATACACGGTGGAGGAGCACTGGCTCACCACTCCGGAAGAAGTGAGGGCGTTCAAGGCCGGACACCGGACGGAGACAACGCCCCAGACGTTCATCGGCGGCCAGAGGATCGGCGGCCACGCGGATCTGCGGCGCTTCTTCGGGCTGGACGACCCGGATCGCCGTACAAATTACGCGCCGGTCGCCTGCGTATTCATTACGGCGGCGACGGTCGCCTGTGGTGTCAGCTGGGCCTTGCTCGGCACCTCCCTCACCCTTCAGACGGCAGAGTGGTTCGCCGCGATTTCCATGATGTTGCTGGCCATGCTGAAGCTGCAGGACATCGAAGCGTTCTCGACCCTGTTCCTGAGCTACGACCTGCTGGCCCGGCGCTGGGTGCCTTACGCCTATGCCTACCCCTTGCTGCAGTGGTTCGCAGGGGCTTTTATGACAGCCGGCATCCTGCGCTGGGTTTCCGTGCCGATTACCCTCGGCATCGGTGCCATCGGGACTGCTTCCGTGGTCCGGGCGGTGCAGACTCAGAAAAACTGCGAACGCAGGTGCGCCTGCCCAGGCGGCACCACCAGTGTCCCCGTCGGGTTCATGCCCCTGCTGGAAAACGGATTCATGATCGGTACCGCTCTGTGGATACTGGCAAAACCGGGGATCATGGCGTAAAGCACAGTCAATGCTGAGGCACTTGCTTCTCTTTCTGCTGGTCCTTGGGCTTGCCGCCCCCGGCGTGGCGATCGCCGGCCATTGCACGCCCGCGCAGGCGGCGCCGTCCGCTCACGGCTGCCATGAGAACAAGGGGAAGCGCATGCCCGCCGGTGCTCCGAGCACAGTTCAGCGCGACTGCATCGGCTGCGCGACGCCGCCTCTCGGCAGCCCCATCGTGGTGACGACAGCCCTCACCCGAGCCCCTTACACGCTTCCGATGGACGACCGAGGCCGCCTCCAGCGCCCCGCGCGCCCGGCTACACCGCCGCCCCGCCCCTGACGGAATTGACTCACGTCCGCCTCACGCGCGGGCAAGTCTCAATCCATCAGGAAACACGAATACCATGCGACGTCACATTCTGCCCGTGCTGCTTGGCACGGTAGCGCTGCCTGTGCCTGCTCTGGCACAGGATCATTCCGCTCATCACCATGTGAGCGAGCCCGAACCCTCTTTCCCGGTTACCGATACATCCACCGGGCACGATCACGCGGCCATGAATCATGGAGATCATCACACCGCACCTGAAACGCCTCCCGCCTATACCGTGGGTTCCGGCACGTCGCGGCTGCCTGGGCTGGACGGCATGCACGGCGGTCTCCACGTGAACGCGGGAGAGTGGATGGTCATGGCCCACGGCTACGTTTCCGCGCAATACACCGACCATTCGGGGCCGCGAGGCGCCGACAAGCTCTATGCGCCCTCGATGGCCATGGTCACGGCGGATCGAAAGACCGCGTTCGGCAGCCTGCAACTTCGATCCATGTTCAGTCTGGACCCGCTGATGAGCAATCGCGGCTACCCGAACCTGTTCGCAACCGGTGAGACCGCAGGCGGCGAACCGCTGGTTGACCGGCAGCACCCTCACGACCTCTTCATGGAACTGGCCGCCCGCGTGGATTTCGACATCGGTGCGGCAAACGCCTTCATCTACGGCGGTCCCGTCGGGGAACCCGCGCTGGGCCCGACCGCCTTCATGATGCGGCGTTCGGCCCGGTACAATCCGGAGCCGCCCATCAGCCATCACTGGTTCGATTCCACTCACATCACCTATGGCGTGGTGACGACAGGCGTCGCAGCCGCCGAATGGCAGCTCGAAGCATCCGCCTTCCGGGGCGCCGAACCCGACGAGCAACGCTGGGACATCGAGACGCCCAGGTTCGACTCCTGGTCAGTCCGGGCTAGCTGGACGCCCAGCCCGAACTGGGTTTTCCAGACGAGCTACGGCCACATCAACGAGCCTGAAGCGATGCATCCCGGTCAGGACGAACGCCGCTTCACCGCGTCCGCTCACTATGCAAACGCGAACGGCATCTCCGCCATGGCGGCCTTCAGCAGCAAGGACCGCGAACCGGGCCGTACGCTGACGGCGTGGCTTGCCGAAGCGAACTGGGATGTCGACGCGGCGAATTCCGTATTCATGCGGGCGGAAAGCGTGGCGAACGACGAACTGTTTCCCGATCATGACGATCCCCGCCATGACCAGCCCTATCGCGTTTCCAAGATCCAGGCGGGCTATGCCCGTCGCCTGAACATCGAGCCGTTCGAGCTGGCGCTTGGCGGTTCTCTCAGCGCGTATATCAAGCCAGCTTCGCTCGATCAGGCTTACGGTGAAAGCCCTTGGGGCTATACGCTTTTCGCACGGCTTTCGCTTTGATCGCCAGCGGCGGTCAGGGGATCCGGGCCGCCGCAACCCTTCCGGCAGTCAGCCTTCGCGACAGCGGATGGTGCCATCGGCCATATAGGCGACACGGTCCTGCGCGTCATGAACGATCAGACGCGCAGGCCAGGTGTTGGCATCGCCTGTTCCGCCTGCATCGGGTAGTCGGGCGAGATCGACCCAGCTGGCAAGTCCCACGTAGGTCGAACGCGCCCCGCCGGGAAGCGTCGCGCTTTCGGTTCGCGCCGCAAAGCGCTTCAGGTCCGTTCCGACCCGCATGAAGCCTTCATCCTGCGCAGCGATGAATATGGGATCCTGCCCATTCTTGCTGAAGCGGCACCCGGGCCGGTCAAGCCCATAGCGCGTCACATCGGCCTGTGAGATCGGCGTCGGTTCGATGGGCTGGAACGGTTCGCGGCTCATGCGCTTCACGATGGCCACGTCGCGGGCGTCCGCCGCCGCCTTCTGCTCAGCCGCTTCCTCACCACATCCGGCCAACAGGGCACAGATCGCCAAGGCCACCGCTATTCTCGCCATCATTTTCGCCCACAAAAAGCTTCTCGACATCCTGATGGGCAAGCCTGACGAGGTCGCAGCCGCAAGCATAGCCCCAAGTCCCAGATCTTCTTACCCATGCACGACCATAACGCAGCGGACAGGAGGAAGCTCCAAATCGAAAAGCGTGGACGTGAACGCCCGATATGGGTGGGAAGCTGCCGCTCAACGTGACACCGTCGAGACCGTTACTCAGTGGAGGCCTGCCCTCGTGCTCAAACAGATTCTGGTATCGCTCTCGATCTTCCTCACCAGCCACGTGCCTGCGCAAGCATGCACGCTACTGAATTATGAGGCTCATAAAGAAGGACGAGCGCAACGAATTGCGCGCTCTGGCGTCGTGATTGATGGCATCGTGATTCAGGGTTTCAATGCACGCAAGCACAAACCCGAGATCATCAAAGCAACCAAGGTCTACATTGGTGACAAGGAGGGGGGAACCTTCCTGATTTCCAGAACCACAGCAGAATTCAAGCCGCCAGAGAAGGGTCATGTAATACTGTCTGGAGGGTGCGTGGATGACAGTCTTCAGCGCAAACGGTGGAAGCGTGGAGAACGGATCAGGCAGGTCGCGTTGATCCCCGCAGGGTATCCTCCCGAAGCTTCGACGGCCTACTATTTCGAGCAGCCACAGTCATCGTCCGACGCCGTTGCCCGAAGGGCACAGGAACTAGCAAGGGCGAACGGGCGCCTTCGCATACCACTCGGAGATATTTACCAGGATGTTAATCGCTAGCACCTTCATCTCTCGAAGTATTTGGCCCCATCCGTGCGTGCCCCATGGGCTCAGTTCCGGTGGGATGGCGCTGCACGGAGTGTCGTAGTTGGAGCGCGTGCCGCCGAATGGCTTTCGGCGGAAAGGGGTGGGAAGCTGACATTGAAAAATCACCTTCCCTAAGGCATGCATTGCCCATGAAGCAGCGCCTCATGATTGTCGTACTGGCGTTATTGGGGCTTGCCGATTGTCACGGGCCCCAACCGACGTACGAGGCAGATTGCTCCGTGCCACCTGCCTCATTTGGCACTGCTAAGGAGGGAATCGGCCATCTCACGCCCCTTGTTGAAGCCACTATTGACCACGCTGGCGCAATAAAATGGGCGGGAAGGTCCGTTTCGATCAGAGACTTTGAAAGCTACGTCATTCGGACTGGCGAACTACTCCCCATGCCACAGTTGATCCTCAACCCTTCTCCTGATGCGCCATGCGAGAGTGTCGAACGGGTGAGAACAATTTTGGAGAAGGCTGAACTCTGTAAGGCCGATGGGCGTTGGTGCAGCGAGGGACATGATCCAAAAAATTGGCCAATCGTCGGCGGGCCATAAACGCCTGCAATTGGGCGCGTGCCGCGGAACGGCTTTCGGCGGAAAGGGGGGTGGATTGCGACCTAATCCTACAGGACTTTGCCCTGCCGGTAGGCAACCTTTGCGTTGCCTTGCGCCTTAGTCCCGCGTTCCGTGACCGACACAGCCGGTATATGGTCGAGGCGCGTCAGGAGAATGCCGATGAAGTCGGAAACATCACGCTGGACGCCACTGGTTTCGACGTCAATTGCAAGAGAATTAGGATAGGTGCCGTAATTTCGCACTACAGCGTCCTCTCCGAAAATGCGCTGTGCAGCCTCGCGAATGAAGGAAGCCTGCTCTCGGGCAAGTTCACAAGGCATCTGTGACGGCATTGGTGGTTTAGCGGGCGGCATAGCCACCTCTTAGTGCCCCGCAGCGATGTCCGCAAAGGGGCGTGTTCGGTCAGGCCGGTTTTCTTCCCGAGCGGCGAGCACCGGACGGGCCGCTATAGAGCGCAGCCCTCGCCGCCCGGGATGGCGAAAACGGGTGGGTTTCTTCCTGAGCGCTTTCAGGTGACGGAATGCGTTTGCTGCCATGCGTTGTTCCGGTCACCGTTCATTGCTAGGAGCGGGGTTCCGATCCGCGAGAGGAGACCAGCTCGATCGATCAGCCTAGCTAGCTCGGTCCCTGATCTCGTGAATTACGGCCTGCACCCTACGCTCAAGACGTGGGGTATCGGCCAACGAATCCCGGAACACGTATGTTGGGATCAAAGGCACATTGCTGCCGCGCTTGCGACCGCGGTAGACCTTCATCGGGACTATTGCCCTCCCGAAACCGCTTGGTAAAGCGTCTTTGCGGGCGTCCATGTAGATCGTGTCTGCCGACGTCTCCTGTCCGACATGCACGGCTCCCAGCGCGAGCCACAGATCCGCAGCGTCGAGACAAGCCGACCCGCAACCGGGATCGGTTATCATAAGCACCGACCGGCGAATAACCGGGGCAGGGACAGCCGGACTGGAACTTACCTCGGGTGCACTGACGTTCGACCACATGGCCTTACCCGCCGCCAGCGCAGACTCCATGCCGGTGATCGTCTCTCGGAGCCAGGAGCGCATCTCCGGCGAGCTAGTGCTGGATGCATCCAGCGCAGCGGCATACTCCTTGAGTGTCGCTATGTTTGCACGCGATGCTCGCCATTCCACCCCGTCTGAGCCCAAGTTGACCGCGTCCACGGCAGCCTTGCCCCAGACGAGACGAGCCAGTTGCCGGCTCCAGTCCGAAGAACCACCATGATTACCGCGCAGGTCGAGCACGATCGCGGGCGCGTCGCGAAGAACTTCCGGAGCAGCGGTCAAATGCGCGATCAGCGGCACGAGTGCCTTGGCAGCGGGGCCTTGCGGGTCAGCTTTGAAGTCGCTGAGCGTCAGCCAGACTGTGCCGTCCGGGAGCGTCCGCATCCCAATCGGTTCGGCGGCTCTACTGAATGTCCTGGCCAACTGACGATCGCGCTCAGCGGGCCCAATCGGCGTCCAAGTAAGCTTTACCCGCGTTCTCCTGCTGCCCACCTGGAAGGTACACGTAGCGGGACGACTTACCCACGGATTGCCTTCATCGACAAACAACCTTCCGCCTTCTTGCATGCGAGTGGCTGCCAAAAACCAACGACCGCTGAATTCCCCAACATTAGCCGCTGCGAGCGCGTCGGCAGTCTTCCCGTCACAGTCAATTAGCTCAGCACCGAGTGGAAGAGGTGACGATGTGGCCCGCGTGACCACACGCTGGCGGCCGTCATAAGCGAAACTCGTCAGAAATCCTGGCCAGCGCGTGATTAGCTGGGGTAACTTTTTGTCCCGAGCACCGCCAAAGTCGAGATGACCGTCATCAAAAGCAGCGGCATAGGCCCGCATTGCAAACCAATAGCCTGCAAAATCAAGTGTCTGGTCGGCGCGCCGCATCGCAAGCGCGAGTTCCCGGTCATTCTGGCCGGCGAATTGCGGATTGGCGACGTCTGTCACACCCGGATGGTTTGCCGCTATGTCAGCGTGGAAAGCTTGGGCGTCCTGTCGGAGAGCGGCCGCCCAGTTAGTGCCGTCCGTCGCGCCGGTGAGCGTCAGGATCACTGCTGCGGCCCCTGCCGCCCCCGTTATGATTCTCATGTGAGCCAGTTAAGCGGCGAGCGCCTGCCCAAGCAAGGCGCCCCCGCAGCTCTCGCACGCAGGTCGTAACGAGACGTTTGCCATGGCGCGCCAGAAGCCACGGCAAACGGCCTCACTTTCGACCGAATAACTTCTCAATATCGCTGTGCGCCAATTTCACCCATGTGGGCCGTCCATGGTTGCATTGACCCGACCGGGGGGTCCGTTCCATTTCCCGAAGCAGCGCGTTCATCTCCGCAACTGACAGGGTGCGACCGGCGCGGACGGAACCGTGGCACGCCATTGTCGCCAGCACGAGATCGAGCTTCTCTCCCAGCAGCAAGGCATCCCCGTTTCGGGCGAGATCATCGGCGACATCGCGTACCAGGGCGGTCACGTCGCTCCGGGAAAGCACGGAAGGCACAGCCCGCACGAGCACGGCAGCAGGGCCAAAGCGCTCCAGCAGGAGGCCATGACGGGCGAGTGCCTCAACCTTATCTTCCAGAGCGTCGCATGCGGCTTCCTCCAGTTCGACTACTTCGGGCAGAAGCAACGCCTGCGACCGGTTCATCGCTTCCTCTGCCCCGGCCGCCTTCAGCTTTTCCAGCACCAGGCGCTCGTGCGCCGCGTGCTGGTCGACGATCACGAGCCCGTCGTCGGCCTCCGCGACGATGTATGTCCCGGCCACCTGCCCCCGCGCGACGCCGAGCGGATAGCGTAGGCCCTCCTCCGTCTGCTCGACGGCCGCCTCTGCTCTTCCGGAGGGCTGCGCCATAACTTCGGCCTCATAGGCACGCCAGACCGCCGGTGTCTCCGCCACGCGAGGCGCCGCGGTGCCGGCTGCGCTTCCACCGTATTCACGCGTGAACAGTGAACCTAGCGAGGGCGGGGGCCGGAGCGGCGGCGCCACCGGCTCGACCTGCCACATGTTCATGGCCGACGACTGTGGCGGCTGAGCGCTCTTCTGCCCTGCTCCCTCCAGGGCATGGCGCAGCGCCCCTACAAGGAAGCCTCGTATGAAAGCCGGGTCGCGGAAGCGCACCTCGGTCTTGGCCGGATGCACGTTGACGTCGACCTCCTCGGGAGGGAGTTCGAGGAACAGGGCGAGCACCGCATGGCGGTCGCGCGCGAGCATGTCCGAGTAGGCCCCGCGCACGGCGCCAACCAGCAGCTTGTCGCGCACGGGTCTACCGTTCACGAAGAGGTACTGATGGTCGGCAACCCCGCGGTTGTACGTGGGAAGGCCGGCGACGCCGGTGAGACGCGCAGTCCCACGCTCAGCCTCGAGCACGACCCCATCTTCGGCCAACTCGCGGGCCACGAGGCGCGCGACGCGCGCGGCCAATTCCTCGCGCGGCTGGACGGCAAGCACCCGTCGCCCGTCATGCTCCATGACGAAACCCACGTCCGGTCGCGCCATCGCCAGTCGGCGCACCACGTCGAGACAGACGGCATACTCCGATCGCGGCGAACGCAGGAACTTGCGCCGGGCCGGCACCTTCCCGAAGAGATCCTCCACCCGAATGCGGGTGCCGGGCGGCAAGGCTGCGGGGGCATCGCCGGCGACAGAACCATGATCGATTACCCGCTTCCAGCCTTCGTCTGCACCATGCGGCCGGCTTTCGATGGTGAGCCGCGCAACCGAGCCGATCGAGGGCAGCGCCTCGCCACGGAAACCCAGAGTTGCAACCTGTTCAATGGCTTCGTCGGGTAACTTCGACGTCGCATGACGCTCCAGAGCAAGTGCGATTTCATCCGGGCGCATGCCGCAACCGTCGTCCGTCACCTCAATCATGTCCAGCCCTCCGCCCCCGACGCGGACCGTGATGGCAGTGGCACCCGCATCGATGGCGTTTTCCACCAGCTCCTTGAGAGCGGACGCCGGTCGCTCGACCACTTCGCCGGCAGCGATGCGGTTGACCAGATGTTCGGGCAGGCGTCGGATCGTAGGCATGGAGATCTCGGCTATATCGCTTGTTCAGGCGGTTAAAGCGGCTGGAGCGGTGATCTCCGAGACTAGCGACGAAGTGCCGCTTATTCGAGACGGGCACGCGTCGTTTCCCCCCGGAATCGGGAACAAAATTTTGGCGTTTCGCGAATCGATCGGCTAAGGGGAGCGCTCTCACCCGCAACCCCCGGTCGCTGCTGTCGAGGGTGATTCGACAACCGATTGGAAAGAAACGGATTTTAGATGGCCGGCCCTTTTTCGCGATTCTTCAAACTCGGCTCCCAGAACATGGCAATCGACCTCGGCACGGCCAATACGCTGGTCTACGTGCAGGATCGCGGAATTGTACTCAACGAACCGTCGGTCGTTGCCATCGAAACGATGAACGGCGTGAAAAAGGTCAAGGCTGTCGGTGATGACGCCAAGATGATGATGGGCAAGACGCCCGATAACATCGAAGCTATCCGCCCGCTGCGCGACGGCGTGATCGCTGACATCGAAATCGCGGAAGAGATGATCAAGCACTTCATCCGCAAGGTGCATGGCAAGAAGAACCTCTTCCGCTATCCCGAGATTGTGATCTGCGTGCCTTCGGGCTCGACTTCCGTTGAACGCCGCGCGATCCGGGACGCAGCCAGCAACGCCGGTGCAAGCCAGGTCTACCTGATCCTGGAGCCCATGGCGGCGGCTATCGGCGCAGACATGCCGGTCACGGAGCCGGTCGGTTCGATGGTGGTGGACATCGGCGGCGGAACGACCGAAGTAGCGGTGCTCTCACTGCGCGGCCTTGCCTACACGACGTCGGTTCGCGTCGGCGGGGATAAGATGGACGAATCGATCGTCTCCTATGTGCGCCGCCATCACAACCTGCTCATCGGCGATGCGACGGCGGAACGGATCAAGAAGGACTACGGCATTGCCGTGATGCCGGCGGACGGCATCGGCGAGACGATCCACATCAAGGGGCGTGACCTCGTCAACGGCGTGCCCAAGGAAATCACCATTACCCAGGCCAATGTGGCCGAAGCGCTTGCAGAGCCGATCGGTGCCATCATCGAAGGCGTCCGCATCGCGCTGGAGAACACCGCACCTGAACTGGCAGCCGATATCGTCGACCAGGGCATTGTGCTGACTGGCGGCGGCGCCCTGATCCAGGGCCTCGACGATTATCTGCGCGAGGAAACCGGACTTCCGGTCAGTGTCGCCGAAGATCCGCTGTCTTGCGTGGCGCTCGGCACCGGCCGCGCGATGGAGGACCCGGTCTATCGCGGCGTCCTGATGTCCGCCTGATTGATCGCGAAAGCAGGTTCGAGCCAAGCGCCGATCCTGCTTCCAGAGGAGCGCGGCGGATCCGCTAGAATAAGCCGCCGCGTGAGTATGACAGGAGTGCATGGCGCATGGCACCGCCAGCAAATCGGCGCTCCGGCTTTTCGCGCAGGGCGCAGTATTCGACGTTCTTCCAGTACACGGCCGGCGTGATGGGCGCGGTGGTGGGGCTTGGACTGCTTGTGGTCTCGATCGTCAATCCGGACGCTTTTGCGACCCTGCGCAGCGCGGCTGCGGATCTTACCGAATCACCGGCGCAGGCAGCAGCAGGTACCCGACACACCGCCCGGAGTTTCGTCGAGGAAATCGGCGGATTTTTCCAGTCGGGCCGTGAGAACGCCCGCCTGCGGCGCGAACTGGTGGAGGCCAAGGTGCGTCTGGTTCAAGCCCAGGCGACCGAAGCCGAGAACAAGAGGCTCAAGCAACTGCTCGATCTCCAGGAGGACGAAGGGCAGACAATCGCCTATTCGCGCCTGGTAAGTTCAACCGGATCCAGTCCCCGGCGCTTCGCGATCCTCGGTGCCGGCAGCGACAGGGGCGTTGCCAAGGGCATGCCCGTGCGTTCGCAAATGGGTCTCGTAGGACGAGTGCTCGAAGTTGGCCTCTCCAGCGCCCGCGTGCTTCTCATCACCGATACCGAAAGCGTGGTGCCCGTCCGTCGTTCACAAGACGGGGTTCCGGCCTTCGCACAGGGCAACGGTGACGGCACGATTCGCATCCGCCTCGTCAATCTGGGGATCAACCCTCTGCGCAAAGGCGATGTGATGGTGACTTCGGGATCGGGCGGCCTCTATCGTCCGGGCACCCCGCTTGCCATCGTCACCGAACTGTTGCGGGACGGCGCCATAGCGCGCGTCCTCAGCAATCCGTCCAACACCGACTATGTTGTGGTCGAACGCGCCTGGGCCCCTGCCCCACCACCACCGCCGGCTGCGACCGAAGCCGGGGAATCCTGATCGTGACGCTGCTGTCCGGCAACGATACGGTGGTGCGGCAGAGGATCAACCGCAAGCCTTCCCGCATCATCGCGGGCGGGTTGCCCTGGTTCATCGTCATGCTTGGAAGTCTCGTGCCGAACTGGCTTCTGATCGCCTCGGCGCCGGTTCTTCCGCCGCTTGGTTTTCTCATCTTTCTTGCGTGGCGGCAGGTCCGTCCCGGTTTGCTGCCGATGTGGGCCGGCCTCCCGCTCGGACTCTTCGAGGATCTCTTCTCCGGCTCCCCTTATGGAACGGCCGTCCTCCTCTGGTCGCTGGCTGCAATCGTTCTCAATGACGTGGAGAACCGTCTCCCCTGGCGCAACTTCCTAACGGAGTGGTTGGTGGCAATAGGACTGATCGTGGGCTATATCATCCTGTGCCTGGGCATCTCCAACCTTGCCGGCGCCTCCGTACCTGTCCGCGCGACCATGCCACAGATTGTCATCTCCGTTATGTGCTATCCGCTTGTAGGGCGCTTCGTGGCCCTGATGGACCGTGTTCGGCTGACGCCCTTTGTGGACATGCGATGAAGTTTGATTTCCGGCGCCTGCTGCGTCCCCCCCACGTTACGGCGGGGACCCTGCGCAACAGTTTCGATCGCCGCTCCGTGGTCTTGGGCGCCATCCAGGGTGGCGTCGGCTGCCTTCTGGCAACCCGCATGGCTTATCTTTCGGTGTTCGAAAACGAGAAGTACAAGCTTCAGGCCGAGAGCAATCGCGTCAATCTTTCCCTCATACCGCCCCGGCGTGGCTGGATACTCGACCGCAACGGTCGCCCGCTCGCCTCGAACAGAGCGGATTTTCGCGTGGACATCATTCCTGAAAGGATGAGGGATCCTGCCCGGACAATCGCGGAGCTTGGCCGGCTGCTTTCGCTCGGTCCGATCGCCATGCAGGATCTTGAGGACAAGCTTGAGCGCGCACGAGGATTTGCGGCGGTCGAAGTCGCCTCCCGGCTCGACTGGGAGCGCTTCGCAGCCGTCAGCGTGCGCTTGCCTGACCTTCCCGGCGTGGTGACGCAGCGTGGGTATTCGCGCTATTATCCCACAGGGCCTTCGGTCGGCCATCTGATCGGGTATGTCGGCGCCGCATCGGCCGAAGAGTTCGAGAAGGATCGTGATCCCGTTCTCATCACGCCTGGCTACAAGATGGGCAAGGATTCTCTCGAAAAGTTCTTCGAAAAGGATCTGCGCGGCAAGCCGGGGGCCCGTCGGGTGGAGGTCACAGCGTCAGGACGCATTGTCCGCGATCTCGACACCCGCGAAGACGTACCGGGAAAGACGATCAAGCTTACCATCGATGCGGACATTCAGGACTATGCCGCCCGCCGCATCGGTCCGGAGTCCGCAGCCGTCGTCGTGATGGACTGCCGGACCGGCGACCTCCTCGCCATGGCCTCGATGCCGAGCTTCGACCCCAACAGCTTTTCCGATGGCATCGGCCGCCTCGAATGGAAGATGCTGTCCGACGACGATCATGTTCCTCTGCGGAACAAGGTTCTGCGCGGACTGTATCCGCCGGGTTCCACTGTTAAGCCGATGGTCGGTCTTGCGTTCATGGAAGCCGGTCTGGATCCCGATGAAAGCGTCTTCTGCGGCGGCGGACTTCGTGTCGGCAATCGCGTGTTCCACTGCTGGAACCGGCGGGGCCATGGCCAGGTCAACATGGCCAAAGGCATCTATCAGAGCTGCGACGTCTACTTCTACCACTTCGCACAACGGATCGGAATGGATCCCATCGCGGCAATGGCGCACCGCCTTGGACTTGGCGCGGAGTTCGAGTTGCCGGTCGCCGGGCAGTCTTACGGCACAGTGCCAGATCCCGCCTGGAAGCTGCGGAAATACAAGAAGGAATGGCAAACCTTCGATACCGTCAACGCGACGATCGGCCAGGGCTATTTCCTGGTTAACCCCCTCCAGCAGGCGGTCCAGGCGTCCCGCATTGCAAGCGGCCGGATCATCATGCCCCGCCTCATCCACGGGCATCAGCAGGATGCTGTCCCCTCCCTGGGAGTTCCCGAGGAGCATCTGGCGTACGTACGCCGAGCGATGTCGGACGTGGCTAACGGGCCGGGTTCGGCTCCGAACTCCAAGCTGCCTTTTCCTGACATCAAGCTGGCGGGGAAAACCGGCACGGCTCAGGTCGTCGGGCTGCACATCAGCAACGGCAAGGGCGGCTTGTGGAAGCACCGCGACCATGGGCACTTCATCTGCTTTGCTCCCGCCGAAAATCCCCGCTATGCCTGCTCGGTGGTGGTCGAACACGGTGGTGGCTCCGGTGCAGCCTACCCGATTGCACGCGACGTCCTGACCTACATCTTCGATCGCGAACTCGGAATGGCAAAGCTGACCGAGCTTGAGAAGAAGTGGGGCGGCACCGCGAAGGAACGGCTGGACGCGCGCTTTCGCGCCTATTCGGCCGAATACGGGGTTGGCGCGCCCAAGGTGTCTCCAGAGGAAGAGCGGCGAAAATTTCAGGGATTGCCGCAGGGCGACGATCCACGTCAGCCCATCAGCGAGGCGCAGTCACCCGCTCCCGAACCCGAGGCCGCCGCTTCCAGTCCGGCTCCGGCCTCCTCACCGCCCGCGGCGCCCGCCGCTGCAGGACAGACGCCATGAACCGCTCGATCGTTCCCGAGGCCGTTTCGCGGCAGCCCTGGTCCATGCTGATCCCGCTGTTTGCGTTGGTCGGCCTCGGCGCGGCGGTCCTTTACTCCGCAGCCGGCGGGAAGCTGCAGCCTTATGCCCTGAGTCACGTGGTCCGCTTCTGCGTGTTCATGGTGATGGCTATCGTCATTTCGCGCATGAGCCGGAACCTGTTCCGACTGGCCGCCTACCCTGTCTATGCGCTTATTCTGGTCCTGCTGGTGCTGGTTGAACTGATCGGCGCTGTTGGAGGAGGCAGTCAGCGCTGGCTCAACCTCGGCTTCATGACGCTCCAGCCATCAGAACTGATGAAGCCGGCGATCGTGCTGGTGCTTGCTCGCTTCTATGAGACTCTCCCCCACTCGATGACGGCCAGTTGGCGTGGCCTGGTGCCGGCTGCTGTCCTGATCGGGCTGCCTGCCCTGTTCGTCCTCATTCAGCCTGATCTCGGGACTGCAACGGCCGTCTGCTTCGGGGGTGTGGTAACAATGTTCCTAGCCGGGCTGCCGCTATGGTGGTTCCTCAGCGCGGGAGGAGCACTTGTCATCATCGCTCCCATCGCCTTCTTCACCCTGCTCCACGAATACCAGCGCAATCGCGTCCTGACGTTTCTTGATCCGGAAGCCGATCCGTTGGGAACGGGGTACCACATCACCCAGTCGAAGATCGCGATCGGATCGGGTGGCATTTTCGGCAAAGGCTTTGGCAACGGCACGCAAAGTCACCTCCAGTACCTGCCTGAGCCGCACACCGACTTTGTGTTCGCGACGATGTCGGAGGAGTGGGGGCTTGCTGGCGGGCTCTTCGTGCTGTTCGTTTTCGCAATGGTTCTCGGCTGGGGCATGCGGGTCGCTCGCCAGGCGCCCGATCGCTTCTCCTCCCTTCTCGCGGCCGGCATGACGGCCACCATGTTCTTCTACGTCATGATCAACCTGATGATGGTCATGGGGCTGGCGCCCGTTGTGGGCATTCCCCTCCCGTTCATGAGCCATGGCGGCACTTCGATGCTCACCAACATGATCTGCCTGGGCACCATCATGGCCGTTCACCGCTGGAATCGCGATCGTGGATCCTTCAGGTGATCTTTTTTCGCACTTAGGGCTTCCAAACTGAAAAACCCTCTGTATAGGGACGTCTCCGCCGCCGAATCGGCGGGGCCGCAAGGCCCTACGAGGACAGGTAGCGTGGACGCATAGCTCAGTTGGTAGAGCAGCTGACTCTTAATCAGCGGGTCCTTGGTTCGAGCCCAAGTGCGTCCACCATCCTCTTTACGCCCTTCGAAATCTACAGCAGGATCATATCCGTCTCCGCCCTGGGCGGCCTTCGGGTGTGATAACTGCCCGTTGTTGTTTCACGGCAGCAATTCGTTCAGATCCGCAGATTCTGTCACGATTCCATTTCCGCCGCGCCTTCCTTTCTGCCCTTTTCGCCATACGAGCTGTGGATAAATCCGTCTTTGCGGTTCGACCAGCCTTGCGTGAAAAGCGAGTCGAATCTAGAGGGCCCTCACCGGGCGACACCAAGCCCCGGCACGGCATCAGGCCGGTGTGGACGCATAGCTCAGTTGGTAGAGCAGCTGACTCTTAATCAGCGGGTCCTTGGTTCGAGCCCAAGTGCGTCCACCACCTTTTCCCCGATCGATAAATTGTCGTTAGGTTGAGCGGGAAGGATTGCCCCAGGTTGCCCCTTGGGAATAGTCCTGCGCTCCTCGACCTACCGTTCGGCAGATCGCGCTGGACCTTCGGCTCACCTTCTGCGCTTCGTCATCAGTCTCTACCGTGAGGCAGTGGGACGAAATCGGGAAAGTTGCCTTTGCCCGGCCCAAGGGAAACCCGTGCGAGGGGGTTGAAAGGAGGCACCTTACCGCGTGTCACCGCCCCCGGTAAGATAGTATATACTATCAGTTTGAACTCCGTTAGGCTAAGACGATCATGAGGCGTCAACGCTGAACGGACGTGAAGCTGGTTTGCCGCCAGTGGGCCCTCTGCAGCGAAGGCAAGAACCATGCCGTCGTGACATTGAAGCGGGGGGAACAGGCATGAAGGCAGCTATCTATCCGGGACACGGAGCGCCCGTCCTCATAGAAAGTCTGCCCGACCCTGCTCCCGGCCCGGGCGAAGTGCTGATCAGGGTGGCGCGTTGCGGCATTTGCGGCACCGATCTGTCGATGACGAAGGGTGGTGCATGGGACTTCGCCCCCGGATCGCAGTTCGGGCACGAGTACGCTGGCGAAGTCGTCGCTCTCGGCCGCGCTGTTTCAAGACTTGCCGTGGGCGACCGGATAGCCGTGCTCCCGTCGGTCGCTTGCGGTCATTGCCCTGGCTGCGCACACCAGAACAACGTCTTGTGCCAAGCCGCCGAAGGCAGTCTGATGCACGGCTTTGCCGAGTTTGCCCGGGTTCCCGAATCGCTCGCGGTCAAGCTGCCTTCGGTGCTCTCACTTACGGACGGGGCGCTGATCGAACCTCTGGCGATAAGCCTCTACGGCGTCAGGCATGCACGGATGCAGCCCGGAGACAACGTGGTGGTGCTGGGGGCTGGCACCGTCGCGCTTTATGCGATCTATTGGGCTAGACGTCTTGGCGCCGGCCGGATCGTCGTGCTCTCACGATCAGAGAGGCGCGCATCCCTCGTGCTGCAGATGGGCGCTGATCACTTCGTCACCTATGGTGACAAGGACGTGGCCGAAGTCATTGAAAAGTTGGGAGGAACGGCGGACGTAGTGTTCGAATGTGCCGGAGCGGAGGGAATGCTTGCCAAAGCCATCCTGCACGCGGGGCCGTTCGGCCGCGTCGTTTCGCTGGGCTTCTGCACCAAGCCCGACATGATGATACCGGCGCTGGCCGCTTACAAGTGCGTGAACCTGCAGTTCTTGGTCGGATACTCCATGAAGGAGTTTCTCTATATAGCCGATCAGATGGACAAAGGTCACGTCGACCCGAAGACGATCGTAACGAACTGTGTGCCCCTTGCCGATCTACCGGGAACATTGGACCGTCTGCGATCCGACAACCAGGAGACCAAGGTTCACGTCACGATGACGTGATTGAGGATCGGGCCGGCCCTGCCTGAGCCTTAGCGGGAGACGAGGCCGTATGTCCGCCGCAACTCCTCAACGACGTGGTCTTCGAGCGGATCACGAAATTCAATCCCCGCCTGGTTGCTGCCCAACCAACGTACGTCCGCCACGATACCTTTGAGACTCGCGAACGTCAGCTGAACCATCTCATCCACTCCCAGCTTGTCCGTGTTGCCGAAGATGCTGCAGCCACCATTCGAGATGTTGCCCACCTCCACCGGGAAGACGCTCCAGCTGGACTTGCGGCATCGCGCCTGAAGCAGCACCGGTCCACGCGCCGTCTGCCGGTGATCGCTGCCTTCCAGTATCATGAAGCCCCTTTTGCCCCGGCCATGCCCCTTGCGGCACCTCTCAAGTTAAGCCTGCTTCAGAGTTCGTCAACGGGTTCCTCGCCGGCGGGATCGACTGCCTGTGTCGGCGCGCCCGTGGCGGCGACTTCGGCGTCGATCTGCTTTGCACGAGACACGATTGTCTTGCTGGCTGCGTCGTAGCGCTCGTCGAAGGTAGGCTCGCGCTTACACCCGCCAAGCAGGGCAAGCGCAAGCGCCAGAGGCCAAGCCCGGCGCATCAGTAATCCTTCCTGATGCGCACGTTGAGGCTGTTGACGCCCGAGCCGCCGGCTTGGCTGAGCACGGAGAGCCACTTCGTCACGCTGACCTCAAGCTGCGTGGCGGTGAAGCCGCGGGCGTCCGTGATCAACTCGACGTAGATGTCGTCCGTCAGGTACTGACCTGCCGCGACTGCGGTGCCACGACCGCTCGCCTCGTCCGGGCCAAGGATGCGAAGCCGATCGATCCCGGCGGCAGAGCGCAGCTCACCCAGCGGGTTCAGGCCCCCTCCGCTGCCGCGCAGCGAGTTGAGGGATGACGCTAGCTGGACTGCCTGCAGGGCCGAAAGATTGGCGATCGAACTGCCGAACAGAATTCGGGACAGGACTTCGTCATCAGGCAAGCTCGGGGTGGAAGAGAAGTCGATCTGCGGGTTCATCGCGCGCCCAGTGACGTTCACATTGACCGTCACGTCCTCAATGTCCTCGGTCGCGGTGATCTGGACTGTCGGATCGATCGTCTGGCCGCCTGTGAACGATATCTGCCCGTCCGTCAGCTCGAAGGAGCGTCCTGCGAAGCCCAAGGTGCCCCGTACCAGTTCTACCTCGCCGCCGACCGATGGCGCTGCGCTGGTACCGGTCACCTCGAAGTCCGCGCTCCACTCCGATTCCAGGCCCATGCCGGACACGTACAGCTTTTCCGGGGCGCGAAGGCGAATATCAAGACGGATGAGACCGAAGGCGCTGGCCGCAGTTGGCGCCGGTTCATCACCCGTGATGCGCTTTGGCCCCTTGGGCGGCTTGAAGCGAACGCCGGTTAAGCGTGGCACCTGCGCCGCGCCCTCGCGCACGATCTGATAGCGGGTTTCGGGCAGTCGGATCTCGCCTGACAGAAGTGCGGGCGCACCTGCAGCCTTCGTCAGTCGAAGATCGCCTGTCGCCGTCGCCGAAAGGGCATCACTGCGGGCGAGGCGGGCGCGGTCTAGCTTGACGCTCAGATCCATCGGGTAGCCCGCATCGGCGGCAAGGCTCACTCGGCCGCTTGCGCTGACACTGCCATCGCCCGCCCTCGCGGTGAGGGATGTCAGTTCGAGCGAGTTGCCGGTGAACTTGCCGGAGAATGCAATTCGCGTAAGGCGTGTGCCGTAAGCCTGGTTTTCGTAGACCACGTCACGGCCCTGAACGACGCCGTTGATGCACGGATCCGACACACGGCACGAGAAGTCGGCCGCCAGACCGACCGGACCATTCAGCGTCTGCCCCGCAAGCCCCGCGAAGGAGAAGAGCGTTTCAGCCGGACCATTGTACCGAATGCCGCCTGCCAGAGGCGCTTCGAGCAAGCGGGTAGTCCAGGAGCCCTGCCCCGGAGGCAGCGGGCGAAGACTCGTGACCAGGCGTCCAATCACCGTGCCGCGCCGGCGGAACACGGCGCGCGCTTCGCCGCCATCGGCCAGCAGTTTGCCGACGAGGTTGACGTCCACGCCCTGGCTGACCGTCGACGAACTCGTCCGGGTGAAGTTGGTGAGAGTGAGGCGAGCGTCGGCGCGCGGGAAGGCGGTCGACGTCGGCTGCTCGAAGTCGAGGCTGCCGCTTACCTTGCCACCGATGCCGTAGCCGGGAGCAAAGGCATTCAGGATGGCCAGATCAACACCCTCCATGCGGCTCTGGATCTTCACACCGGAACCGTACTCTCCCGCCAGCTTCACGTTGCCGCCGCCGAAGGCGATCGTCGTCGGCAGAAGCTCGTAAGTGCCATCCTTGGGGATAATTCGGGCCGGCGTCGATGTCCGTACGTCCAGGCCGCGCACGCGTCCCTGCAGGGCCACGCGCCAGAGCTCCGGCTGCATGTCCGCGTTCAGAGCCAGACGGAACGGAACACCGCTCACACCTTCGACAAGTGCCTTTGCCGCACCCCGCCCATCCCGATAGTTCACGAGGACGCGGGCTGCTGCCAGATCGACAGCGCCCAGGCTGGTTCCCGCGATCTGCGCGTCGGCAACCACATAGGGCTGGTCGTACAGAATGGCTCGTCCATCGATAATCGCCGAGCCTATCGCAAGCTTGGCGGGACCATCAAACACGGCGTTCCGCGCACGCAGATTGAAGTTCACGGCCTGGTACTTGCCCTCGGCATCCAGCCGCAGCAGGCCGCCCACGCCGTTGCCGTTGGCCGTGAGCTGCCCGGCGAACGGACCGCTAGGCGTCTGCGCGATCCGACCCGCGAAGTCTACGCCCGACAGGTTCGCGCTGTTGATCTGGACAGATGTCGTCCTGCCGAGGCCAAGGGTCACATCCGCCCGCAACGGACCGTAGTCGGTGTCACCCTTCGCGTTCAGGCGATAGCCTCCCGGAGCACCCTTGATCCGGGCGTCGAGATTGGCAAGTCCGATGCCGAGGCCCGGCCGCTCAGCGGTGACGTAGGCATCCGGGTTGGCGATGGTCCCCGTCACGCGCACCCCCAGCGCACCATACTGCGAGGAATTGCCTTTGGCCGCCAACGCGATGCGTCCGTCGGGTGACCAGCTTCCCTGTCCGCTGGTCACACGCAGCAAAGGCGCAGTCATGCGCACACCGGAGAAATGCACGACGCCATCCGAACCGTACTTTACGTTGGACGAGGCCGAGAAATTCCCGCCGAGGTAGGTCTGCAGGCTTTGGTTCAGCAGCCGGGTGGAGCGGGCACGGACGGTGCCCTGCAGCGCGAAGCCCTGCCCCTCGGTCTTGAGATCCATGTTCGTGCTGATGTTGAAGATGCCGACACTGTCGAGCCGATAATTGTCGATCCTGCCGTCGATAGCGCCGGTGTAGAGCCCCTTGCTCATGTCAGCGAGCAGGATCAGCCCAGCATCGATGCGGTCGGAACGCAGGTGCATGTTGTCCGAGAGGATGCGCGGGCCGTCGATCGCCAGATCACCATTCAGCGTCACATTCGCGAGAGTGCCGCCGGCGACGGTATCAAGCCCGGTGATCCGACTGACACGTGCAGCCACCGGGATCATGATATGCTCGGCATCCACTTTCGCGGCACCCTTGGCAGACAGGTTCTCCAGACCCATGTCGTTCATTATGATCCGTCGGGCTACAAGCTCGTACTTGACGGTAGGCGTGGTGAAAGCGCCGTCGAGCGCCAGGTTCGCGGCGAGCCCAGCACCGCTCAGGTTCTCGGCAATCGCGGAAGGCTTCAGCAGGACGAAAGCGAGCCGCAGGTCGTCAAAGCGGCTCTCTCCGAGGTCTACGACCCCTTCGGGCGTCAGGTTGAAGGCATCACTCGAAAGCATCCCCGAGAGCTTCGCGCGGCGCTGTTCGAAGGCAGCGGTAAGATCGATGTTGGTGACCGGGCCCAGCAGGTTGGCGGTCGGCCCGGTGAAAAGCCGGGCCACCCGCGTGGCGCCCTTGATCACGAAAGTCCCGTTCCGCGCGGTGAGGGCCAGCCGGGCGAGTTCGCCCGTGCCGAGGTTGGCGTTGAGGCTTCCGTTCCAGGCTGCCCAGTCGCCCTTGCCGCTCAGGTCGAGCTTCACAGCCTGCGTGAAACCGGCAAGACCTGCGATGAGACCGCCTGCAGGAGCATCAAGATCGACATCGAGGTCAAGGCGGTTGCGCTCCGGCACCGCATCGAGAACCGCCGTGAAGCGATCGCCCCCGCCCTTGCCGTTGATCGCTATCGTTCCGCCCTTCGCGTTGACCTGCGCCCGGCCGTCCGCAATGTGCGCCCGCCCGGCAACGGTCATGATGCGGCGTTCACCGGAAACCGGCGCCTCAGCGATGAAGCGATCGATGCGAAGATCACCGATGTCGATGTCGAGGTCGGGTAACAGGGGAGCGTCGCTGGGCGGCGTTTCGCGGAAGTGCGGCGTGCGGCGCAGAACCACCCGCTGCGCTGTCGCGCTGCGTACGTCGACGTGGTTTTCGAGATAGGCGAACGGGCGCCAGTCCACGTGGATTTCGGGGGAGTAGAGGAACTCGCCGCGCGGATCGCGGACGGAAAGGCCCCGCAGAATCATCTTGCCATACAGTGACCCGTCGATCCGCGCGACCGAGATGCGCATCCCGTTCTCGAATTCGAGCGCGGCGATCTGATCGGCTACGAAACGGCGCCCCGGCCCTGTGTTGATCCCGAGGACGAGGGCTACGAGGAACGCAGTGACGCCAAGAACGATGAAGGCCAGCGTCTTGACGGCCCGGACCCTGACACGATGCCATCGCGAGGGACGCGCTTCCACCACTTCGATATCTGCGGCTTCGGTATTCGGCCCCATGCCCTCGCTGTTCCCTTCGTGAGCCATCAGAACGCCTGCCCGATCGACACGTAAATGTTGAAGCGTGATTCGCCCGGGCGGCGGTTCAGTGGTGTCGCGACGTCAAGACGCATAGGCCCGAAGTTGGTATAGAAACGCCCACCGATGCCGACGCCGTAGCGCAGGTCATTGAATCGAGGCGTCGTCTGCCGATACGCCTGACCCGCATCCACGAAGGCGACGACTCCGTAATTGCCGAAGCGGTAACGCGCCTCGATCGATCCTTCATTGAGACTGCGGCCGCCGACCGGGCTCCCGTCCGGCGCCTGTTCTCCAAGGGCCTGATAGGCGAACCCGCGGACCGAACCGCCGCCGCCCGCATAGAGCCGACGTGATGGGGCGATATCGAACAGGCCGGCGCCCTGGATCGTGCCGAAGCGCAGCCGACCCGCCACCACGAAGTTGTCGCCCAGCGGAACGTAAGTGGAGGCATCCAGCCGCGCACGCACGTACGGATCGAAACCGCCGCGCACAGTCGCTTCGGGTTGCACCAGCGCGGTGAACCGATAGCCCTTGGTAGGGTTCAACAAATCATTTGAAGTATCGAAGCCGACCTGGCCATTGAGACCCGCTACATAATAGGTCCGACGTTTGCGACTGTTAGTGGTGGCATCGTAATCCGTTTCGGCGGTGGCGAGGAGTTCCACACCGAACGCGTACGTGTAGCGTTTCTGCCAGATAGGCGTGGAATCGCGAGCGATGCGCGCCGCCAGGCGGCCGGTGTACGCGCTGTACGCATCGTAATCGTTGTGGAACCCCTCTGCCACCACTTCAAAGGTGCGGTCGCGCTTGCCGGCGTTGGAGCGGCGGAACGTCACGCCCGCGCCCTGCTGCCGCGTGCCGGCGATGGCGTGGGCGATCAGCGCGCCTTCAGGCGGGAACATGTTGCGATGCGTCCAGGTGGCCTGAGCGGTGATACCCTCGCCCGCAGCGTAGCCGACGGAACCCGCGATCGTGCGCGGCGGCCCGGCCTCCTGCTTGACGTGAAGCGTCACGTACTCCGTGCCGTCTCCAACGGGTTCACCCGTCTTCTGCGCCTCCACGGATACGGTCGAGAACAAGCTGGTCGCCACCAGCGCCCTGCGAAGATCATCCACCTTCCGGCTGTCGTAGAGCTCTCCGCGTTTGAAGCGTGCAAGAACCTGGATGTGATCCGCGCCGAACGCCAGATCACCGTCCGTGGTGAAACCGCCGAAGCGGCCTCGCGGCCCGACGGTAACCGGAAGGGTGTAAACGCCCGTTCCGTCATCCTGATCGAGAAGGATATCGCGCTGTCCCACGGTGGCGAAGGGATAGCCATTCTCCGGCAGAGCAACGGCTACACGGGCCTCGGCGCCCTGCACCCGCTCGGCCACGATCGGCTCTCCGATCTTGAGCGGGAAATTTGAGGCAATCAGATCGGGCGGTACTGTAGGATCGGCGTTCACGATGACGTCGGAAAACACGTAACGCTTGCCCGGGTTGACCTGGATGACCGCGTTAAGCGCATTGTCGCCCTCCTGCGCCGGGGGATCGAGCCGCGTGCGGATGACCGGACTGTACCACCCTTCCGCCGCCAGCACTGTTTCGAGAAGCTGGCTGTCCTCAGTCAGTCTGGCGGAGATCATGGCGGTATTCGTCGCCTTTCCATCACCTTCCTTCAGAGCGGAAAGGGATTCGAATTCATCCTCCAGGCTCGCCTCGGTTTCGTTGTCCGCGAGTTCGAGCCCCTTCAGATCGACCCGGTATCGGACTTCCAGATCGGTGTCTTCACCGTCTTCTTCAGCAATCTGGACCGGCGTGATCTCAAACTGGTCGAGGGGCGGCAGGGGTGCAGTAAGCTCGGCGTCGCGAATGGGCGTATCGCCGATTTCCTCCACTGCATCCTGATCCGCAAGGGCCGGGTCACCGGCAGGAGGAGCCTGGCCGGCGGTGGGCTCCGCGTCGGCCTGCTGTTCGGCCAACCGCCGTTCGAACGCTTCAATCGTCTCTAGCGGTTTGTCGAGTTCGGGATCTCCGGATCCATCCAGAGTGGGGACCGAGGAATTGAACTCCTCATCCGTTATGACTGGCTCGACCTGGGGCAGGGCCGAGGTGGCGGGTGGAGGGGGAACGGGAACGTTGCCGGCTTCCAGCGTCGCACCTGTTCCGTTTGCAGTCTGCGTTCCGGCCATCTGCTCGGGCTGGGAAGCAGGCGCGGCTTGCGCGCGCGCCGCTCCCGACTGGGCTGCAAGCATGAGTACCACCGCCACCGCGCCTGCCGCGCATCCGTTCCGGCGAAGATTGGAACGATACGGCGGGTGGTTGATTAGCCTGAACATGGACACTGCAGCGAATTACCCCTTCTCCAGGCCGACTTTAACGGCCCCTCCTGAATTTGCGTATCTCCTTAGTACAACGAAAGTTCCCTTGTTCACACAGGGGAACCATGAATAACATACAAGGCGCAGACACAAAGGGAGGGGCAAAGCCGGTCCCGGGCAGCGACGCACAGGCTCCTTGGAACATGCCCCGCGCGGCCTGGGCACGGGTGCTGAAGCGAGTCTGGGTCATGATCGGCTTCCATGAGCTTGGCCTGCTGTCGGCAGGCCTCGCCTTCTACACCTTCCTTGCCTTGACCCCACTGATCGCGGCGACTGTCATGGTCTACGGACTTGTCGCGGACGTTGGAATGGTACGTAAGCAGATCGCCAGCCTCGTCGATGTCGTGCCACCCGACGTTGCACGGCTCCTTGAAGAACAGTTGCTGCGCATCATCTCCACTAATTCCGGGGTGACCGGTCTTGCCCTCATCATCGCCCTTGTATTCGCCATCTATGGCGGCATGCGCGCGGCGGGGGGCATGGTGAGTGCCCTCAACATCATCAACGAGGAGCGCGAAACCCGTAACCTCTTTGCGCTGACCATGCGTACAGGCGGGCTCACGCTGGCGGCGATCCTCCTGGCGATCACGGGCGGCTTGTCCGGTGTCGTGTTCGCGTGGCTGCAGATGCAGACCACGACCTTCCTCGGAGAATCGACGCAGTTCCTCTTCAAGTGGCTCACCTGGGCTGCCGCGATCGCGCTCGGCAGCGCCGGCTTCGCCCTTATCATGCGCTACGGCCCGGATCGCAGGCCGGCCAAGTGGCGATGGCTCATCCCGGGTGCGCTGCTCGCCACGCTTCTGTGGCTGGCCGTTTCGTTTGGCTTCTCGCTCTACGTTGCCTACATAAGCGACTACAACGCCACCTACGGTTCGCTCTCGGCCGTCGTCGTCTTTCTCATGTGGCTGTTTCTTTCCGCCTACGGCATCCTCCTGGGTGCGTTGCTCAACGCCGAGATCGAACGACAGACCTTCTGTGACACGACGGCCGGGCCACCTCGCCCCGCAGGAGAGCGCGGCGCGGCACTTGCCGATGTCATTGACGACAATGTCCCCACCATCCATCAGCTCGACAAGCGCAAGCGCCACCGGGCGCACGCGGAGCGCACACGCGCAGACGGCAGTCCCTAAAGCCGGAGGCCGAAGCGGTGGGCAGCGACGGCGGCTCACCGCATCGTGCCCGCGATAAGCGTTCCGGGCAGTTGAACCCCTGCCCTGACCCGCCGTAGCTAACCTGCACGAACGGCAGGTCGGGCCCACTCCCGCCCCCAATGAGAGGATCGATAGGATGAGTGATGTTCTCGGCTACAAGGGCAAGCGCGTGATCGTCAGCGGCTGCTTCTCCGGCATGGGTGAAGCCGCCGCAAAGCTGCTCGTCGAGCTGGGGGCGGAAGTCCATGGTTTCGATTTCAAGGAAAGCACGGTGCCAATGGCATCCTTCACGAAGATCGACCTGCGCGATCCCGGCAGCCTTGAAGCCGCCGTCGCAGGCGTAGGCGGCAAGATCGACGCGCTGTTCAACTGCGCGGGCCTTCCCGGCGGGGGCGGGTTTCCCTCGATGGACACGATGAAGGTCAACTTTCTGGGTACGCGCCATCTCACCGAACAAGTCATTCCTCTCATGGGTGACAAGGGCGCCATCGTCTCTATCGCGTCGACGGGCGGGCTGGGGTGGAGCCGCCGCATACCCGTGCACATGCAGCTTCTTGCGACCCAGGGATTTCAGGCGGGACTTGAATGGTGTGAAGCGAACGCGGACCAGGTGAGCGAAGGCTACGCTTTCTCGAAGGAGGCGGTCATCGTGTGGACTCAGTTCATGGGCGCGCAACTCATCAAAAAGGGCATACGGATCAACTGCTCCCTCCCCTCACCCACGCAGACCCCGATGATGGCGACCTTCCACGCGACGTCCGGCAAGGACGTAGTGGATGCTGCCGCAGAGCCGCTCGGCCGGTACACGACTCCCGAAGAGCAGGCAGGACCGCTGATCCTCATCAACTCCGACCTGGCTGGCGTCGTGAACGGCGTGGTTCTACCGGTCGATGGTGGCTTCATGGGTGGCCTCGCCACAGGGCAGGTGGATATCAGCAAGATGATGGGCGCGAAGAAGCAGGACGCCTGACGCTTTCGCATCCCGACGTCCAAAAAGCCGGGTGGCCTGTGCCGCCCGGCTCTTTTGCATGGGCGCCACCATGCTAAAGGACCAGCCTGCCCGCTGCGGAGGCCGATGAATGACCGATGCCGTATTGTACGATTGCGATGACGACGGGATCGTCCTGCTCACGCTGAATCGCCCTGAACTGCGTAATCCGATCTCGGATATGCAAGTGATAGATGCCCTGCTCGCCAGCCTGGAGCGACTTGAGGCCGACTCGCGTGCCCGCGTCGCGATCCTCACCGGTGCAGGCAAAAGCTTCTCCTCCGGCGGCAACATCAAGGAGATGAGGCCGGGTGGCGCGCTGAACGCGGGGACTGCGGCGGCGACCCGCCTTGCCTACAAACGTGGCATCCAGCGGCTTCCTCTTGCGTTTTCCCGCCTCGAAGTTCCCGTCATCGCAGCCGTAAATGGCGCCGCCGTCGGAGCAGGCTGTGATCTGACCTGCATGTGCGACCTGCGCATAGCCGGACAGAGCGCGCGCTTTGCGGAGAGCTTCGTAAAGCTGGGCCTGATCGCAGGCGATGGCGGATCGTGGCTCCTGCCGCGTGTGATCGGATGGACCAAAGCGGCCGAAATGGCCCTTACCGGGGACGCGATCGACGCGGATGAGGCTCTGGCCTGCGGACTCGTCAGTCGTGTCGTCCCGGACGCGACTTTGCTGGAGGAGGCACGAAGCCTCGCCCGCCGCATCGCCGTCAATCCACCCCACGCCGTCCGGATGACGAAACGCCTCCTTTGGGAGGGGCGCCGAGTGGATCTCGCCAGCCTTTTGGAAATGGCATCCGCGATGCAGGCCGCTGCGCATGCGACCGAAGACCACGAGGAAGCTGTGGCCGCTTTCCTCGAAAAACGGTCACCCAAGTTCAAAGGCTCTTGATCAAAATGTGATGAAAGCCTAGCCGTCTCACATCATAATGTGTGATTGGACATTGCAATGGCTTCCGATGTGATTGATCAGGTGCGACGGCTGATAACCGATGGCGGCATGAGCCGGGCAAGCCTCGCACGCGCGGCAGGGCTTCATGCCAACACCTTGCGGGACTGCACTGAAGCCGACTGGAATCCGACTGCCGAGACTCTCGGCAAGCTCCAGCGCGTTCTGCTGGCCAACGATGACCGCGAAGTGCTCGTCCCGATCGAGGAAATCATCGACGAAGCGCGGAATGGCCGCATGTTCATCCTCGTCGATGACGAGGATCGGGAGAACGAGGGCGACCTGATCATCCCGGCGCAGATGGCCACGCCCTCCGCCATCAATTTCATGGCAACCCACGGCCGCGGCCTCATCTGCCTCGCCATCACCAGCCAGCGCGTGGACGAACTGGGTCTCAACCTCATGAGCCAGAACAACGGCACGCGTCATGAGACGGCCTTTACGGTTTCCATTGAAGCGCGCGAAGGCGTGACGACGGGTATTTCCGCAGGCGATCGGGCGCGCACCATTTCGGTCGCGATCGACGGCACGAAGACCCGGAACGACATCGTGACGCCGGGCCACGTGTTCCCGCTGCGTGCCCGCGATGGCGGCGTTCTGGTCCGCGCCGGGCACACCGAGGCCGCGGTCGACATTTCGCGCCTGGCTGGGCTCAACCCCTCTGGCGTGATCTGCGAGATCATGAAGGAGGACGGCACGATGGCGCGCATGGATGACCTCATCGGCTTTGCGCGCCTGCACGATCTCAAGATTGGAACGATCCGCGACCTGATCGCCTACCGCCGCCGCCATGATCGCATGATCGAAAAGCGCAATGAGCTGGCGTTTCACTCCCGTTATGGCGGGGACTGGGTCGCACGGTCCTACTATAACCGCGCAACCGGGGACGAGACTGTCGCCCTCGTCAAGGGCCGCATCGATCCGACCAAGCCGACGATGGTCCGCATGCACACCCTGTCCTTCTTCGCCGACATCTTTGGCGAGGATATCGGCGACCGTTCCGAATTGCTGCAGCGTTCCATGAACATGATCGCTGAAGAAGGCTCCGGCGTCATCGTCGTAATCAGCCGGCCAATGAACAACCTCATCTCGCGCTCGATCGAAATCAAGCGTGAATTTCGCGACGGCGGCAACCCGGACCTCGAAGAGCTGCGCGATTATGGTGTCGGAGCCCAGATCCTTGCGGAGCTCGGCATCCATGACATGATCCTGTTGACCAACACTCATCACTCCCTGGTAGCCCTGGAGGGCTACGGCCTGAACATCGTCGGCGAGCGCGCTATCACGGCCCCGGCTTCTGAAGGATCAAACTGAATGGCGCGTTTTCTCATCGTTGAAGCCCGCTTCTACAACCACCTCAACGACCTCTTGATCGCAGGCGCCAAGGCGGCCCTGAAGCAGGCCGGTCACACGGCGGACGTCATCACGGTTCCGGGCGCACTGGAGATACCGGCCGCCATCTCGCTGGCGGAGACCACGGGCGACTATGACGGCTACGTGGCCATCGGCGTGGTCATCCGTGGAGAGACGTACCATTTCGAGATCGTGGCCGGTGAAAGCGCTCGCGGCATTATGGCACTGACGATGGATGGGATCGCCATCGGCAACGGCATCCTCACGGTCGAGAATGAGGATCAGGCGCTTGTACGAGCCGACGCCGCGCAGAAGGACAAGGGCGGCGAAGCCGCCAAGGCCGCAATCGCATTGCACGCACTGAAGGAACGATTCGGCGCCTGACGCCGCCTCTTCGCTCGCCGTACTGCCATTGCAGAGCGGCGAGCGGACCGGAGTACTACGCAAATACACCTACTATCTTTCAACGATGAATACACGCTCCGGTAAGTATAAGCGGCGTAGAGACGAATTGATTCCCTCTCGCGTCCTTCATGAAAGATGTGCAGATCCGGTTCGACAATGGGATCGAAGGCGGTAACGCTTCACCACACTTTCGTTTTTACTCTGAAACGGACATTAAATCGTCAGAATCAAGGGTCAGGTTCACTGACCGGTCGCAAATCATGGCTCATGGCAATGGGCGCGGTGGCTGAAGACAGTCATCGGCTGGAGAATTTTGAGTGAATAAGGAAGCACTAGCGAAGTCGCTCGTCGAGGACATGAAGTCGGTTCTCGACCGTATGCAGGCACTCGGCGCCCTCTTTGCGCCCGCACATCTAGACGCAGCGATCGAAGCCCTGAGTCGCGAGTACAATTTACCTCCAGAAACCTCCGGTTCGGATTAGCCTGCGCAAGACGGACATGCGGATGTTTGCCTATGCTTACTGTGTGGCGGATGAAGTAGACAAATCACAGGGGCCAGCCTGACGGCTGCGGTTTGGGGACGTTCACGCCACATGGGGACAACTGCCACGTGCCTTGGCATCAAGGTTTACGTGGCCCGCTTCTGGTGATCCTAACTGATGGAGAACAGAGACCAGCTTATGCGCAACCGGGCAAAGGCTATTCGCCTGATCGGGGTAGCCAACGAACTGCTGGCCATGGCGCGTGAGCTAGAAATCGGAGAAAGCCGCGCGGTCCTGCTGGATCATCCCGCAGCGAACGGCGAAGCCTCCGAAGAGGCGAGGACGCGAGCCTGCCAGGATCATCCCATCTGGGTTGAACTTGCGCGGCAAAACTATGACGATCGGAGACGACGCACGAAGATCTTCCGCTCCGAAGAGCTTTTTGGTGAACCGGCCTGGGATATTCTGCTGGACCTCTTCATCGCAGCCAAGGAGCGGCGACGCGTCTCCGTCACCAGCGCGTGCATCGGCTCGGCCGTTCCATCCACAACCGCTCTGCGCTGGATTACGATACTCGAAAAACAGGGGCTTCTCGTCCGCGAGGCCGATCCTGCCGACGCTCGCCGCGTCTACGTCAAGCTGAGCGCACGCGGCTATGCCGCGATGCTCGAGTATTTTTCTTCAGCATCCCGCTCGGTCGTGCTGCTGGACGATACAGCAAAGGCAAGCATCGGGCACCGCTGATGAGGGTGGCAGGTGACCAGGCCGCTCCGTGGCGCCGGTCACCCGCTTCGATGGTTCAGATGCTCAGGCGGCCGAAAGCGCTACGGCCTGCGTAGCGCGCCGCCTTGCCCAGCTCTTCTTCGATGCGAATGAGCTGGTTGTACTTGGCAAGCCGGTCGGAGCGGGCAAGCGACCCGGTCTTGATCTGCCCGCAGTTGGTGGCGACCGCGAGATCAGCGATGGTCGCATCCTCGGTTTCACCCGAGCGGTGCGACATGACCGCCGTGTAGCCGTTGCGGTTGGCGATCGAAACAGCTTCGAGCGTTTCGGTGAGAGAACCGATCTGGTTCACCTTCACCAACAGCGAGTTTGCCAGCCCCTTTTCGATCCCCATGGTGAGACGCTTCGGGTTTGTCACAAAGAGATCGTCACCAACGAGTTGCACCTTGCCGCCGACTTTGTCGGTCAGGGCCTTCCAACCTTCGAAATCATCCTCGCTCATGCCGTCTTCTATCGAGATGATCGGATAAGCTGCGCAAAGATCCGCCAGGTAATCGGCGAAAGCCGTCGGCTCCAGCGAAAGCCCTTCGCCGCTGATCTCGTACTTGCCGTTCCGGAAGAACTCGGTCGATGCGCAATCGAGCGCCAGATGGATGTCCGTACCCGCCTTGAAGCCGGCCTTCTCAATGGAAGCCATGACGAAATCGAGAGCGTCCCGCGTGCTGGCGAGGTTCGGCGCGAAACCGCCCTCGTCCCCCACAGCGGTGGCGAGGCCTTTTTCATGAAGCCCCTTCTTGAGAGTATGGAAGATCTCCGCACCCCAACGCACAGCTTCGGCCAGCGAATCCGCCCCAACGGGCATGATCATGAATTCCTGGAAATCGATCGGATTGTCCGCGTGTTCGCCGCCGTTGATGATGTTCATCATCGGAACCGGCAGCACGTGCGCGGAAACGCCGCCGATGTAAGAATAGAGCGGCAGCCCCCGCGCATTCGCCGCAGCCTTTGCGACCGCAAGACTGGTGCCGAGGATCGCGTTCGCACCGAGGCGAGCCTTGTTCTCCGTGCCGTCGAGTTCAATCATCGCCAGGTCGAGGTCGCGCTGGTCTTCCGCATCGTAGCCCACAAGCGCTTCGGCGATCTCAGTGTTGACCGCATCGACAGCCTTCAAGACGCCCTTGCCCAGGTACCGGGCCTGATCGCCATCCCGCAGTTCGACTGCTTCGTGCGCGCCCGTGGATGCGCCCGACGGCACCGCGGCCCGGCCAAAGCTGCCATCTTCCAGCAGCACGTCCACTTCAACGGTGGGGTTGCCGCGGCTGTCCAGTATTTCCCGGCCGTGGATGTCGATGATCGCGGTCATTGAAGCAGGTCTCCTCGTTCGGGCGCATAGCGCGCTTTCCGTCCGGAGGCGGTCTTAGCAGGGGAACTTCATGTGACAAGTTGCGTTGCAGCAGGGACTAGAAGTTGTGTTACTCTGTCCGCACATCGCCTAGGACAAGTTTGCGCTTACGGTTGCATGTGCAAGAGGCAGAATAGGAAGGATAACCGCATGGTAGACCCCACCACCTCCACCGGAACTGGCTCCGAAAACGCCAAGAATCACTTCAGCAAGGCCGTAGAAGAAGCCAAGGCTGGAGCACAGGCTCTTGCCGGCGAACTCACCAGCGAATGCAAGACCCGCAGCGGTGATGCCCGGGACAAGGCCAATGCTTTCGCGTCCGACGCGAAGGTCAAGGCGACCGGTTATGCGGAAGACGGCAAGGCCAAGGCAAGCCAGGCAATCGTCGGCCTGTCGCGCCTGATCGATGAGAACGCCGGTCTGATCGACGAGAAGGTGGGCGCCAAGTACGGTGAGTACGTCCGCAGCGCCTCGAAAACACTCGCTGATGCCGGCACCCGGCTGGACGAGAAGTCGCTCGACGAACTGAGTGAGGAAGCGCGCGAGTTCGTTCGCAAGAGCCCGGGCCTTGCAGTGGGCATGGCGGTGGCGACCGGCTTCGTGCTGGCTCGCTTGTTCAAGGGCAAGTAACGTCAATTGGCTGGCCTGACACACCCCGTGCACGAGCCCGTACCCTCGCTCGCCGCCGTGGCGGAAGACCACCATAACCTGTCGTTGGCGCAGGATCTGCGTCAACTGGCAGACGAAGCGAAAACACTGGCTCAGGCTGAACTTGCCTATCAGAAATCCCGTGCCGCCTATGCCGGCACGGAAAGCCGGACAATCGCGCTTCTGCTGGTGGTTGCGGCTGTGGTGGCGTTCTTTGCGATGATGGCGTTCATCGTAGGAACCGTGATAGCACTCGGTCCGCTGATCGGCCCCTGGGGCGCCATGGCGGTGGTGACCGGCCTGCTTCTGGCGATTGCGATCATCAGTGCTTTCAACGCGCGCGCACGATTGAAGCGGATGATGGCCATCATCGGCACCAGGAACTGAACGAGGGACGAGGGTAATGCCGAATCTGGCAGCGCAAGTCATGGCAGACCGCGTCGCGCGCGACGCGGCAAAGGCACAGTTTGAAGGCCACTATCAGGCCTTCAAGGCGGATCTGGCCGATCGCGGCGTTGGCGGCCGTATCGCTGACGAGGCGATGGAGCAGGCGCAGGCGGTCTTCGATGAAGCCGTCGCCGTCGTTGAGGAACACCCTGCCGCAGTGGGGGGAACCTTGGTCGCTATCGTGATCTGGTTTGTGCGTGATCCCGTAATGCGTCTGGTTCATGATCTTGTGAACCGCGTCTCAAAGTAAGGAGAGGTTCCATGAGCAACACCGATCCCGCAGGTGAAGGTGCAGAGGCCCTTCCCGGCTCTAACGTTGTAGCCCTTGCTCCACGGCCGACCGAGCAGCGCCCTTCCGAGAAGGTTGCCGCTTTCGTGAGGAAGCACCCCGCGTTGACGGTCGCCGGCGGCATAGCTCTTGGTGTCGCCGTGAGCGCGCTCCTCCCGCGTCGGGTTCGCCGACGCATTGTGAACAAGGCTACGGGGTTGGCGGAAACAGCAGCAACCGCGAGCGTGGCGCTGGGCCGGCAAATGGGCTCGCACGCGCACGATCTGGGAGTGGATACCCGCCGGCAGGCGGCAAGATTCGCCGAAGCGGCCGAGAAGGCGGGCGACGTTGCCGTTCATAACCTTGAGAAGTATGGTCTTGCCGCGGCCGCCACAGCCGGAACCCTTGGCCGTGCAACGGCAAAGCGTGCCAGTCGTTTCGGTGATGCGGCTGCGGATGCCGCGCATCGCGTTGGCGACGTAGCTGCCGATCGATCTGCAAAGGTTCTGCACTTCGTCGAGGATTTGAAAAAGCGCACGTAGGCCTGAAAAGGGATGCGGCAGGTGCCGAGGTTCTCTTATTCTGCGGACAGGATGCATGTTGCGCACTTGCCCCCTGCCCCTGCTAAAATTATATCGCCGCCATCCTCCCTATAAAGAAAGCGGCTCTTTCACATGCAGAAGCTTCATCTCGTCATGGGCGGCCGGGTCAAGGACCCGCGCAGCCTGGAGTTCGTGGACCTCAAGGAGCTCGACCTCGTCGGCGTTTTTCCTGACTACGCATCAGCCCAGGACGCGTGGAAGTCGGCGGCTCAGCGCACTGTTGACGATGCCGAAATGAAGTACGTGATCGTGCATCTGCACCGTCTTCTGGAACCGGATCTGCCGGACGCTTGATCGAGCTTCCAGAAACAAAAAAGGCCGGCGAAAGCCGGCCTTTTTCTTAGTCTGACCCGTAAAAATCAGACGAATTCGATCTTCTGAACCAGGTAGAATTTGTCCCCCGAAGGCACGGTAACTTCGACTTCCTCATCAACCTTGCGCCCGATGAGGGCCTTGCCGAGCGGCGAATTATAGCTGATGCGCCCAACCTTCGCGTCAGCCTCGTAGGGACCGACGATCTGATACTTCACCGGCTTCTCGTCATCATCCAGCAGAGTGACGGTAGCGCCGAAGATCACCTTATCACCGGACAGCGACGTCGGGTCGATGATCTGGGCGCGGGTGATCTTGTCTTCAAGATCGGCTATCGTGGCTTCGATCTGGCCCTGACGTTCCTTGGCCGCGTGGTATTCGGCATTTTCGGAAAGATCACCGTGGGCACGCGCTTCCTCGATCGCATCCACGACCTTGGGACGTTCTTCGCGCAGCGCCTTCAGATCGGCGGTCAGCCTCTCGTAGCCTTCCGCGAGCATCGGCAGCTTTTCGACACTTGCCATTCTTATCTACTTCCTCCTGTTGCCTCCCCCTGCCGCCGGACCTGTCTTGCGACTAGTCTCCTGTTCCGACCTTTCGGCCGGAGCGATCTGCAGCGATGTAGGGAGGCAAGATCGAACTCAGCTATAGTAGTCCTGCAACGAGCGCACTTCAAGTTTGCTCCCGCGGATAGCCGCAATTGCTTCCGCCGCCGCCGCGCTTGCCGCCGCCGTGGTGAAGATCGGCACCTTGCCGGTGAGCGCCGAGGCCCGGATCGATTGGGAGTCCACCAAACTCTGCCAGCCTTCGGTGGTATTGAAGATCAACGCGATCTCGCCATCCACGATCTTGTCCACGATGTGCGGGCGTCCTTCTGCAACCTTGTTGACCAGATCGACGGGCAACCCGGCCTCTGCCAGGTACTTCTGCGTGCCTGCCGTGGCTACAATCCGGAAGCCCTGCTCCACCAGCGTGCGAACGGCAGGGAGAATGATTGCCTTGTCGCTGTCCTTTACGGAGACGAAGGCCGTCCCTTCCACCGGCAATTTCATGCTGGCCCCGAGCTGCGCCTTGGCGAAGGCGAACGGGAAATTGGCATCGATACCCATGACTTCGCCCGTGGACTTCATTTCCGGGCTGAGGACAGGGTCGACGCCCGGGAACCGAGCGAAGGGGAATACCGCCTCCTTGACCGCCATGTAGGGAAGATCCCGCTTGAACGGCGGGAAGGCATCCAGCTTCTCGCCCGCCATGACTCTCGCGGCGATCTTCGCCACCGGCTGGCCGATCGCCTTGGCGACGAAAGGCACCGTGCGTGACGCACGAGGATTGACTTCGATGAGGTACACCTCCCCATCTTTCAACGCGAACTGGATGTTCATCAAACCACGGACGCCCAGTCCAAAGGCGAGCGCTTCCGCCTGACGTTCCATCTCGGCTATGACTTCTGCCGAAAGGCTGTACGGAGGAAGAGTACAGGCGCTGTCGCCCGAGTGAATCCCCGCCTCTTCGATGTGCTGCATGACGCCGGCCACCACCACGCGCTCACCGTCGCAAAGCGCATCGACGTCGCACTCGATGGCGTCACGCAGGTACTGGTCGATGAGGACTGGACTGTCGCCCGAGACCTGCACCGCCGTCGTGATGTAGTCATCGAGTTGCTGCTCGCTATCGACGATTTCCATTGCGCGGCCGCCCAGCACGTAGCTGGGGCGCATAAGCACGGGATAACCGATCCGGTTGGCGACAGCGACGGCCTCGTCGCGGCTGCGCGCGATACCGTTGGCCGGTTGCTTGAGACCGAGCTTGTCTACGAGGGCGGAGAAACGCTCGCGGTCCTCTGCAAGGTCAATCGCGTCCGGAGAGGTGCCGAGGATGGGGATGCCCTCATCCTCTAGGGCCTGCGCAAGCTTCAGCGGAGTCTGGCCACCAAACTGCACGATGACGCCGACGAGTTCACCCTTCTGCTGCTCAACACGCAGGATTTCGAGCACGTCTTCGGCCGTCAGCGGCTCGAAGTAGAGACGGTCGGACGTGTCATAGTCGGTGGACACCGTCTCCGGGTTGCAGTTGACCATGATGGTTTCGTAGCCGGCTTCGGCAAGAGCGAAGCAGGCGTGTACGCAGCAGTAGTCGAACTCGATGCCCTGACCGATGCGGTTGGGGCCACCGCCGAGGATGACGATCTTCTTCCGGTCCGACGGCATCGCCTCGTCTTCCGGCTCGCCGAAGATCGGGCTCTCGTACGTCGAGTACATGTACGGGGTGACCGCCTCGAATTCGGCCGCGCAGGAGTCGATCCGCTTGAAAACGGGCGTTACACCGAGCTTGCGGCGCAGTTGGCGGACTTCCTTCTCGCTGGTTGCACCCGCCATCGCGCGAAGAGCGTCATGAAGAAGCCCTGACCGCTTGGCCTGAGTTTCGCCTAGACCTCCGGCCACACCCACCGAGCGGACCGCCAGCGTCGCCAGACGCTTGTCCGAGAAGCCCATGGCTTTGAGCCTGCGGAGCCCCTGCGCGTCATTGGGCAGACCGGCTTCCAGGATCTTCGATTCCTCAGCGATGATCTCTTCGATGTGGCGCAGGAACCACTTGTCATAGTGCGTGATCGCGTGGACCTCGTCCACGGTGAAGCCCTCGCGCATGGCCTGCGCGACATTGAGCAGCCGCTCGGGCGTCCGCTTGGACAGGGCGGCCGTGATCATGTCCCGGCCTGCGCCTTCCAGAGCGGTTACGCGGTTGAACCCGTCGAGACCGGTCTCAAGCCCGCGCAGAGCCTTCTGCATCGACTCCTTGATATTGCGTCCGATGGCCATGACTTCGCCGACCGACTTCATCGCCGTGCTCAGTTCATTCTTGGCGCCCTTGAACTTCTCGAAGGCGAAGCGCGGGATCTTCGTCACGACGTAGTCAATGGTCGGCTCGAACGCTGCCGGAGTCGCCCCGGTGATCTCGTTCATGATCTCGTCGAGCGTGTAACCCACTGCCAGCTTGGCCGCCACGCGGGCGATCGGGAAGCCCGTTGCCTTCGACGCGAGGGCCGAGGAACGCGACACGCGCGGGTTCATCTCGATCACGATCAGGCGGCCGTCCTGGGGATTGACGGCGAACTGCACGTTCGAACCACCCGTCTCGACGCCGATCTCTCGCAGGACCTCGATCGAGGCCGTGCGCATGATCTGGTATTCCTTGTCCGTCAGCGTCAGCGCAGGGGCTACGGTGATGGAGTCGCCCGTGTGGACACCCATCGGATCGACGTTCTCGATGGAGCAGATGATGATGCAGTTGTCGTGCTTGTCGCGCACGACCTCCATCTCGTACTCCTTCCAGCCGAGCAAAGACTCCTCGATGAGAACCTCTGTGGTGGGAGAAGCGTCGAGGCCCGAGCGTACGATCGCCTCGAACTCGGCCTTGTTGTATGCGATGCCGCCACCGGTTCCGCCGAGTGTGAAGCTCGGACGGATGATGGAAGGAAGGCCGGTACGCTCCAGCACCTCGAAAGCCTCATCAAGGCTGTGGGCCACACCGGAACGCGCGCTTTCCAGTCCGATCTTGTCCATCGCATCGCGGAAGCGCTGACGGTCCTCCGCCTTGTCGATGGCATCGGCGTCGGCGCCGATCATCTTCACCCCGAACTTGTCGAGCGTGCCGTCATTGAAGAGCGCCAACGCGCAGTTCAGCGCCGTCTGCCCGCCCATCGTGGGGAGTACCGCATCCGGGCGCTCCTTCTCGATGATGCGCGCCACGACTTCGGGCGTGATCGGCTCGACGTATGTCGCGTCCGCCATGTCCGGATCGGTCATGATCGTCGCGGGGTTGGAGTTCACCAGGACAACCCGGTAGCCCTCTTCCTTGAGCGCCTTGATCGCCTGAGTCCCCGAGTAGTCAAACTCGCAGGCCTGTCCGATGATGATCGGGCCGGCACCGATAACGAGGATCGAGGAAATGTCTGTGCGCTTTGGCATTGGCTGTCCTGGGTGTCCTGAGTGTCTTGGTATAGATCTACCAGCCTAGGCTGACAGATCGGCGAAGGCTTTATCCCAATAGCCGGGATCTGCCTTCGCCTTTTGAATGATGGGGTCTTTTTCCTGCTGCTCGCGGAGGGCGTCCTTGAACGTGCCGGACTGGAACTGGTGCATTCGGCCGCCGTACTCGTTTTCCTTCGTCTCCCACGCGCCCTTGGCGATCATGGTGTCGAGGAATGTCTTGCCGGCTTCCTTCGCGTGCTTACGGACCTTCGGGCCGAACTTGCGGCTCGCGATGGAGAACTTGTCCTCAATGATGAGGCCGAGTTCGCCATAAGGATACCACCGCGTCGCGATGTCGAGGTCGTTGGCGGGACCAGCGACATAGTAGGCGATCATATGGTCGATGATTGCGGTCATTGCTCAGGCACCTTCCTGGTTGTCAGAAGGCCGTTTCCATAAGCAATCCGCCCTGCCGGGTCGAAAGCTCCCTTGGCCGCACCGGCAATGATCGCCGATGCGGGGCACCGCCCGAAGGCCGTGCGGGAAGTTCGGCCCGCAGTGACCATCAGCGCAGCATGCCCACGAACTTCTCGAACAGGTAGAAGCTGTCCTGCGGGCCGGGGCTCGCTTCGGGGTGGTATTGAACACCGAACGCGCGCTTGCCGCGGATCGAAATGCCGCAGTTCGTTCCGTCGAAGAGCGAGACATGCGTCTCTTCCACATTGTCGGGCAGACAGGTATTATCCACCGCGAACCCGTGGTTCATCGAAGTGATCTCCACCACACCATCGGCATGGCGCTTCACCGGATGGTTGGCGCCGCGATGCCCCTGGAACATCTTGCTTGTCTTTGCACCAGCCGCGAGGCCGAGCATCTGATGCCCCAGACAGATGCCAAACACGGGAATGTCGCGTTCGAGCAGAGCCTTGATGACAGGAACAGCATAGACGCCGGTTGCTGCCGGATCGCCGGGGCCGTTAGACAGGAACACGCCTGCTGGTTCCAGAGACAGGATCGTTTCGAGCGACGTCTCGGCCGGAACCACCGTTACGCGAGCGCCTGCCTTCACGAGGTTGCGGAAAATGTTGTCCTTCGCGCCGTAATCGATCGCAACCACATGCGGCCGCTCGTCGCCGTCGCCGGAGCCAAACCCGGCACCGAGCTTCCAGACCGAGCCTTCCCAACCCTCCTGGATTTCGCGGCTGACGATCTTCGCGAGGTCCATGCCTTCGAGACCCGGCCATTCCTGCGCACGTTTTACGAGCGCGGGGATGTCGAAGTTGCCTTCCGGGTCGTGCGCGATCACGGCGTTGGGAGCACCGGCCATGCGGATGCGACGGGTCAGCGCGCGGGTATCGACGCCCGATAGGCCGATCTTGCCCTTGCCTGCCAGCCACTCCCCATATTCGCCGGCGGCGCGGAAGTTCGAGGAAAGCGTCACGTCCTCACGGACGACGCAGCCGACGGCACCATCGACCATCGACTCCAGATCCTCGTCGTTCACCCCGACATTACCGATATGCGGGAAGGTGAACGTGACGATCTGGCCCGCATAGGAGGGATCGGTCATGACTTCCTGGTAGCCGGTCATGCTCGTGTTGAAGCAGACTTCACCCACGGCTTCGCCCACGGCTCCAAAGCCGCGACCCCAGACTACGTGTCCGTCACTGAGAACGAGAACGCCCGTTGCCCCTTCGGGTCTGGGCGCAAGCGAAGATGCGGCGTCGGCCATGGTGGGTCGCTCCGTTGACGGCGTTTCTGACGTTGTGTGCTAAGACGCTGCCGCTAGAGACGGTTGTGCATCGCGTCAAGGCACACCCGTGCAAAATGGAGCGCAGGTTGCTAGTTTCAATGCAACACGCTTTCCATCCACTCCAGACCTGCAGGAAACCAATGCTTCGTGATTCGATCAAGGCCGCACAGATCTCGGCCATGAAGGCCGGCGAAAAGCAGCGCCTCGCCACCGTCCGCCTCATCCTCGCCAAGATCAAGGACCGCGACATCGAGCTGCGCACAGCCGACACCCAGCCCGACGACGATGAACTTATCATCGACGTGCTGCAGAAGATGGTGAAGCAACGCCGCGAATCGATCCAGCTGTTCGAGCAGGGCGGACGCCCGGAGAAGGCCGCGGAGGAGAAGGCCGAACTGGAGGTGATCGAAACCTTCCTTCCCGCCCAGCTCTCCGAAGAGGAAACGAAGGCGGCTATCGAAGCCATCAAGACCGAGACGGGCGCAGCCGGCATGAAGGACATGGGCAAGGTGATGGCCGAGCTCAAGGCCCGCCACGGCACAGTCCTTGACATGAGCAAGGCCAGTGGCTGGGTGAAGGCGGCCCTCTCCTGATCCTAAACGCCAGATTCTAGAACGGCGGCAAGCCTCGTGCTGACTCCTCAATGGCTCGACCAACTTCGGTCTCGTGTCACGCTCTCGGCGCTGATCGGTCGATCCACGCGACTTCAGAAGGCGGGACGCGAGTACAAGGCTTGCTGCCCCTTCCACAACGAGAAGTCCCCCAGCTTCACCGTCAACGACGAGAAGGGTTTCTACCACTGCTTCGGCTGCGGTGCCCATGGCGATGCCATCCGCTGGATGACCGATCACCAGGGCCTTCCCTTCATGGACGCAGTGAAGGAGCTTGCGGCAGAGGCCGGGATGGATGTCCCCGCGCCTGATCCGAAGGCTGCGCGAATAGCGGAAAAGCGTGACACGCTGCATGACGTGATGGCTGCGGCGCAGGATTGGTTCAAAGCAAGTCTCGTCGGGCCCGAGGGAGGGCAGGCCCGCGCCTATCTCGCCACACGCGGGTTCGACGCGCACACGCTGGAGCGTTTCGGCTTCGGGTATGCTCCCGAAGGGCGTCAGGCCCTCAAGGAGGCGCTTTCCCGCTTTCCGGAAGTTATGCTGATCGAGGCGGGACTGCGGATCGCGGTGGAGGAGCGCGATCCCTACGATCGTTTTCGCGGTCGTCTCATGCTGCCGATCGAAGACGCTCGCGGGCGAGTTATCGCATTCGGGGGGCGCATCCTCGCAGCCGGCAAGACCGACGCTCCCAAGTACCTGAATTCACCCGATACGCCGCTCTTCGACAAGGGGCGCACCCTCTACAACCTTCATCGGGCTGCGCCTGCGGCACGCCAATCCGGCCGCATGATCGTGGTGGAAGGCTACATGGACGTCATCGCGCTGGCCGCAGCAGGCATACCCGACGCCGTCGCACCTCTCGGCACGGCCTTGACCGAGCACCAGATCGAGATGCTGTGGCGGCATGTGGAAACGCCTATACTCTGTTTCGACGGTGACGCAGCGGGCCAGCGTGCGGCAATGCGGGCGATCTCCCGCGCGTTGCCCCTGCTCCGTCCCGCTCATTCGCTGCGGATCGTCCGCCTCCCGGAAGGGCTCGACCCCGACGATCTCATCAAGGCGCGCGGGCCTCGCGCCCTGGAGCAACTGCTTGGTGAGGCGAAATCCCTCGTCGAAGTGTTGTGGGAGTTCGAGCGCGACGCGACGCCGCTGGTGACGCCGGAGGACAAGGCTGGCCTGAAAGCGCGGCTCATGGCGCACGTGGACACGATTCAACATCCCGACATCGCCAGCCTCTACCGCCGTGCATTGCAGGACCGGTATTCGGAGTTCGCTTTTCCACGCCGGGAGAAGACCTGGCAGTCGCGGGGCGCGGCCGGATTTCAGCCGCGTCAGGCTCGACCGGGCTCTAGCCGATTCGGTCCAGCCTCCTTCTCCGCCCCGTCGTCACCCGAATCGATCACGCGCCTCAACACGCGCTACGGACAGGCCAGCGGATCGCGCGACGCGCTGTCCGCCGCCGTCATCGCCGGCCTCATCCGCTGGCCGTGCCTGCTGCCGCGCCATGCCGAGGCGCTGGCCCGCACTCCGGGCCTCGATCCCCGCTTCGAGATCCTCGTCGAATGCTGCGGCGATACGGCTGCGCTTGAAAGCGACGCTCTCACTACCATATTGCGAGACAATGGCCTGGATGAACCCACGGTTGCCGAGTACGCGGGCCTCCGCTTCGGCTTCCTGATCCAGGGCACGGAACAGGAACAAGCCGCAGCCGAACTGGCTCAGGCCGTTGACCTTCTGGTCGAGCGACCCGTGCTTGAAGCGGCCTTGGCGCAGGCAACGGCCCGGTTCGAATCGGAACTTTCCGAAGCCGCGTTTGCGGAACAGCAACGTTTGCTCAAGAGAAAGCTGGAATTTGACAGCCGCCTCAGGCAAATGGCGACCAGACATGCGTCGTGATTGTATAATTATACAACGACGGCACGGGATAACGGCGGAAGAATGAGCAAGAACGACACCAACGGCGCGGACACCGACGGCATGGACGCGCCGCTGATCGACCTCAACGAAGGCTCGATCAAGAAGATGATCGCCCGTGCCAAACGCCGCGGCGTCATCACCGTCGACGAACTTAACGAGGCCCTGCCCCAGGACCAGATGACCACCGACCAGATCGAGGACATCATGGCCGCGATCTCGGAAATGGGCATCAACATCGTTGAAAGCGATGAGGACGCCGACGGCCAGGGCGACGACGATCGCGAAAGCGACGATAACGACGCCGACGACGGCGACGAAGTCTCGCCCCGTGTCATGGTCGATCCGGCCAAGAAGAAGGAAACGGTCGAACGCACCGATGACCCGGTGCGCATGTACCTGCGCGAAATGGGCGCGGTGGAGCTGCTCAGCCGCGAAGGCGAGATCGCCATCGCCAAGCGCATCGAAGCCGGCCGCGACATGATGATCCTGGGGCTCTGCGAAAGCCCGATCACGTTCCACGCCATCATCCAGTGGTCCGAAGCCCTCAACAATGGCGAAATGCAGCTGCGCGAGATCCTCGATCTCGACGCGATGCTTTCCAAGGAGCCGCAGCCCGAGAACCTCAACGAGGACGGCGAAGGCGACGACGGCGAGATTTCCGAGGCGACTGCCGGACCTTCGTTCAAGGACGAAGATGACTCCGACGACGAAAGCTCGGAGGAAGTGGACGAGGACGGCAATCCGATCCCGAAGCGCCAGGCCGAGGAAGAGGAAGAGGACAACACCCTCTCGCTGGCTCAGATGGAAGCTGCACTCAAGCCCGAGGCGCTTGAAAAGTTCGCGCTCATCACCGAGCTGTTTCAGAACTTCGAGAAGCTGCAGCGTGAACGGTTAGAAGCGCTTGCGCTCGGCATCGATTTCCCGGCCGCCAAGGAAGACCGCTACCAGCAGCTGCGCGAAGACCTGACCGCTCAGGTCGAATCCGTGCAGTTCCACGCGACCAAGATCGAATACCTTGTCGACAACCTCTATGCCTTCAACCGCCGCCTGACTGCTTTGGGCGGCCAGATGCTGCGCCTTGCGGAGCGTCACAAGGTGAAGCGTGCGGACTTCCTGGAGTCCTATGTCGGCCGTGAACTGGACGACACCTGGCTTGCCGACGCGGCGAAGAAGGACAAGAAGTGGGCCGCTTTCGCGGAGAACGAGGCTGACGCGGTCGAGCGTATCCGCCTTGAGGTCTCGGACATTGCTGCCGCCACCGGCATGGCGCTCCCCGAGTTCCGCCGCATCGTCAACATGGTCCAGAAGGCGGAGCGCGAGGCGCGCATCGCGAAGAAGGAGATGGTCGAGGCAAATCTGCGCCTCGTGATCTCCATCGCGAAGAAGTACACGAACCGCGGTCTGCAGTTCCTCGATCTCATTCAGGAAGGCAACATCGGCCTCATGAAGGCGGTCGACAAGTTCGAGTACCGCCGCGGTTACAAGTTCTCGACCTATGCCACCTGGTGGATCAGACAGGCGATCACGCGCTCGATCGCCGATCAGGCTCGCACGATCCGCATCCCGGTCCATATGATCGAGACGATCAACAAGCTGGTCCGCACAAGCCGCCAGTTCCTCCACGAGCAGGGCCGCGAGCCCACGCCGGAAGAAATGGCCGAGCGTCTGTCGATGCCGCTCGAGAAGGTGCGCAAGGTGATGAAGATCGCCAAGGAGCCGATCTCCCTCGAAACGCCGATCGGCGACGAGGAAGACTCGCATCTGGGCGACTTCATTGAAGACAAGAACGCGATCATCCCGGTGGACGCCGCTATCCAGGCGAACCTCAAGGAGACGGTCACCCGCGTCCTTGCCTCGCTCACCCCGCGTGAGGAGCGCGTGCTGCGCATGCGCTTCGGCATCGGCATGAACACGGATCACACGCTGGAGGAAGTCGGCCAGCAGTTCTCGGTCACCCGTGAACGCATCCGCCAGATCGAAGCGAAGGCCCTGCGCAAGCTCAAGCATCCGAGCCGCTCGCGCAAAATGCGCTCTTTCCTCGACCAGTAACAGGAAAGCCCCGCCTCAGCGGGGCTTTTTTGTAGCGTGCGTCAGGCAGTCAGGTGGTTGGACAGGTGCTTGTTCATCTGGAACATGCTCGCCTTCTTACCGCCGAAAATCTTCTCCAGCTTTCCATCGGCAAGGATCTCGCGACGATCCTTTGGATTCTGCAGATCGTTCTTTTTGATGTAGTCCCAGACTTTCTTGACCACTTCGCTGCGAGGCAGCTTGTCCGGGCCGACGATTTCAGCCAGCTGGGCTGATGGTGTCACCGGCGCGGTGATCCCGCCGCGGGCGCCGCCCGCCGCCTTGCCGGTCTTCTTCACCTTGGCAACGGCCGCCTTGGTTTCCTGCTTCGCTCGTTGTTCGTTCGTGCGGCTCATGGAGCGCTCCTCCAGTTCAGCGGCGCCGGCCCGGCGCCTCACGGAGAGTGAATTCCTCGAAGCCCACAAAAGTTGCGCGCGCCCTCTTCAGAGCACCGCCTGTTCAACACGAAGCAACATGCCACGCGCTGAAGGCCGGCCTCCCCGCTTGCGAGACTGGCAATATGGCGCCGGCGCGCCTAAGGAGCCGCAAACGAATCCCTGCGAGAAGGAATGACCCTCGCCATGCGTATCGCGATCGCCTCGGACCACGCCGCCGTCGAACTGAAGGCCGAACTGCGTGAGTATCTCATAGAAGCCGGTCACGAGGTCGCGGACCTCGGACCGGACACAGCGGATCGGGTCGATTATCCCGACTATGGTTACAAACTGGCGTCCGTCGTGGCGGACGGCACCGTCCAGTACGGCGTTGCGCTGTGCGGCTCAGGCATCGGCATCTCTATTGCCATCAACCGCGATCCGGCATGCCGCTGCGCCCTTGTTGGCGAGCCTCTGTCCGCCGCGCTCGCGCGTGAACACAACGATGCCAACGTCATCGCCATGGGAGCACGCCTGACTGGCGTCGACATGGCCAAGGCGTGCCTCGACGCCTTCCTCTCCACCGAGTTCGGTGGCGGCCGCCATGCCGGCCGCGTCGAGAAACTTTCCAACCCGTCCTTCTGAAGGGGTCCAGAACCATGACCGTCGACACCGCCATCCGTTCCCCCGGCTTCTTCACCGACACGGTCGCGCAGAGCGATCCCGATGTCGCGAAGGCCATCCGCAAGGAACTGAACCGCGAACGCAAGCAGATCGAACTGATCGCGTCCGAGAACATCGTCTCGAAGGCCGTTCTTGAAGCGCAAGGTTCGGTCCTGACCAACAAGTACGCCGAAGGCTATCCCGGCAAGCGCTACTATCAGGGCTGCGAGCCTTCGGACGAGGTGGAAACGCTTGCGATCGAACGCGCCAAGCAACTGTTCGACTGCGGCTTCGCCAATGTCCAGCCGCACTCGGGCGCGCAGGCGAACGGCGCTGTGCTGCTTGCCACCGTCAAGCCCGGCGACACGGTCATGGGCATGAGCCTCGATGCCGGCGGACACCTCACGCATGGCGCCCGGGCTGCCCTTTCGGGCAAGTGGTTCAACGCTGTCCAGTACGGTGTCACCAAGGACACCCACCTGATCGACTACGACGAGGTTGCAGCGCTCGCCAAGGAGCACCAGCCCAAGCTCATCATCGCAGGTGGCTCCGCCTACCCACGTGTCATCGATTTCAAGCGCATGCGTGAGATCGCCGACAGCGTCGGCGCGCTGTTCCAGGTCGACATGGCGCACTTCGCCGGTCTTGTCGCGGCAGGTCTTCACCCCTCGCCCTTCCCCCACGCACACATCGCGACCACCACCACGCACAAGACCCTGCGGGGTCCCCGCGGCGGCATGATCCTTACCAATGACGAGGCATTGGCCAAGAAGATCAATTCGGCGGTGTTCCCCGGCCTGCAGGGCGGCCCGCTGATGCACGTCGTCGCCGCGAAGGCAGTGGCCTTCGGCGAAGCGCTGCGTCCGGAGTTCAAGGATTACGCCGCACGGGTGATCGAGAACGCCAAGGTTCTGGCCGAGACGCTGGCCGAGCGTGGCGCCGCGATCGTCTCTGGCGGCACAGACACGCACCTCGCGCTGATCGATCTCTCGCCCCTCGGTGTCACCGGCAAGGATGCGGACGAGGCGCTCGAGCGTGCGGGCATCACCTGCAACAAGAACGGCATCCCCTTCGATCCGCTGCCGCCCATGAAGACCAGCGGCATCCGCGTCGGCTCGCCCGCCGGCACCACGCGCGGCTTCGGACCCGAAGAGTTTCGCGAAATCGGCAACATGGTTGCGGACGTGCTCGATGGTCTTGCCAAGAACGGCGAGGCAGGCGACGCTCAGGTGGAGCAGAATGTGCGTGAGCGCGTTGAAGCTCTGTGTGACCGTTTCCCCATCTACGAGGACTAAGCTCATGATCGACCCGCAGCGCCCCAACCAGAATGGCGACTTCGTCAACGACGCTCGCCAGGAACTCGCCGGCATGCTCAAGGATGGACTTTCCCATCCGTCGACGAAGCCGGTTCTGATCTGGGGCGCTGCGGGAGCGGTCGCGGGTGCACTGCTGCCTTTCGTCTCGCTTGGCCTCGGCCTCGCTGCGGGCGCCGGCTACCAGTTCTACAAGCGCGTACGCCCTGATTAAGGCATCTACAGAAAGTACCTGAATGCGCTGTCCTTTTTGCGCTCACGACGATTCACAGGTAAAGGACAGCCGGCCGACCGAGGATGCCACCGCCATCCGTCGGCGTCGTCAGTGTTCCAGCTGTGGCGCGCGCTTCACCACCTTCGAACGCGTACAACTGCGCGAAATCGTTGTAGTAAAAAGCAACGATGCGGCCGGGCAGGAGCGGCGCGAACCGTTCGATCGGGCCAAGATCGAGCAGTCCGTGACGCTCGCCTGCCGAAAGCGGGGTATCGACCGCGAGAAAGTCGACAGGCTCGTTTCCGGCGTTCAGCGGCAGGTCGAGACATCGGGCGAAACCGAGATTCCATCGCGCGTGATCGGCGAACTGGTGATGGAGGGGCTTCGGCAGCTTGATTCCGTCGCTTACATCCGGTTCGCCAGTGTGTACCGGGCCTTCAATGAGGCTCGGGATTTTGAAGAATTTGCAGGAACGGTGCGTGATGTCGGCGTCAATTGAAGTGCAGCAGCCCGTCATCGTCCTGGTTCGCCCTCAGCTGGGCGAGAACATCGGCAAGGCCGCACGCGCCATGCTGAACTTCGGCCTTACCGAGATGCGCCTCGTCTCTCCCCGCGATGGCTGGCCCAACCCGGCCGCCGGTCCCGCGGCCGCCGGTGCCGATGACGTTCTCGAGCGTGCCGAGGTCTACGAGACACTTGCCGATGCTGTCCACGATTGCGCTCACGTCTACGCGACGACAGTGCGCAAGCGGGGCGTCACCAAGCCTGTCGTGACCCCGGAAGAAGCGGCCCGCGAAGTTCATCAGGCGGTCGGTCGCTCGGCCTACGTGTTTGGCCCCGAGCGATCCGGGCTGGAAACGGATGATGTGGCGCTGGCCCGCGCGATCCTGACGGTGCCGATCAATCCGGCCTTCGCCTCGCTCAACCTCGCGCAGGCGGTCATCCTCTGCGCGTACGAATGGTCGAAAGGCGCTCAACTCGCACAGCCGACGGTGGAGGAGCTGCTTCCCCCTGCTCCACAGGATGAACTCGAAGGAATGATCGGCCAGTTCGAGCAGCTTCTTGAGCCGACCAATTACTTCTTTCCCGAGAGCCGGGCCGCAGCGACTCGGCGCACGCTTCGCAACATGCTCACCAAGCCGGGCTGGAACAGCCTTGAGATCCGCACCATGCGCGGTGTTCTGAGTGCACTTGGCGGCAAGCGCCGCCCCCGGCAGCAGCCTTAATCCGCCACTCATGCCCGTATTGGGCACTTTGCCTTGACTCCGCGCGGCAAATGGCTAAGGGCGACGCCTTCACGTGGCGCCTGCTTTGCAGGCTTTCCATTCGGCCCCGCACCCCGGTGAAGCGGCGGCCGCACCCGGCGTATTAGGCCGGATGGTGCGCCCCGGGAAACCAAGGATTGCACCGCCACGGTGGCGGCGCAACAAGCAGATTGAAGGACGACATATGTCGAAGCGCCAAAGCGCCAAGTACAAACTCGACCGCCGCATGGGCGAGAACATCTGGGGTCGCCCCAAGAGCTCGGTCAACCGCCGCAGCTACGGCCCGGGCCAGCACGGCCAGCGCCGCAAGGGCAAGCTGTCCGACTACGGCATCCAGCTGCGCGCCAAGCAGAAGCTGAAGGGCTACTATGGCGACGTGACCGAGAAGCAGTTCAAGCGCACCTACCAAGAAGCTTCGTCCATGAAGGGCGACACCAGCCAGAACCTGATCGGTCTGCTGGAGCAGCGTCTGGACATGGTCGTGTACCGCGCCAAGTTCGCGCCGACCATCTTCTCGGCTCGCCAGATTGTGTCGCACGGCCACATTCGCGTCAACGGCGTGAAGTGCAACATCGCCTCGCGCCGCGTAAAGGTCGGTGATGTCATCAGCCTGGGCAACAAGGCCAAGGAAATGGCTCTCGTCCTCGAAGCGCAGAACCTGCCCGAGCGCGAAGTTCCGGACTATGTCGCACAGGACGGCACCGACAAGGTGACCTTCGTTCGCGTTCCGACGCTTGACGAAGTGCCTTACCCGGTGAAGATGGAACCGAATCTGGTCGTCGAGTTCTACTCGCGCTGATCCGGTTTTCCCTTGGGGAAACAAGCAAGAGGGCGGTCCTTCGGGATCGCCCTTTTTCTTTATCCGGTTGATGAAATAATCGGCCGCTTCGCCGCAAATCACAGGAACTTCAAAGAGCTTCCGGCATTAGCCAAGCATCATGACTCGCTACCGTTTCGTTACCCCCCACCGCACCGGCAAATGGTACCACGACCTCAAGACCGCACAGCGCCATGCTTGCGAGATCGGTGCAGGTTTCCTGGATGAAATGACAGGGCGCTTCGTAGCCTATGTCGAGACGATGCTTGAGGTCGCTCACGATGACGGGGCAAAGCCGGGGCTGGCCATCGCCGCCTGACTTTTCCCCGCTGCGCGTGGTGAGAAGCCTCAGCCGGTGCGAAGATAGTCTCTCCGGAAGTCCGATGCGAAAGCGGCAAATCGTTGCCCAGCGATCGCGTCGCGCATGTTCTGCATGAGTTGCTGGTAGAAGGACAGGTTGTGCTCGGTCAGCAGCATGGCGCCCAGCATCTCCCCGGCCTTGATGAGATGATGCAGGTAGGCGCGGGTATAGGTCCCGCACGGGGGGCAGGAGCAGCGCTCGTCGATTGGTCCGGTATCTTCGGCATGACGGGCATTGCGCATGTTGAGCGGGCCATTCCACGTAAAGGCCTGCCCATTGCGGCCCGAACGCGTTGGCAGCACGCAATCGAACATGTCCACGCCGCGCTCGACGGCGCCTACGAGGTCGTCCGGCTTGCCCACACCCATCAGATAGCGCGGACGATCGACGGGTAACTGGCCGGGCGCGAAATCAAGGGTGGCGAACATCGCCTCCTGCCCTTCGCCCACAGCCAGTCCGCCGATGGCATAGCCGTCGAAACCGATCGCCGTAAGTGCATCCGCGCTCACCTTGCGCAGCCCTTCATCAAGCGCCCCCTGCTGAATCCCGAAGAGTGCCGAACTGGCCGCATGGTCTCCGCCCATGTCAAAGGCCGTACGGCTCCGCTTCGCCCAGCGCATCGACATCTCCATGGAGCGGGCGATGACATCGCGTGGCTGCTCCACTTTCGGACATTCATCGAAGCACATCACAATATCGGAACCCAGAAGGCGCTGGATCTCCATCGAGCGTTCCGGGCTGAGCATGTGCCGCGAACCATCGATGTGACTGGCGAAGGTCACGCCTTCCTCGGTGATCTTGCGCAGTTCCGACAGGCTCATCACCTGATAACCGCCGCTGTCCGTGAGGATCGGGCGGTCCCAATTCATGAACTTATGGAGGCCACCAAGACGGGCAACACGTTCTGCGCCTGGCCTCAGCATCAGGTGGTAGGTGTTGCCCAGCAGAATGTCCGCACCCGTGGCGCGAACATCCTGGGGCTTCATGGCCTTCACTGTCGCCGCGGTGCCCACGGGCATGAAGGCGGGAGTTCGTATGTCGCCCCGGCGCATCGCAATGATGCCGGTGCGGGCCTTTCCGTCTGTTGCTTCGACGGAGAACTGGAAACGTGGCTTCATGCCTCGCGCACTAAAGCATTTCGGCAAAAGGTGGAAACCCCGACGGCGCCTAAATCCGCTATCTGCTCTTCAGAACCCGTAAAGCAATGAAAAGCGCGATATCGTATCCGTTTTCAGTGCGCCTGGCGGCGGCGACGTTTCGTGCTCGATCGAGTAGGACAACTTTACCTTGAGACCTTTTGCCATCCCCGCCTCCAGCCCCGTCAGCGATGTGAAGGTGCTGTTGTCGGACCCGACGTAGGCGCTCGCGTCCTGCGTCAGCTTGATCGTGGGGTTAAGAGTCCAATCGAAATCAACCGAGCTCAGCGTCGACCATGTCGTCGTGTCCAGTCCGTCAACGTAGTTCACGTGTCGTGCGGCGGGGCCGGCTTCCAGCGCCAGAGTCATTCCGGGGCGATCCAGGATGCGATAACCAAGCCCCGCAGCAAGGCTGTATCGGGCGGCGAAACCCTGGATCTTGTCCCGCTCGAACTGTGCCCGCCCGTAGGTGAAGAAGCCTTCATCCAGCGTGTACCGAGGCTGGTAGCTGGCGGAGTACTGCGACCTCGTGACTTGCCCCCGATCCTCCTGGTAGTCGGCGCGCGCCTGAAGCATGTGCTCCCAGTTGATGCCCTTGCGGTCCAGCTTGGCTGCGCCGGTGACGCCGAAATTGCTGGTGTTGCCGGTGGAGCGGAACGCGCCCATCTCGACCTGCCCCTCCCACAACTCCAGCACCCCCGAGGCCCGTATGCGTGCGATCTTGGCTGCGGTCATGGCTGCGAGTTCGCGGGCACGCCGGTCGTTGTATGCGCGGTGCAGATCCCGAATCTCGTCCTTGTCATAAGGATTGGTCTGGATTGCGAACTTCACCAGCGCGGAGACTGCGGCGCTGTCGTCGGTTTTCATGCCGGCCTCGAGCATCGCGCGTACCGGCTGCGGCAGGCGCGGAGGGCCTGCCGCCACAAAGGGGACGTAAGCGGGATAGTCAGCCAGGTCCAGAACCAGAGGCGGCGGAGGAACGGGAACGAGCCCCACCTCCAACGCTGGCTCCTGCGCATGCGCGCAGACAGCGAACGTGATGAGCGGAAGGGCAGCAAGAATCCGGCAGTGCTTCGTCATGAACGCCACGTATCGGTTAAGTGCGCAGCCGCCACCCGGTCCGGAAGATCCAGGTGATGCCGCCGACGCAAAGGGCGAGGAAAAGAAGTGTGAGGCCGAGGGACAGGCCGATCGCAACGTCGGAGGTGCCGTAGAAGGTCCAACGCAGGCCGTTCACGAGGTACACCACAGGATTTGCCATGGCGGCAGACTGCCAGGGCTCCGGCAGGGTCTGGATGGAATAGAAGGTGCCGCCAAGAAAGGTCAGCGGCGTCAGGATGAGAAGCGGTACAATCGTGAGCTTCTCAAAACTGTCCGCCCAGATCCCCAGGATGAATCCGAAGAGCGAGAAGCTTGCCGAAATCAAGAGGATAAAGAGAAAAGCGTAGAACGGATGGGCTATAGAGTAGTCCACGAAGAATGTCGCGGTTACAAGGATGATCGCCGCCAATATCAGTGACTTGGTAGCTGCTGCTCCCACGAAACCTACAAGCGTTTCCGCTACACCGACCGGGGCCGAAAGAAGCTCGTAGATGGCGCCGGTAAACCGCGGCATGTAGATGCCGAAGCTGGCGTTCGAAACACTTTCGCCGAGGATCGTGAGCAGGAGCAGCCCGGGCACGATGAACGCGCCGTAGTTCACACCGCCCACGCCGCCGCTCATCTGGCTGCCGATCGCAGCGCCGAAGACGACGAAGTACAAGGTCGTGGTCAAGACCGGCGCCAGGATCGACTGCATGGCGGTCCGGAAGGCCCGAAGGAGTTCCTGCTTGTAAATCGTCCAGGCGGACCGTGCGTTGAAAACAGTCATAGAGCTTCCCCCCGGTCACCCGCCGCCGGCGCCTCGGGCCCTTCCAGTAAGTTCACGAAGATATCTTCCAGGCTGGACTCGTGGATGTCGATCGCGGTGTAGTCTATGCCGGCCCGGGTCAGTTCCTTGGTCACCTCCGCGACCTCGGACGTGCCAGCCCCACCACCTTCGCCGCCGCCGCCGCGATAGCACAGCACCCGCCCGTCCTCTGACAACGACAGGGGATAAGCGGCGATCGCCTCGGGCAGATCGGCGAGCGGCTGCGCCAACGTGATCAGGGCCTCGGTACGGCCAAGCCGGTCCATCATCGCGGCCTTGTCATCCACCATCAGGATCTCTCCCTTGCGGATGATCCCGACGCGATCCGCCATCTCCTCGGCCTCCTCGATGTAGTGCGTGGTGAGGATCACCGTCGTTCCGCGTTCACGAAGCGCTGCAATCTGCTTCCACATGTCGCGCCGCAGTTCCACGTCCACGCCCGCCGTAGGTTCGTCCAGGAAAAGCAGTTCGGGCTCATGCGCCAGCGCCTTTGCGATGAGGACGCGCCGTTTCATGCCGCCGGAGAGTGTGCGGATCTGTTCGTTGCGCTTGTCCCACAAGCTCAAAGCGCGCAGAATTTCCTCAATGAGAGCCGGGGCCGGAGGGAGACCGAAGAGGCCTCGTGAATGAGTGACCGATCGCAGCACCGGCTCGAACATGTCGGTGGCAAGTTCCTGAGGGACAAGGCCGACGCGCGCCCTTAGCCGGCGCCAGTGTCGGCTCATATCCTCCCCGAAGGCGGCAATCGATCCGCCGGTCGGCCTCACCAGTCCGCAGACGGCTCCGATCAGGGTTGTCTTGCCTGCGCCATTAGGCCCGAGAAGGGCGAAGATCTCACCCTTGCGGATCGTGAGGTCAACGCCCTTCAGCGCAGTGAAGCCATTGGCATAGGTCTTCTGAAGGCCACGGATTTCGAGGATCGGCTGCATGGCTGAATGAATGGTACGAACTCGGCTTCGTTCCAAGCCCCTTGCGCACCTTATTTGTCGGATAAATAAACCCGGTCAGGGTATCAGCAGACTCGAATCCCCGTAGCTGTAAAAGCGGTAGCCGCCTTGAATGGCATGGCGGTAGACGGCCTGCATCCGTTCCAGCCCCATCAGCGCCGACACCAGCATGAACAGCGTTGACTTCGGCAGATGGAAGTTGGTCATCAGGCCATCGATCGCGCGAAAGCGACAACCGGGCGTAATGAAGATCGAGGTATCGCCCTCGAAAGGCCGTATGATGCCGTCCTCGCCGGTAGCGCTCTCCAGCAAGCGTAGCGAGGTGGTGCCCACGGCGATCAGCCGGCCGCCTGCGGCGCGGGCGGCGTTCAGTCGGTCGGCCGTCGCTGCATCGATACGGCCGAACTCTGCGTGCATCTGGTGCTCCGCCGTATCGTCCGCCTTGACCGGCAGGAAGGTTCCAGCACCCACGTGGAGCGTCAGCGTCTCCTGCGCGATCCCGGTCGCAGCAAGGGCATCGACCAGTTCGGGCGTGAAGTGAAGCGCCGCCGTCGGAGCGGCCACCGCGCCCTTCTCGCGCGCGAACATGGTTTGGTAGTCCGTCGCGTCCGCCTCATCCGTGTCACGCTTTCCCGCGATGTACGGCGGCAGCGGCATGCGTCCGGCACGTTCCAGAAGAAGCTCTACCGGCTCATCGCCCTCGAAGGCCAGAACCCAGCTGCCGTCCGGGAGGCGCTGCTCCGCGATGGCGGTTACCTCGGCGGGGAACGACACCCGGTCTCCCTGCCGCAGGCGCTTCGCGTTGCGCACGAAGGCCTGCCAGCGGCGAAGATCGATCCGCTTATGCAGGGTAGCACCGACGCGCGCCTCCCCCCTCATCCCTTCGAGCTGTGCGGGGATGACGCGAGTGTCGTTGAAGACGAGCACGTCTCCCGCGCGCAGGCATGAAGGAAGATCCCGCACCTGGCGATCTTCGAAGGCAGCCTCGCTGTTGACGACAAGCATTCGCGCCGCGTCACGCGGTCGTGCCGGACGCAGGGCTATGCTTTCGGGCGGCAGGTCGAAGTCGAAAAGGTCAACACGCATGGCGGCGCGCGCTAGACCAGAGCGCGCGCTTCCACAAGCGCGAGGCGACGGATCAGTTCGACCGCGAGTTGTTCAACTCGGAAACCGAGGGGACCGGCTGCGCTCCCGCTGGCGCGGGCGAAACCGCAGGCGCGGCCTTTCCTTCGGACGCGAGCGAGGCCTGGACGACGCGCGTAGGGTTCTCAGGCGGCTCCCCGCGCTGAATCGCGTCCACATAGGACATTCCTGAAATCACGCGACCGAACACCGTGTATTTCCGATCCAGCGCGAAGCGGGGGTAGAACACGATGAAGAACTGGCTGTTTGCGCTGTTCGGGTCGTTCGTGCGCGCCATCGAGACCGTGCCGCGAAGGTGCGGCATCGCGTTGAACTCGGCCGTGAGATCCGGAAGTTCCGAACCGCCCTGCCCCGTTCCTGTCGGATCGCCGGTCTGTGCCATGAACCCGTCGATGACACGATGGAAGATCACACCGTTGTAGAACCCCTGCTGCGTCAGCGACTTGATCCGTTCTACGTGGCGCGGCGCCCATTCCGGCATCAGGCGTATGGCCACCCTGCCGCCGTTCGAAAGGTCAAGCAGGAGCACATTTTCCGGTTCGTGGGAGATGTTCATGTCCACGGCGGTCGGCAACGCGGCCGGAGCAGGCGTTGCGGCCGGCTCCTTGTCCTTGTCCTTGCCGACGGCCGGCATCGCGGCAAGCGCAGCGCCCAGCATCAACGCGGTCAGCGGGAGGCGAAACTTCATCTATCTGTCACCTGGTAAATCACGGTCGAGCCGCAGGCGAATTCGATAGAGCGCGCCCGCTGTCGACACAATGAACGATTTCTGCTGCCGGATCGCATGTGATGCGACCTCAATAGTCCCCCATGAGTCCCTTCTTGGCGATGCGGGTTTCCACATCTTCGCGAACCGCAACACTGACGAACTTCGAAATATCGCCCCCGAACATGGCGATTTCCTTCACCAGTTTCGACGCGATCGGCTGCAGGCTCACGTCTGCCATGAGAAAGACCGTTTCGATGGCTGAATTCAGCTGCTGGTTCATGCCGGCCATCTGGTATTCGTACTCGAAGTCGGCAACCGCGCGCAGGCCACGCACGATGACGGAGGCGTTCTGCTTTTGCGCGAACTTCATCAGCAGCGCATTGAAGCCGACCACCGTGACGTTTTCGATGCCGAGCGCCAGCACCTCGCGCTCGACCATCGCGATGCGTTCCTCGGGCGAAAAAAGCGGGTTTTTCGACGGGTTGGTCGTCACGCCGATGATAAGCTTGTCGACCAGCTTCGCGCCCCGGCGAATAATGTCGGCATGACCAAGCGTGATCGGGTCGAAAGTACCTGGGTAAACGCCGATCCGTTCAGGCGAAGTCATCAATGATCCCTCTCGATGATGTAGCGGGCCACCGCGCGCAGCAGGTCGGCCTCTTTTCCATGCTGGACCAAGTGGCCTATCGCCTGCTCCACCAGCATGCGCGCCTGTTCGCGGGCCCGCTGCGGGCCGAGCAGGGACACGAAGGTTTCCTTGCCGGCAGCGGCGTCCTTGCCGACGGCCTTCCCGGCACGCGCCGCGTCACCTTCATGGTCGATCAGGTCATCTGCGATCTGGAACGCCAGCCCGATATCGCGCGCATAGCCGCGGAGATGAATGCGCCCCTCCGGCGGCATACGCCCCAGGATCGCTCCCATCTCGACAGCGGCGCCAAGAAGCGCACCCGTCTTCAACTGCTGTAGCCGTGTGACGGTCGGCAGGTCGAATTCGCTCGTTTCAGCCACGAGGTCCATCATCTGTCCACCCGCCATCCCTTGCGCACCGCTGGCAGTGCCCAGCGTGCGCACAAGTTCGATCCGCGTGAAAGGATCCGCGCTCGTGGCTGGGTCCGCCAGTACCTCGAATGCGAAGGCGTGGAGCGAGTCACCGGCCAGAACGGCGGTAGCTTCGTCGAAGGCCAGGTGAAGCGTAGGTTTGCCATGCCGCAGGGCATCGTCGTCCATGCACGGCAGGTCGTCATGAATGAGCGAGTAGACGTGAATGGATTCGATTGCGACGCCGGCCCGGATTGCAGCCTCGCGCTGGACGCCGTACATCTCGGCCACGGCCGTCAGCAGCAGCGGCCGCAACCGCTTTCCGCCACCGATCGTGGCGTAACGCATCGCCTCGACCAGCCTCGCGCGTGCATCGTCCGGCACGGGCAGCATCGCATCAAACGCGGCTTCGATTTCCTGCGCGATCCGGGCCAGTCCACCGGCCAGCAGCGAATCAGCCACCCCCACGGCGCTCATAAGTCGAAGGGTTGCGTGCTGGCGGCGGCGCCATCCGGTCCCGCAACGATACGTTCGATCCGCGCCTGCGCGGCATCGAGCCGCTTCTGGCAATGCTGGCGCAGCTTCTCGCCTTTTTCGTACAGCGAGATCGAATCCTCCAGAGGCACGTCACCGCTTTCGAGCTGACGCACGATCGTCTCCAGCGCGCGCAAAGCGTCTTCAAAGCTGAGTGTGTCTATGGTCTGGGTCTCGGCATCCATGCCTCAGCAATGGCGGGAGCACTCGTGGCGGTCAAGGTGCGGCGCGGATTTACCGCCACAAGTGCGCGAGCGACAGACGCGACACCATCTTGCGCATCGGCAGGCCAACGGTCTAGCGCCAGGCCACCGAGATGGCTAAGGCGCATCTCATGACCGGAATCACCCCTGACGTCGTCGAGGCGCATGGCCTCAGCCCCGAGGAATACCAGCGTGTGCTGCACGCCTTGGGACGCGAGCCGAACCTCGTGGAACTAGGCATCTTCTCGGTAATGTGGTCGGAGCATTGCTCGTACAAATCGAGCCGGTTCCACCTCAAGAAGCTGCCGACCGAGGCCCCCTGGGTCATCCAGGGGCCCGGCGAAAACGCAGGTGTGATCGACATCGGCGATGGCCAGGCTGCCATCTTCAAGATGGAAAGTCATAACCACCCGAGCTACATTGAGCCGTATCAGGGTGCGGCCACCGGCGTCGGCGGGATCCTGCGCGACGTCTTCACCATGGGCGCTCGCCCCGTAGCGAACATGAACGCCCTGCGCTTCGGTCGGCCGGACCACCCCAAGATGAAGCACCTCGTCAAGGGCGTGGTTGCCGGCATTGGCGGCTATGGCAACTGCGTGGGCGTACCGACGGTCGGTGGCGAAACGAACTTCCACAAGGCCTACGACGGGAATATTCTCGTCAATGCGATGACCGTCGGCGTAGCCGATACCGACAAGATCTTCTATTGTGCGGCAACGGGCCTGGGCAATCCGATCGTCTACGTCGGCTCGAAGACCGGGCGCGACGGAATCCATGGCGCGACCATGGCCTCGGCTGATTTCGGTGATGACATCGACGAGAAGCGGCCCACCGTTCAAGTCGGCGATCCGTTCGTCGAGAAGCTGCTGATCGAAGCCTGCCTCGAACTTATGGCGACCGACGCGATCGTCGCCATACAGGATATGGGCGCCGCCGGGCTCACCTCCTCGTCGGTCGAAATGGCCAGCAAGGGCGGCGCGGGCATTCGCCTGAACATGAACAAGGTGCCTTGCCGCGAAGAGGCGATGACACCCTACGAAATGATGCTGAGCGAGAGTCAGGAGCGCATGCTCATGGTTCTCAAGCCCGGCAAGGAAGCCATGGCCGAGGCGATTTTCCGCAAGTGGGAACTCGACTTCGCGGTGATCGGCGAGGTCACCGACACCGGCCATATGGTTCTTGAGTTCGACGGTGAAGTCGTTTGCGACATCCCACTCGGCCCGCTGGCCGATGATGCGCCGGAATACGAACGTCCTTATGTCACGGCTGAGGAATACAAGACGTGGGCAGCGGTCCCAGCGCTTGGCCATGTCAGCGAGAGCGCCGACGTCGGGGCTGACCTGCTCACGCTAATGGGTACCCCGGACCTCGCCTCGCGCAAGTGGATCTGGGAGCAGTATGACAGCCAGGTCGGCGCCGACACCATGCAGAAGTCCGGTGGCGATGCTGCGGTCGTTCGCGTGCATGGTACGCGCAAGGCCCTCGCGATCAGCACCGACTGCACTCCGCGCTACTGCTACGCCGACCCGTACGAGGGCGGCAAGCAGGCCGTGGCGGAAACCTACCGCAACATCAGCGCGGTGGGCGGCCTTCCGCTTGCCATCACGAACTGTCTGAACTTCGCAAATCCGCAGCGGCCGGAGATCATGGCGCAGATCGTGGGCTGTTTGAACGGCATGGGTGACGCCTGCCGCGCGCTGGATTACCCCATCGTCTCGGGCAACGTCTCCCTCTACAACGAGTCCAAGGCGACCGGCGGCGGTTCCGCCATTCTCCCCACGCCAGCTATCGGCGGTGTCGGCATCCTGGCTGACCACGACAAGATGGCGACGGTAGCGTTCAAGGCTGAAGGAGAGGAAATCTTTCTTCTGGGCGGCGAAGGCACTCATCTCGGCCAATCGGTGTGGCTGAAGGAAATCGCCGGTCAGGAGGCGGGCGATGCACCGGCGGTCGACCTCAAGGCGGAGACGCACAACGGCGCCCTCATCCGCGAGTGGATCGGTAACGGCCAGGTCACGGCCGTTCACGACGTGAGCGACGGCGGCCTTCTGGTCGCCCTCGCCGAAATGGCGCTGGCAAGTGGGTTGGGCTGTACACTTGAGGCCGAACTCACGACGGCGCAGGCCTTCGGCGAAGATCAGTCGCGCTACGTCGTCACCGCGCCGGCAGGCACAGCCCTGCCCGAAGCCGTGAAGATCGGCACCGTCGGCGGCACCACAGTGGCGGGCGTGGAGATCGCCGCGCTACGCGAAGCCAACGACGCATTCTTCCGGGAGTGGATGGAGGCCTGAACGGTCTATTCCGCCAACGGACCGCGAGAAAAACCCCGGCTACTCTTCTGAGTGGCCGGGGTTTTTCTTTGACTGGTGAGCCAGCATCGCATCGGGAGCAGGGGGCGCGGATCGCGGCGCCCCCCGCCCGTGCTTACCAGCTCTTCTTCGGCTTCTTGTGGAAGGGCTTGCCTCCGCCGCCGGGACGGTCCTGCCGGCCACCGGTCGGACGCGGACGATAAGTCTGCCCGGTTTCGCCCTCGGAGCGCGGCCCGTTTCCGTGCGGACGGCGACCACGGCCCTGCGGTCCATCGCGGTCACGGCTGCGGTGGCGTGCAGCGTCACGCGGCGTGTCCGGAGCGCGTTCGATGCGGATGGTCGCTTCGTACTCGCCGTCGTCACGAGCGGTCCGCTCGACGGCGCGAGCGAACTGGTCCGCCTGTGCGCGAGGGATCTGGAAGTAAGTCTGATCGGCGTTGATGCGGATCTGGCCCACGGCGTCACGGGTGACGTGGCCACGGCGGCAAAGCACCGGCAGGATCCAACGCGCCTCGGCACGCTGTTCGCGCCCCACATCCATGCGGAACCATACGACGTCGTCGAATCCCGGACGCTCGCGCTTCTGGCGTGCCTCAGGAGAGTTGCCGAGTAGTTCCTCCGGCTGCGGCATGGCCGCACGGTGCGCCCGCACCAGTGCGGCGGCCACGTCTTCGGCGCTCATCGACTCAAGGAGAACGCTGGCGAGTTCGCGGTCGTCATCTTCCACCTCGACCGGCGCCAGCAGCTTCTCCAGCAGGCGCTCGCGGTCTTGTGCGCGGATGGCTTCGGGCGTCGGGGCTTCGCCCCACTCCGCCTCGATCCTGGCACCGCGCAGCATCATCTCGACGCGGCGACGGCGCGGATACGGAACCAGCAGCACGGCCGTGCCCTTCTTCCCGGCGCGGCCGGTACGACCGGAACGGTGTTGCAGAGTTTCCGCATCACGCGGAATTTCCACGTGGATGACGAGGCTCAACGAGGGCAAGTCGATACCGCGCGCGGCCACGTCAGTCGCCACGCAGACACGTGCGCGGCGATCGCGCAGGGCCTGCAGGGCGTTGTTCCGCTCATTCTGCGAATGCTCGCCTGAAAGTGCGACGACCGAGAAGCCGCGCTCGACCAGAGTGGCGTGCAGATGCTTCACGTTGTCACGCGTGGCGCAGAACAGGATTGCGGTCTCAGCCTCGTGGAAACGCAGGAGATTGACGACGGCATGCTCGATGTCCGACGGCGCGACGGCGACTGCCTTGTAGGCGATGTCACCATGACCGCGGTTTTCACCGACAGTCGAGATGCGCAGGGCGTTGGTCTGGTACCGCTGCGCCAGCGCCTCGATAGGGCGGGGCATGGTGGCGGAGAACAACAGCGTCCGCCGCCCCTCGGGGGTCGCGTCGAGAATCTCCTCGAGATCCTCGCGGAAACCCATGTCCAGCATCTCGTCCGCCTCGTCGAGGATGACGGCGCGCAGGCTCGACAGGTCCAGCTTGCCACGCTCCAGATGGTCCCGCAGGCGCCCGGGCGTTCCGACCACGATAGCTGCGCCGCGCTCCAGCTGGCGGCGTTCCTTCACGGGGTCCATGCCGCCGACGCAGGTGACGATGCGCGCGCCGGTCTTTGCATAGAGCCATTCCAGTTCGCGACTGACCTGCTGGGCAAGTTCACGCGTGGGTGCGATGGCCAGCGCCAAGGGGGTGCTGGCATAAGCCAGCGCATCGTCAGCAAGCAGTTCGTCGGCCATGGCAAGGCCGAACGCGACGGTCTTGCCAGAACCGGTCTGTGCCGACACGATGAGGTCGCGGCCGCGCGCCTCCGATTCGGTAACGGCTGCCTGCACGGGCGTCAGCGTCTCGTAGCCATGGCCGGTAAGCGCCTCGGCGAGAAGCTGGGGAATCTGCGAAAAAGTCATAGATGAACAACGAATCCTGCCGCTGTCGAGCGGCTTTGAAAGAGCGTAAGGAGGGCTGCGTGGGTCGCCCTCGGGCGCACCGGTTGACCGTCCCATAGACCAAATCCCGGAACTTTGCGCGCTTCAATTTCAACTATCGCCGTTTCGCGACGGCAAAGCCGCTGAAATTATGTGCATCCGGTGTCTGAACCGCCGGCGGCGTGTCGTTTTGGTCTGCGAGTGGGCCTTATTGCGCCGGACGTCGCGGAGAGGCCCTCAGCTCCCGCTGGCTCCATATTTCTGAACACGTTTTTCGTAATGTTTGAGGGGTTTAAACTGCACTCCTACCTACCGGTATCATAGAGAACGTTCTGCAGCGTCGCAATGGGTGCGCCTCATTAACGTCAAGTCAACAGCGATCGTAGAGCAACCGCTGCCGGTCGCGGCGACAAATCGGCATTAAAAAGACCAAAGTTGTTCATCTCGCTCGAACCGCCCCAGGAAAACAGTTCATAGATGTTGAGGACGTGCACCGTCGGACGAGACAGGACGCTCGCGACGTCTTTGGCGAGCAGCCTCCTCTGATCCTCCAGCGAAACAGGGGGAGAAGTGACATTCCCCTCACCGCCTCCGGTCGTGCGCCCCCACTCCGTAATCACACAGTGGCTCTGGCCTGCACCAGCCAGCCGGCGGTCCAACACGTCGAGCCGATCCTCGACGTTCGTTGCCGGTCGTGGGTAGATATGGGTGTTGCCGAAGTCAGTGTACGGCTTCTGCTCGGCCTGCATGTAGTCATTGCTGGCGATCAAGGGGATGGCGCTCAAGATCGGGTCGGATCGCAAGGCCGTCGCCATGTCGCCGATGTAGGCCATGAAAGCGGGTGCGTTGCCGGTTCGAAAGCCGAGCCGGGCGTCCTTCGTGCCCTTGTAGGTGACGGGGTTGAGATCGGGCTCGTTGGGAAACTCGATAGCCCAGATCGATGAGGGTGCGGCCGCGAGAAAAGCGCGAAGGTCCGAGAGGGTGCGGGCGATGTCGCGGACGGACAAGGTAAAACAAAACGTCACGCCTTCCCGTGCCAGGCCTACGTACGTGTTCCATCCGGGGGTACCCGAATAGGGATCGCGGCACCGCATCTTCCTCACCCCACCAAGTTGGTCCAGCGCCGGGATTATATTACGAACCTTGTACAGCGAGCCGGTATCCTGCGGCCGCCCCTGAACCATGATGCGGTCCCGAGACCTTGGGGCTGCGCGACTCTTAGCCGGCATAAGGGCAAGGACCGCGAGGGACCCCATGAACTCTCGGCGTGAAAAATGTGGCATGAGCGTCTCTCGCGCGACTGGCTTCCGGCGCAGCAAAACTCCAATCGCGCCGAATGTCGCGTAGGTGACGGCAATTTAATCCAAACCGGATCAGCTTACGGGCACTCCTGAGCGGAACTCACCGCTGCATGAAACCCGATCCACCTAATATCTCGGGAAAGCCGCCACTATTTGCCGCGAAAGGAGTCTTCCTCCTGATCCTTCCTTATCTTCCGCTGAAAGGAACAGCCATGCACGTGAAGGCCTATGGCGCTCATGCAGCCGACCGTCCGCTCGAACCCATCGCCATTGATCGCCGGGAACCAGGTCCGACCGACGTGGAAATCGACATCGCCTTCTGCGGGGTCTGCCATTCGGATCTCCACACCGTGCGTGGGGAGTGGGGCGGCACTCACTTCCCCTGTGTCCCGGGCCATGAAATCGTTGGTACAGTCCGGCGCACCGGCCCCGAGGTGACGCGTTTCACGGTCGGCGACACAGTTGGCGTCGGCTGCATGGTGGGCAGCTGCGGCGAATGCAGCTCATGCCATGATGGTCTTGAGAATTACTGCGAAAAGGGCTTCGTAGGCACCTACAATGGCGCCACCTCCGACGCCCCGGGACATACGTTCGGTGGGTACTCGGAAGGGATTGTCGTGGATGAAAGTTTCGTCCTCAGCATCCGCCACCCCGCAGACCAGCTCGCCGCGGTTGCCCCACTCCTGTGCGCCGGCATCACGACGTACTCTCCGCTGCGGCACTGGAACGCCGGCCCAGGCAAGAAGGTCGGTGTGGTTGGTATCGGTGGCCTGGGCCACATGGCGATCAAGATCGCCCATGCCATGGGAGCACATGTCGTCGCATTCACATCGACGCCCGGGAAGTGCCAGGACGCGATCAATCTCGGCGCGGACGCAGCCGTGGTGAGCCGGGAGCCGGACCAGATGGCACAGCACGCGGGCTCGTTCGACCTCATCATCGATACAGTGGCCGCCAGCCACGACCTTGATACCTACGTAAACCTGCTGCACCGCGATGGAGCGCTGATAATGCTTGGTGTGCCGGAGCACCCCCACCCCTCGCCCAACGTCGGCGGCCTCATCTTCGGACGCAAGACGATTGCGGGATCGCTCATCGGCGGTATCGCAGAGACGCAGGAGATGCTCGACTTCTGCGCCGAACACGGGATCGTCTCGGACATTGAGATGATTGATATACAGCAGATCGAAACCGCTTTCGAACGAATGGCGCGCAGCGACGTGCGCTACCGCTTCGTCATCGACAACGCCTCGCTTGACGCTGCGGCGTGATGCCGGTCGGCGGCCACCCTCAAGTGGTCGCCGTTTCACATTCGAATAGCTGGAGATGGTGCGCCCGACAGGATTCGAACCTGTGGCCCCCAGATTAGGAATCTGGTGCTCTATCCTGCTGAGCTACGGGCGCATAATAAAGCAGCGGAAAACGGCCCTTTCACTATTCAGGCTGCCATGTCAATCTGCCCCATCCCCCCACGGGGGGAAACTTGTGGGGGAGTGTGGGGGAGCCCAGTTTTCCTGGAGTTTCCAGCCTCCAGTGCCCTTAATCCCCCCACACGGGCGAGGATCGAGGCCAACTTTTTACCCCTTACCTTTGCATAGCGTTGCGTAGTTTCTATCCGTTTGTGGCCTAACCATTCCTTGATCACAAGGATGTCGACGTCAGCATCCACCATGCGGGTGGCGCATGTATGACGACAGGTGTGGAAGACAAACTCGCCGTCTGACGCCAAGCCCATCGTGGCTTTCGCCTTGTCCCAGTGGCGCCTCAAGGACCGCTTGGAAGGCATCTCCCCACTCAGCAACTCACGGAGCAGTTTGGCCGTCTCAGCGCTGATGGGGACGGAGCGGGCTTCGTTGTTCTTGGTCTTCCAGATGTGGAAAAGACCGTCGTCCGTTCCCTCCTGGTCCACCTGGTCGATCTTAGCGCCCATCAGCTCCTCTCGGCGGCATCCGGTGTCGATCGCCACCCTAACCAGCTTGGCCGTGGCCGGAGGCAGCAACGAAAGCAGTTGGTCCTCCTCGGCGAACGTAAGCCATCGGAGGCGTCCCTTGCTCTCCTTGCGCCAGTCCCAACGGATTGCCGCGATGCTCTCCTTCCGATTGCCCTCCTGGAAATGCCATTCGAGGAACGTGCGGATATGGGAGATGTAGCGGTTGAGGGTTCCGTCAGCGATGCCCTTGTCATCAGCCGCCTTCAGGACCTTACGGACAGCCTCAGTGTCGATAGCATCCAGGGAGATGTTCCCTCCGAGGGTGCGCTCGACGAAGCGGATGTGCTGCCAGTTACCGGCTTCGCTGGCGATGCCCCGCCAGAGGATGCCTTCAGCCAGCTGGATGGCCTTGGAGAGCGTCACGCCCTCTACGGCCACCTCAGGTGCCTTCGGCTCCTCCTTCGGGTCCTCACCGGCCTCCCAGGCGGCCAGAACGCGTTTCTCGTCTGCCTCTGCCTCGGCCATGCTGTCGTGGCGCTTGCGGTATCGCTCGGCGCCCTTCTGAAGCTCCACGCGAAAGCGTCCGGTGAGCTTCCCATTTCGTTTGTCGGCGTAAATCGCCATTAGCGTTACTCCTTCATGATGGACACAACCTCCTGCGCCAGGAGACGTCCCTTGGGGGTCAGGGAGTACCTGTTGGTGCGGAGGTTCATCGGGTCGGGTTCGCGGGTGACCAGCTGATAGCCAGGCTCGCGCTTGCGGTTACGTTCGCCCAGGTCGAGCAGTTGTCGGCTCGCCGTCGAGACGTTGGTCCCCAATTTGTCAGCCAACTCGGTGAGAGTTACGCCTTCATTTTGGGCGACCTTAAGAAACGCCTCCACAACCTGGGTAGGTACCAGTGGGTCGATCGCCGTGCGCCACAGTCGATTTAAGCGGTCTGCCTTCGCGATGATCTTCAATTCTTCTTCGGTCATCGTAACTTCCCCTTAAAGTCGGCGACCAGAACACTGTCGTTCTGTTTCCTCCCGTTCAGTGTCCTAACGAACACATACGGAAAAGGTTGCCGATTGTCAACAATCCCACATGAAAAGAAACCCCCGGTGAAGGGGGGTCTCTAGGGCGCCTTAGCCGAGGAGTTGGGTGTTAATCCAGTCCTGGAAGAATGTGATCACAAAGACAATCACCGCACCGATTGTGGCGAGCAGCTTCAAACTGCTCTCCAGTTTGCCGATGCGGAGGTCGTGATCTTCCAGGGTTTCTGCGGTCTTTCGGTCCCGTTCGATGATGAAGTCGATCTTCGTCTCGACGCGTGCGAGGCGCTCGATGACCACTGTGTCATCTTGGGGCATTTGATTTAACTCTAAGGGATGAAGTTTATCCGACGACGCGGGTCTTTGGGGGGAGCCGTCACGAGGTAATAGCCGATCCGCGACACGGTGAGTGGTTGGAACGGACCCGAGACAAGCATCTGGGAGACCTTCGAGGCCTGAGGCCCTGGAGGCGCCCCTTCGACGATATACGCGCCTACCTTTGTAGACGTCAGGGACATTAGGCCAGCGCCTCCATGCCGAACTCGACGTCACCCTCGATCGCACTGCTCCATGCCCTGCCCGTCTCTGGGTTCAGGTCCCAGGTGGTAAAGAGTGGATTGAAGCCCTCGTCGATCTGAGGATGACTATAGGCCGTCGTGTGGTCCGTACCGTTGAGGCGCAGGTAGTGGCGGATGTTGAGCGGAGGCGCGGTCCCGTTGTTTCGGGCACGGGTGGCTACCACGACGGCCTTCACCACGCTGCCCGAGGCGGGCGCAGGGAAAGCAGGGCCGGTGAAGCCCTGCTTCAGGCCCACGCCCTCTGCCGTCACGTTGTCGGTGTCGTCGAGGCGGCCCTCGTCCACATCCTCAAATGTCCCGGTCCAGGCGTTGTTCACCCCGTTGGCGTTGGGGCTCTTCCGGGAAACAACGTGGCCGATCGTATTGTAGTTTGCGATGAGGATGCCTGAGAAACCACAATCCTCGTTGTAAGAGCGGTTCGCTCCCAGCCTGAGGGTCGCAAGGTTCTCCAGGTCCGACAGGTCTAGCCCCGTAGCCACCAGCGCGGCCTGGCCGTTTGTGTACACCTTGATCGTGCCCTGGGGGATGTCGATCAAGAAGTCGCACTTATCGTTGACGCAGGCGAAGGTCCCCGCCTCGGTGAATGTGTCCCCCGATCTGTACTGAGCAGACCAAACGCCGCCAGACACACCAGCGAAGCGGAAGACAGGAGCGCTTGTGTCGCCTGCCTTATAGACCTGTATGGGGTAAAAGTTGCTCTGGTTGCTGGCCGTTGCGTAATCCCACGTCAAATGAAACCAGGCCGCCGCTTGTCCCGCGTGCTCTCCAGTCTCCGGGTCCGTCATGCGGCACTCCACGAAGTTGGTCGAGGAGCCACCGTTGATCGTTACTCGGCTACCATCATCGCGGGAGCCGGGACCAGGCTGGATCGTGTCGAAGCAGGTTCCGACGAAAAAGGTCTTGTTCGCCATTAGACGCGGGTTCCCTTGATGGAGGCCGCGAAGTCCGCAATCGAAGCGTCAGTGGTCGCGGGGCATTGAACGATGAGGCGGTCGCCAGGCACGAAGGCCAGCGGTACGTTGAAGGTGGAGAACGACACGGAGCCGTCAGGAGCAACAACCACTCTCGCCGCCTCCACGCCGTTCTTGATGAAGGCCATGGCGAAGTAGTCCGTGGGCGGCGTGAGACAGAAGCCGGAGGAGGCTCCTACGAAGTTGGTGGGGAAGGTCACGGTGTCGACGAAAGCGTGCGCCAGGAGACGCTCGCTGGCTGTGGGCGTGTACGTGAAGTTCACCGGGATAGTGTAGCCGCGACCTTCAGGGCCTGCTGGGCCGATCGGACCTGGAGGACCTTCAGGACCAATGGGGCCTTCAGGGCCAACGGGGCCTTGCGGGCCCTGGAGGCCTCGCGGTCCCTGGATGCCCTGATCGCCGGGAGGGCCTTCGGGGCCTTGAGGACCTGCGGGTCCTGCGGGGCCAGTCGCGCCGGGAGGGCCCTGGGGTCCCGTGAGGTCGAGGGCTCCCAGAGCGTAGAAGGAGGTGTCGTGGATGCTGTCAGGCATCAGTATTCGCCTACGTTGGTGGGTGCTGGAATGGTGATGCGGGCCGACCAGGCTTCGGAGAGCGCCTGCTGCTCCAGGGCAACGGCGTGCTCCTCGTATCGGCTTTGATAGCCGCCCACGACGTCGGCCTCCATTTGGTAGAAGTCAGCGGCCAGCTGGGCGGCCTTGTAAAGGGTCGCCAGGAAGCCAGCCTCGGTCCAGACGGTCTTATCGTCGTCCAAAGTCGGGCGAAGGGTCTCGCCGTAGTAGTGGACATAGAGGACGGTGCCGGGGCTCGGCGTCGGCTTCACAAGGTAGCGGTCGGCGACCCTGGTGTAGATCGCAGGCTTCCCAGTGCCCTCGTACTTGAGGAAGCTGTCCAGGTCGGCGAAGTCCAGCTCACCCTTCTCCGTAAACACGGTGATGGTCTCCAGGAGGTTCGGCGGGAGGGACACTGCGTTGCGTGCGCCGTCCCAGTCCGACTTGACCAGGAGGATTTCCATCGGGCCGATGCGGAGGACCCGCTCAATAGCCGAGATGGCGTCGAGGACGAAGTCTCCGGCAAGCTCGTCCGTCAGGTCCTTGCGATTGATAAGCGCCCGCAAGCGCGTTTTAAGTCTGCCGAAGCTCATCGTCTATTACCGAAAGGTCTTCGACGTGCAGATGAAGGCGGAAAGGTCTTCGCGCTGCAGTCGGTTGAGAATGTCCTGGGCCGTGATGTTCGGGTCCCAGATGCTGAAGCCTTGTCGGTACCAATGGTCGACCAAGGCGCCCGGTAGCTCAGCGATTTTCACGTCGTCGGGGGCGAACTTGGCGTCCTGGTAGTCGCGGGTGTCGCGGATGCGCCGCAAGACTTCGTCGGGTACCTCTTGGGACGCTTCGATGGCGCCGGAGGTAATCTTCAGGTTTCGGTCGACCTCCAAGTGGAGGCGATCGGTGCTGTCGACGATGGTATGTAGGGTACTCTGGGTATTCACTGCTCGCCACGCATGGCATTGATGATTGGACTGAGAGCGGCCCCCAAGACGCTGCCCATGCCGCCTTTCGGGGCGGGCTGCTGCTTCTGGTTGGTCTTGGGGGCCACAGGCTGGCCGAAGCTGCCACGCCCCTGAGGAGTGGGGCCGGTGGGCTTCGACATCTGCAGCTGGCGTAGGGCCTCGTTGGCCGCCGCTCGGCGCTGCTGGAACTGTTGGGGGCTTTCGCCTGGGCGCTGGGATGATTGAGCTGCCTTCAGGGAGGCATCAAATCGGAGCTGCCACTGGTTCAGCCGGGGGTCGGGCTGGGACATTGAAAATATAAGGCACGGGCCCCCGGCCCCCGTTAGGGGACCAGGGGAGTGCCGGAGGCCTTACTTGAGGCCCTGGATGAGCACAGCGCCCTTGCGGTTGTCGTGCTTCAGACCGTACTCGCCAGCGAGCATGATCTTCGTGTTGTCGCCGGTCTTGGCGAGCGTCTCGCGGAACCAGGTGCGGCCCTTGAGGGTCGTTAGGCGCCACATGCTCGGGTCGAACAGGAGCGCAAAGTCCGGCTTGATCTCGCGGTTCACCGTCACGCGGAGGGTGCCCAGCGCGGTCGTGTAGATGTCCACCTTGACCATGATCTGGGTCGGCTTGGCGCCAACGTCACGGACGCGCTCGGCGGTACCTGCGAACTCCGAGACCAGCTCGGCGTCGGTGGGCTTCACCATGAAGGTCTCGGCGCCTTCCGAGCCGCTGTCGAAGGCCTTACGGATCGCTGCGCGGACCATGGCCTCGCTCAGGTCGGCACCTGCTGCGTCGATCTTATTGTCGATATGGACCAGCTGCGAAGCCGAAGCGAAGCGACGGGCGACCGTATCCGAGCCGAGGACCATGGCCTGGTCGACGCCTACCAGCGCCCGCTCATGGTCGAGGCGCAGCGACTTGCCCTTCTTTACGATCTGGCGGGCCAGCTCATTGGCGCGGCCATAGTGGTCGGTCGCCTGCAGCGAGCCCGAGAGCTTGATCGTGCGCGAGAAAATCTGCGTGGTGTTCTGCAGCATCTCGGTCGTGTCGCAGGCCTCTTCCGTGGCGTCGAAACCTTCAACCTGGGCGTTGTCCTTGCCGCCCTCCAGCTCGTCTTCCTGCCAGCTGTAGAGCTTCTGCTTCACGGTCTCCGCACCGCCGATAGCGGTGGTGAACGGGGTCTTGTGCGGCGTCAGCATCGAAATGACGTCCGAAACGTCTTCCTTGGCACCAACGGTGTCGTAGGTCTTGAAAGTAGGCATGTGTTTTTCTTTTCTCTTTGAAAGTGAGGTATTGTTGGATTGTTGAGGGGACGTGAGGGCTTACTTGCCCTTCACTCCCCATCGGCCCATGAGCAGGGCCATTGCATCGCTGTCGGAGGCCTGTCCCGACTTCACCTTGCGCTCCAGGTTCTTCTGGACCTTCTCGGTCTTCGTCGGGATGCTTTCGCTGCCACCGGAGCGTCGGACCTTCTTCGGCGCCATCTGGACCTTCTCGCCGGTCGCCTTCTGGGCGGCCCGGTAGAGGCGTGCGTCGTTGATGATCTTAAGGACGTTCGGGTTGACGATCTGGGAGACGTCATCTTCGGGCAGCCCTGCGGCTACGGCGAACTGGACGATCTCCTTGTACATCTCGGGGCCAAAGCCCTTGATGCCGGACGTCGGGTCCTGGAGGGCACGAACGGCAGCGACAGCCTGCTCCTGGAGCTGGGCCGTCTGGCGCTCGTTGGCTTCCTTCCCGAACTGCTCGGCGGCACCCACAAGCCGCTGATAGCGGCCCTGGAGCCGGGTGTAGTTCTCCCGGTGCCACTGGAACTCGCCAGGGTCCATGCGCTGGCCTTCGAGGACCCAGTCGACGCCGTTGTAGGCCTCCAGGTCTTCAGTCACCAGTTGCAGCGATCCACGAAGGACCGTTGCTGCACGCTGGCCTACCAGCTCGGCCTCTTGGGACTTGCGGGACAGCTCGGGGCCCTGTGCCGCCATCGCTTTGAGCTGGGCGACCGTGAACTCCGTTGCCTGCCCGTCGACTTCGACAGAGACTACGGCTTCGTCTGCCACCGGGGCGGCCTGGGGAGCCTGAGGATTGTCGTCGTCGTCCCCTTCCCCATCGTCATCGTCCCCATCGTCGCTGTCGTCGTCTTCTGGGTCGTCCCCATCGTCGTCGTCGTCATCGTCGATCGGTTGACCATCGTCGTCGTTCTGGTCGTCTTCGTCTTCGTCTCCCTCGTTGCCCTTAGCACCCTTCGGAGGGAGCATGGAGGCCATCAGGGAGGCCATGGCGTCGTCATCTGACGGGCCAGTGTTGGTAATGTCATCCGCTGGGATGCTCATTTTTCACTTTCAGTATTCGGCACCTGTTTCCTCCTGGAAGAGGTCGGTGTCGTCGGTGCCGGGGGTTGATCGCGTGGCATTCTCGGCGATGGCCTGACCTTCAGACTGGATTGAGACCAGCTCTTCGGTCACGGCTGCGAGGCCACGAGATAGGTTGTAGAGGTGCTCCCGCTGGGCGGTGTCGCCTGGGGCGCTCCTGAGGATGCCCTCCGCGCACTGGGAGCGGACCCTCTCGATGGCGAGAAGGTACGCGGGGCTCTCCAAGAGAGAGGCGGCTGCCTCCCCCTCGGTGACCTTGCGCAGCTCCTCTTCGGTGAGGTGCGTGTCGTCCATATTCCCTTAGCTGTTGGGAGACGCGATGGCTGTGAGCTTCGTGTTCTCCGGGGCGGCGGTGATCTGAGCGTGGAGAGCAAGCTCCAACTCGGCCAAGGCGATGTCGATCCGGTTGGCCGTCTCGCGGTCCTTCCGGTCTTCGGCCTGTTGACGTGCGGCCATGTCGGCTTGCCCAGTAAGGCGCTTCCATTCCAGCTCGGCGTTTTCGCGTGCGATGGTGTCCATGACCTGCTGCTCGCGAAGTGCCTGCTGGCGTTCCATGACTTCGGCTTCCTTCTGCAGCTTGGCGATCTCTGCCTGCTGCTTCGGGTCCTGCTCGGGCGGCCCCAGGGTCTCCGGGTCTGCCAAGTAGTCGGCGACGTTTTTGACGCCCTTGATGTTCAGGGTGTCGCGCCACAGGTTGTAGGCCTGCTTCTCGCCATAAACGCGGGCCATCTTCGGGCTTCCCTGGAGTGCTTGATGCAGGTCGGCCATGTCAGCCACCACTTGGTCACGTTCGCCGTACCCGAGGGACATATCGACGGAGACGTCGCGGCGGGCCTTCCAGGCTGCGGGAGTGATCGGGACGAACTCGCCACCGATCTCCAGCATCTGCTTCTGGCTCTCGTTCTCCAAAGCCAGCTTGTAGACCTTGAGGTAGAGCTGGGAGACGAACTGCAGGGCGAAGTTGCGGGCGATAACCTTGGTTCGGGTCTTCGACGCATCGGACAGATGCTCGACCAGCCCCTTGCTGTTCTGGTGGCTCAGGGCCTTCTTATCGAGGCCTTGCGACAGGCGGGAAATGCCCGTCGTGTCCTCTCGGTCGCTGTCCACCATCTGGATCGTCTGGAGGACGAAGGGGTTGATGGGCGACTGGGGAAGAGGCGCCACGCTAGAATTGACGTCTCGGACGTTGACCACGCCGCCCCTGCGGTTGTCGAGCAGCTCGCGGGGGTTCGCTACGCCGCCACGGGCAACCTGCCAGCGGGGGTTCGTCGCCTCGACAGCCTGCTCCAGGATCGCACGGGTGAGCGTGGTCTTGGTGTTGGCATGAGGGATCGTGCGGGCTGCGAAGTTGTTCCCCCAGAACGTGTGAGGGATTGGCTGTGGGACGTAGGCCAGGAACGGGTGATCCGAGACGCGCTGCTTATCGAGCATTACGTCGCCACAGTGGACCACTCGCCATAGCTGCTGGCTGCCGGTGCCCAGAGCGTCGATGCGGATGTAGCTTTCGTACACCGTGACCATCCGACTGGCTTCGTCGGGAAAGTCGTCGTCGCTGTAGAGGCCTGTGAGGGTGTCCTCCTCGCGCTGCATGACTTCGGTGTCGAGAGCCAAGTCGTCGTCGCCGGTCGTGATCGAATAGACCAGCTCCATGTCGTAGCCGTCCTCTACCAGCTCCCCGAGGGTGCAGCGGTAGCGGTGAGCAAGGTATCGGGCCTTGTCGAGCTTGCGGGTCCTGCCGCCGATGATGAACTCTTCGGGCGGTACGGCCTCGAAAGTCACCTGTGAGCAATCGGTCACCACTTCGTATTCGGCGTCGATCAGGGGCTCGCCGTTCGGGCCTTCGGTCACCTTCGGCTTGCCCGTGAGGCGCACGTTGGGCTGCGAGAGCTGGACGGAGGCCTGCTCATACGGCACGCCCTTGAGGCGATAGACGTCGACATCCTCGCGTCGGTCCCAGAAGACCTTGGCGATGCCTGCACGGCACGTCAGGCCGTCGTGGACGATGTCCTGGAATGACAGGAGGCCATCATTGCGGCGGTGGACCGCATATTCGCAGTAGGCCGTGGCATGGCGGGCAGGTACGATGTCCTCGGGGCCCTGGGGGGAGAATTGGACAATCTTAGAGCCTGCGCCGAAAGTCTCGACGATCTCTGCCTTCATGGTCTCGACGGAGAGGTAAACGTCCTGGGAGACGAACTTGGAGCCGCCCTCGCGCATTGGAAGGGGCGCCTTGCCGAGGTAGTACTGGGTGACCTTGCGCCGCTCTTCGGCGAGCTTGGTGTCCAGGAAGGCGGTGCCCTCTTGCGCCTGATGCCGACAAGCGGACAGGAGCTGTTCATCCGACAGCGCGGTCGGTTTGCTTTTCATTCTGGTATCTCGAAGTAATCGTCGTCCTGGTTCTCGATCAGTGACCAGGCGCCCTCGTGGATGTGGTTAGCGATGGCGAGCGCCATGACGCAGTCGTCGTGGCAGCCTACCTCGTGCTCGATCTTCCCCGTCTTGGGGTCGGCCACGAAGGACGTCATCTCGTCGATGGTGGTTGCGTCGTTAAGCTGGATCACGTCCTCGCGGACAGCGGAGCGCAGCTCGTCGATGATAAGGGGGCGGGTCTTGACGTCGGTGTAGAAGCCAAGCTCCTCCCGCGTCTCGTCGGTGGTCTTGTCGTAGACCTCCCGGACATAGAGGTTGCCGTAGGTCTTCGTTTCTCCCTTCACCATGATGCCCGTCTTAAAGAGCAAGGTGTTGGGCAGAATGCCGTGGTTGTTGAACTCGATGCCCATTCGGGCCTCGTTGAAGAGCATCCCCAGATGATAGAGGATCGTCGCCAGGTAATCGGGCTCGACCTTGCCGCGCCATACGGCCACCTGCCGCTTCTTGCTGTCCAGGACCTGGGCGACCGACCAGTCCCCCTCTGAGTTGTCGCCCTCGCCGCCCGTCCCCTTGGAGACGTCGACGCCGATGGTGTACTCTTCGTGAGGATTGATCTCGGCGTACATGAGCAGCCGCCCTCGCGGGTCCGGCTTCATGGTCTGCTCGATCGGGCAGTAATCCATCCGATGAAGGATGTCGGGCAGGTTCTCCAGGCGGGCGTGTAGCTTCATCAGGTTGAACACGGGGGCGCCGGAAGTCAGGAAGGCGTCCTTGGGGAACGTCGGGTATTCCTGGTTCCACAGGGGCTCGCCGTCGAGGGCGATCTTTCTGCGGCGGAAGAGCAACTGCTCGTCCGTCAGTACGTCGCCGTATTCCTCCAGGACCTTGAGGGCCAGCTCGTGCTCCTCATGGGTACGAACGAAGTCCTCGGTTACCGGGATGGCGTACTTCTCGTCCATGAACCACGGAATGAAGCACAGGAGGTAGCCATTGGTGCCCTGCTGGGCTCCCTGGCAAATCTCGTAGAACGGGCCGGACATACCGCGTGCGGTACTCTCGACGAATACGAAGGTGTCTTCGACCTCAGGAATGGCCTGCAAGAGGCCGTTCATGATCTCCCGCGCCTTCCCCTTGGGCCATAGGCCTACCTCGGAGAGGTGGGCCAGCTGGAGGGTTTCGCCGCGACCGACAGTATCGGCGCCTGCGGTTGCGACCATGTAGCCACTGTCGAGCTTGTCGAACTTCAGCTCTCGGGCGTTTGCACGCTCGGTGTGAGGCTTGAGGAGAGGGATCATCTCCGCATGGAAGCGCTTCGTCATATCGAAGAGTGCGGAGGTGGCCTCTCCCTTGTGGGTCACGACGATGCCCTTGGTGGCCTTGTGCTGGCTAATCCACCAATACAGGAAGCCGCCGATCACGGTGGACAGACCCAGCTGGCGAGCCTTCAGGATCACGATGCGGACTCGGCCCGTCTCCTTCCACTGACGAATGACCATTTCGAGGAAGCGGAGCTGGGCGCGGTTAAGCTGGAAAGGGATGACCCTGGCGTCTTTGGTCCTGATCTTTAGGACCTTGCGGGCGTAGAACTCGTAGTCTTCTAGGAGCCGCTTGCGGGTCGCCTTCCGACGCTCCGCGTTGGCTGGGGAGGACATCAGTCGTCGGCGATCTCGTCGAGGTAATCCTCGGCGGTCTTAACGGTGATCTCCTGCTTGGAGGTCGGCTTGGCTTTGGTAAAATCCAAGACCAGGCGGGCAGCTGCGAGCTTGAGCTTGGCGTCCTCCTGGGTGCGGAGGATGACCATGCTTTCCTTAAGAGCCTCGACGGCTCGCGGGTCGTCGGGAAGTTGGTCGTTTTCGGCCATCTTCTTCATGATCCTTTCGACGATGATGGTTTGTTCGGCCTTGCGGGCCTCGAATTGTTCGACGGTCAGGGTGCGGGGGACGCCAACGCGTCTTCCACCGCTCGGACCTTTCCGTTTAGCGGCGAGCTTGCGTGCGTATTCGCTGCGTTGCTCGGGGGTTAATCCCGCCCAGGGGCCGCGTGGGGCCGCCTTGGGCTTGGGCTCAGGGACTTCCACCCTTCCGGCCAGGGCTTCAGCAACGAAGTCCTCGACCTTCGGGATGTTCTTAGCCCCCTTAGGACGGCCACGGGGCCGCCCGGTTGGCTTGGTTGGCATAGAAACCCTTGAATTGTGGGGGCCGGTTCAGGTACTCGGAGCGGATGCCCAACGAGAAGCGACCCATGACAGCGCAAGAGCGGTACGATATGATCGACGAAGCGCTCACGAACGTCTTGCGGGCAGGCAAGGTCGAGGTGACCGACCAGTTTATGTACCATATGCAAGTCTATGAGCGCTGCGTGAGGGCCGCTCTCGACCTGCCTAGTTCGGCAAACTAGAGCCGTCTTCGGCGGGCACGTAGGCCCGTAGAGCAGCCTCCAGGAACGTGGGCTCCTGCGACAGACGCTGCCGGAAGGCTTCCTTCGCCTCCGGCGAGTAGCCCGGACCCTGGTATTCCGGGAAGTCCTTCTTAACGATGTCGTCCAGCGTCAGCCGGTGCCCGATGGAGTGGTTGCTGAGCGCCTGCATGACCCGGTCAATCGGCGACGGAGGGGCCTTCGGGGCACGTTCGGCTAGGGCGGCCTTCATGCCTTCGAGGTCCCAGGTGCGTGCGGCGCCTAGCGCACCTCCCCTCTTCACCATCTCACGCTTGCCATAGGCCGTCGTGCGCGGGTCCGGCATGAACTCGGCGGCTTGGCCTCCGAAGATCAAATCGTCAGGTAGGAGCCCCGCCTTCTGGTCGGCGAAAACTGTGTCCTCGACGGATGCAGTGCGGTTGGTTTTCCCATGCGGTCCAAAGTTGAGCCAGCTGTTCTGCCCCAGGGTCTCCGAAGCGAGCGCTCGCTGGGCTGCAGGACTGAAGGTGGGCAGGTGCTGCAGATAGGCATGGTTCTCGCCGTTAGCACGGAAGCCTACACCCTCCTTGGCGTGGCCCAGTGCGTCATGGACAGCCCGGAACGCGTCGTTGTAGGTCACGTCCTTGCCGCGCCACTGGACGCCAGGGACCGTCTCCAGGAGCGGGTTGTCGGCGATCATCTCGGGAGTGAGCCTGTCGCCGCTGCCGAAGCCTGCAGAGGTCGGATAGACCTGCATCTTCTTGTTATCGCGCAGGTCCTGGATCGCCTGCCATACGTGGGGGTACGGGTTGTCTTCCGGGTCCATAAAGCTGAACGTGTAGCCGCGCTCCTGAAGGTCCTTCAGCTGATCAGCCACCTCGGCCTTTAGGGCGCTGTATGCTTCCGCGACCTCCGGGTCTGCCGGATTATGCTCCATCTCATCATAGGCACGGGCTACGCGGGAATGGAACGCCTCGTCAGCCGGGGCGTATCTGGTCGGCGGGGTATAGTTCAGCCCCCTTTCGCGGGCGTACTCCTCGGCCATTGTGCGCAGAGGATCATAAGGGCCGAACGTCACGCGCTCGCCGTTGATCTTGGTCGTCGTGGGCGCCCCAGGGAGAGGCTTCTCGCTGCGCGTGACCGGCAGGGGCTCGAAGGCAACCGCAACATCTCCAAGAGTGTCATTGGTCACCCGGTAACCCGCGTAGCCTGCATCCTTGATAAGCTGCTCAGTGATACCCGCGCCGCTGTAGGTCCGGTCACCGTAGACGTAGCGGCCCGCAGGCGTCCGCTCCAGTTGGTCAATCCGCTCCGTAATCCAGCTCTTGTCGCCATTGGCGTCGAAATAGCGTTCAGGGTCTATCTCGGTATCGTACTTGTAGGGGCCGAGGCCCCCCTCCTTCTTGTACGGACGCTTGACGCCCTCTCCTTCGGCAAGGCCCAGATAAGTGCGCGGAGGTGCGGAACTCATCTCAGCCCGCTCTGCACGGGAGATGAAGCCAGCCTTCCGGTTCTTGCCCCACTTTGTCGGGTCGGTCTCAGTGAGGTCCGGTGTGTCGGACCAATGGCTCGCCTTGATCGGGACAGCGCCCTTCTCGTCGCGAATGAGGTCGGCGAGGACGCCCTTGGTCTTCGTCGAGGCAAAGCGCGTGGCAGCCCCTGCGGGCGGATGGGGAGCGACGAAGGCGCCGTCGATCGGAAAGGCCTCCGGGAGGCCGCCGATAAGTTCAGAGGGCCGCATATGGACGCCCATGAACTTCGCCGTGGCCTTGTCAGCCTCGGAGCCTTCCCACGCGTTGTCCGCTGCCTGAGCAGCCCAGTCGGTAGCATGACCGGCGAGCTGCAGAGCGCCGACAGGGACGTCAGCCAGGGCAGCGAACGCCCTGTTGAAGATGCCGAAAGGTCCCTGAGCATCGGTCCCCAGCCAGCGCTTAGTCTCGTCTGACATCCCCAGGCCGCCGTCTTTGCGGATGCGCTCGGCCACTGAGGGGTTCGGTTTGCGCTTCGCCCCCGGCTTCTTCGTGGCCTTCGGCTTGGAGGGGGTCCAGGTGTCCGCCACGGATTTGTCGAGGGACTTGGCGCCTGGCTTCAGGGGCCCATTGTAGTCTGGGAGCTTGTACGACGCCCAGACGTCATCGAACGCCCCTTTCGGGCGCTTGGTAGTCGTCATTTATAGGTCCGGGAGGTTGGGGGGCCGAGGGTTATCCCCCTGCCCCTCACGGTTGGTTGAAGTTCTTGTCCGGGTCGTGGCCGCTCGGCTTCAGATTGGAGCCGTAGAGCGCGGTCGTGCCGATGCTTGCCTTGTGGAGGAGGTCGGCAAACCTCACGTCCTTCTCAGCCTGGGCAGCGATGGCCGCCAGGGCCTCTCGTACCGTTCGGGCGTCACTGGCCGTTATGACCCTTGCGACTTCTTCCTTCACGCGGTTGCGGTAGGAGGGAGCCATGCGTGCCACTACGGCGCCGAGGAGACGATCACGCACGCCGCTGAGGGTAAGCGGGATGTCTGAGGCGGAACCGTTGAGGTCATTGTCGAGTGCCTGTCGAGCTGCCGTCCTAGAGTTGCCCGCCATCTCGTTGAAGTTGAGATTTCCCTGGTGCTCGTATTCGAGCCGCTCCTGGAGGTTGCGCACGCCACCAGTGTTGCCGGTCATCTCAGAGAGAGCCGCCTGCTTTGTGTCGTCGCCGAGCATCTTTCGGACGTGGTTTGCCGTGCTTCCATTCGGGAACTGGGCGCCATATCGGGAGGCCTCGTCGGCCATCGCGGTTCCGGCAGCGGTCGACCAGGGACCACGGGCAGCGTCAGGCATCGCCCGCATCTGCGCATTGATCTCGTGGCCGGAGAGCTTGCCTACTTCGCGACCGTTGTTGAAGCCGTCGATCATCGCCATGTCGTCGCCGTAGCCTTGCACGGCCTGGCGATAGTGGTCGTTCTGACCCATCAGCTCCGTTCGGAGGTCGCGGGCCCGGTTGTTGATGTGGACGGAGTTGGTGGTGCTCTCGATCCTGCCGGTGACGGGGTTGACGTGGGATGCCGCCCGCCCGTTGTCGGACATAGCGCGGATTACTTGGTCGTAGCCTTCGGTCGAGAGGCCATTATCGAGTGCCACGTAGCCCCGCTCTGGGAGAGCGAAGTGCGGGACGTTCGGCGGAAGTCCCCCTGCGTCACCCTCGAAGTACCGGAAGCCCATGGCGGTCGGGTCCTTCGGGAGGCCGGTCGCCGGGTCGATCTGGTTCTGGATGTTCTCGTAGGCCTGCGGGAGAGCCCTGCGGAAGGCGGGGATCTGCTCAATAGCCTGGATCGGAGGGGTGCGGTACATCGGCTGCGTATAGGCGGCCTGGTAGTGAGGCGCGGCGGCAGCTGATGCCTCCCGCTTCGCCTGCTCGACGTAGGCGATTGGGTCGGTGGTCGTGGGCAGCGTTTCAGCGACGTGTTGCCGCACGCGGGCGGCTTCGGAGGCCTTCCGGGTGTTCAGGGCCTCTCGGACCATGCTTTGGCCGGGGCCCATGCCCCTGGAGGACCAGCTCGTCAGGTCCCGCATGTCCTGCGTCACGTCGCCGACCATCGCCGGGACGCCGATCGCGTTGCGGTACGCGACCTCTTGTCCGATTGCCTCGGGGTTGGCCGGACGGCTTGGGATGCCGGGGCCCCGTGCGATCTCGCCTTGGTTCATGTGATGGCCGAGCATTCGGCGGGCCTGTTGGACGGCTGCCGGTGCTCGCTGCTCCGTCGCTCCGATCATTCGATCGACAACTCGCCCGGTGCGCTGCGCTACAGCGTCAACGCCGGGGACGTGCTCACGGGCCCATCGGCCTGCAGCCCCCATCCGGTCGAAGCCATAAGGAAGAGCGGCGCCGACAGCCAGGCCTGCGCCCCCATCGACGACAGCGTTGCCTCCACGGGTGCCGAGGTCGAGACCTTCGCCCTTACCGGCACCTGCGGCTGCACCATAGGCGGCACCAATGCCTGCGCCCTGGGCAACCTTACGGCCCATGCTGGCGCCCTTCAGTGCTCGGCCTGCCGGGAGGGCCATCCCTGCGACCACACCGGCTCCAGTAGAGACAGCTTTGGCGGTCGGATGGTTCTTGGCGAAACTCGCCTGATTACGCTTGTACTTCGCCTGGGCATCGCGGAACGCCTTGCCCGCGTCCCCGCCTGTGACGAAGGCTTTGGCTGCCCTGGGGGCCGCGTACAGCTCGTCCATCCAATTGGGGGCAATGTTGTCCCACATATTGCCTGCAGCGTCTGCGGCGGTGTCGACGAAGCCTTTGTAGCGGTCCCAGAGCCCCGGCTCAGCCTTCGGGGCTGGCTTGGAGGCGGGCTTTGGGGCTGGCTTGGGGGACGGTGCGGATTGCTGCTTCCGCTGCCAGTAGCGGCTTGCGGCGGCGGCGGCCTGCTTAGGATCGTCAGTGGGGACGTTCACATAGGAGCCGTCCGGGAGTTTGACGCGTGTCTCGCTCATTCGACGATGTTTCCTTCGAGGTCGATGGTGACGGGTTTCGCCCCCTTCGCGCTCGGAGGTGGCTTCGGGAGGCTCTTGGTCCTCGGTTTCGTGCGTCCGCTCATGCGGTCGGCGTACATGCCTTCGCCGAGCGTGAGGTAGCTCTCGAAGGTCTGCCCCTTGGCATTCGGGTTGCTCAGGGAGCCGTTGCGGGCGATCCACTGGGCCGTGAGCTTAGCGCGGAGCTGCTCAAGACCGGATTGGTACATCGCGTCCTTTACGATGCGGGTGTTCTCGCCCTGGGTCTTGTACGGCCCCAGTCCGGCTAGGCGGATGAGCGCCATGTCCTTGTCGGACGCGGCACCCTTCACGTTGGCGGAGTTTTTCAGAGCCGCCGAAGCCCCCACGGTGGACAGCTCGTCCATAGCGCCGAGTGTTTCGTCGTCTTCCAAGGCGCGGAATGGTGTGCCGAGGATGCCGCCGATCTTATCGAGGATGCCCCCGTCCGGCTTCGGAGTGATAGCGTCTAGCCAAGCTGCCTTCGTGGGGCCGCTGATCTTTTTGATGGCGTGGCCTGCCGAGCGATAGCTCCGCATGGCGTCACGTTCGGCTGCCGCCCGAGACTGCGCAGCGATGAGCGCCTTGCGGTCGTCCGCACTGGTCTTGGCGGGGCCGCCAGAGGAGGCCGGTGGTGTGTATGAAGTGTCGACGACGGCTTCACCGTTTCGGATAACGATGCGCCGCTTGCCATCCTTGGAGATGGCGGTTTTGCCCTCGTATTCGGGTCCGTAGGTTGCCATAGTTTACTGCCAGATGAAGCCAGCCGGAGGCCTGGTTTGTGGTGCCCGCCGAGAGGCTGGCGGTTTGTCGATGCGCTGTTGGCCTTGGCGCAGACGCTCGGCGCCCTGCTCCGTGCGGACCTGGAGGGCCCGTTCGGCGCGGTCATTGGTAATTGCTTGACCGACCGTGGTCCCCATGTTGCCCATGACCGTCGCGTAGGTGGGATCGTAGCCAGGAGGCATCCCTGTCACGTCGACGCCTCCGAACATCTCCGGGTGTTCCATCAGGGTGGCGTAAGCTGCCGCCCGCTCGCTCTCGGGCAACTGCCCGATCGAGTAGATGGCCCGCGCCCTCTGGTCGATGACGTCCTTGGTCTTGGGGGCACGTTCGGCGGCGGCCTTCGCGTCCAGGACCTTTGCGAACTCTGGCACCTCGCGGATGACCCGCTGGCCGTCCGACGTCGTGGTGATTTCGAAGCGATCATCCGGCCCGCCGTAGGCGATCGAGGGCCGCTCGGCCTTCTCCTGGGCCCTGAGGTCGTCCATGCGGCCTGAGAGTGCCTTTCCGGCTGCGCCGAGGCCGTCCGAGAAGTTGTGGCCGCTCAGGAATCCTGCACCGATGTCGAGGAGCGTCTGGCCGAGGTTCTCTTTCGAGAATGGGCCTCTCCGCTTGGCACTGGGCGGCGCTGATGGAAGGCTGGGGCCGCCGAGAACCTCTTCCTGGTCGGTTTCGGGGGCGCCGCTCTGATCCGGCAGCGTCTGCATGAGGTCTGCCCAAGGGATGCCTGCGCCCGTCAGCTCGCCGGGTTCGGCGGTGCGTCCAACGGCCCACGGGGGAGGCTTGGGCAGCCCCCTGCGTTGCGTGTTGAGCATTAGAGTTTCTCGTAGTTGACGGTAAGGAAGCCGTTGATGGGCTCGCCGAGGGCGTGCGGTCGGATGCTCTGGACCTCATCGGCCATGACGCCGAAGTTCACGGTGTCATCCGGCTCCCAGATGTAGGACCAGGTGTAGATGCCCAGGCCGTCAGCCAGCTCTCCGACCTTGCGGATGTTGGTCTTGAGGCGGCGGTCGGAGAAGGACTTTGCTACCCCTGCGGCTGTCGAAGCGGCGCCGAGGACCTGGCCCAAGATGGAGCCCGAGGACTTCTCCTTCGTCTTGCTCGACGAGGTGCCGCTCTGTCCCCATTGGTTGGAGCCGACGATATTCATGTACTTGGAGAGCTGATCGAAGGCGCGATTGTCGTTGCCTTCCCAGCTGGCGAGGTCGGCGTCGAGCTGGCCCTGTCGGTCCTGCTGATCCAGGGCGTTGGCCGCGTTGATCCGGTCGAAGGCACCATAGCCCGCCTGCGTGCCCGCCGAGAGGGCGTCGATGCCCTGCTGGCCGAGCTGGCCGTAGGCGTTCGCGGCGTTGAGGCTCGCGGCAGCTTCGTCCTTCGCCAGGCCGAGACCTTCACTGTATGCCTTGCTGCGGAGGTTCGCGCCGATCTGGGCGATTTCCTCGGCTGCGCCTCGCTGGGCGATGCCCGATGCGATACCGGCACGCGATGAGTTGATGTTGCCGCCTGCGCTTGCCGAGCGGTCGACCGAAGGGAGGATGTTCTCCGTCAGGTTCCGCCGAACGTCGCCTGCAGCGGCGTCAATCTGGTCCTGGAGGTACGGGCTGTCTGCGTACCTGCGGGCAGCGGAAGTGATCGCGTCGGTGGATGAGCCCGAGATGTATTTGTCGATCATGCCGCCCGCTTGGGTAGCGTATCTGGCCAGGTTGGAGCCGATCGACGACATCTGGTTCGCGGCGTTCATGCCGGTGCCAGACGCGAAGTTGGTCATCGCCTGGAGGGCCTTCTTGGCCTCGTCGGACATACCCGCGTAGAGGTCGCCGGAGTACCAGGGGGTGCCCTTGGATGCGTTGTAGGCGTCGGTTGCGCCTTGGAAGGCAGTGTCTAGGTAAGGCTTCTGGTAGCTGCTCGGGCCGCTGTCGAAGCTCTCGTTGGTGGTGGTAGTCTTGGAGCCACTGAAGAGGCCCATGGGGATTTCCTGAAGATTTCGAGAGGAAGGTCAGGCTGCCGGAGCGCCTACCAAGTAGGCCATGCCGAAAGCTGAGTTGTTCAGCCCGCCGCCCGTAGTCTCGCCGGTAATGGCCCCGACCGCCTCGGGTGTAATGCGGCCAAAGACGCTTGGATGGTTAAGGCTGTCGCTTGGAGGCGTCATGTAGTCTTGGGTCAGGCCGGGGCGCGGATAGAAATAGAGGCCGGGAGTGGTGTCATGCGTGAGCACGATCATTCCCACAGCCTTTCCGTCGAAGGGCTCGGGTGGAGCATAGAACGAGAACAGATGACCGTCCTCGGCTGCGCCTCCCCCATTCACGGGAAAAAGGCCGGAGGCGTCCGCGTACTCATAAAGGACAGCGCCTTGGTTGTCGGAGGCCGACATATCGTAGCTTCCGCTGTCGCCAGCCACCGCACGCCGTATCCAGAACATGACGCCGTTATTGTCGTTGCTTTTCCAGGCAGCGGCCCGGATGAAACCTTGGGGCCTGTAGGAGCCAAGGCTGCCGAAAAACCCGCCTGTCACCAGGACCAGGAGGCTACCTGGGGTCGGCGGCGTGGAGAGCGCGATGTTCCCATCGTTTCGGAGGGTCGCGGGCGGCTGCACGAGGACCGGCATTTTCCGAGAGGAGCCGCCGCCGCCCGTACCTGGCTCGCCTTGTGGGCCTTGGGGACCAGCTGGACCCTCGGGGCCCTGGGGGCCTTGCGGCCCTTGAGGCCCTTGCGGCCCCTCGGGTCCGGGGGCGCCTTGAAGACCATTCGGTCCCTGTGGCCCCTGGGGGCCGCGCAGAGAGGCGATCCACTCACCTTCCGTCCCGACGTAGCCGTTGTCCACAGCGACGTCGTAGGCCGACTTTCCGGGGCTTCCTGGGCCTCCTCCAGCCTCAAGGGCCTTCAGGCGGTCGTCAGTGGCGCCAGAGACGGACTGGAGCTTGTCCAGCTCGGCCTCAAGAAAGCGGGGGAAGCTGTTAGGATCGACGGGGCGGATGGCCCGCTGATAGCGAGTTGCGGCTGCTCGGCCCATTAGCGTCTCCCACGGACCAGAAGTTGAATGTCGAAAGAGTGAAGGTCGAAGTCTTGCTGGCCGCGACAATGGAAGCGCCAGGAGACGTATTTGCCCGCCTCGTTGAGGTCGATCCGGGTCTCAGACGTAGGGTCGATCTGGAACTCGGGACCCCATTCGGGCTCGGAGGACACGACATTCGCGGCGCCGAACTGGAATGAGCAGTCCTGCCACCTGTCGAGCCTGAGCTGGGGCCAGATGGCCTGCACGTTGACGTGCTGCGTCAGGCGTTTGCCGTAGGCGTCCAGGTCGATGCCCGTGCGCTCGACCATCGCGGGCCGGATGGTCTCCGGGGCAATGTCGAGCTTCAGGCGCCCGCCGTTAATCAGCTCTTGGCCGTAGATGCGGGCCTGAGAAAGCCCAAGGGTGGGATCGGAGCGGGCCGCGAGCAGCGCGTGCTGATCCTCGTCGCCCTCGGTGGTCATCCAGAGACCGCCAGCGTCAGACCATGAGGTAGCCTGATCGTCCTCCCAGTCGCTGCCGGACAGCAAGGCTGCCCGCGTGCAGGACACGATGTTGGGGACGTCGTAGAAGGTCCAGGTGTCGTTGGAGTAGTTATAGACCGCCTGCCGGTTGCATCCCGTCGTGGCGCCGCGAAAGCCGGAATAGGGATCATCGGCCACGTAGGAGAAGCGGACCTCGGAGAGCTTGGCGTCGTGCTGGACGAAGCAGAGGTTGGCCTTGGCGAAATTGAGGGACCGGAAGATGAAGTCCTTGGTCCTGCCGTCACAGATGGAGCGATCGGAGGCGCCATCGTGGACGTAAATGTCGTTTCGGTCGAAGACGTAATGCATCCCGCCGACCTGGACCGCGCAGTTGGCGTTGATCATGCCACGGTCGTCGAAGAGCTTGCGGAAGACGTATATGTCGTTCCCGCCAACGTAGCTCATCATCCAGGTGGAGGAGGTGCAATAGAGGATGAAGTTGTCGCGCAGCGTCAGGCCGTCGACAAGCGGGTGCATCATCTCGTTCAGCATGTTCTCGCCCGCCGACTTGGTGGTGTCGGTCGGGTCCCAGGATGCCGGAGCCTCGCCGAAGTAGGCGAAGTCAGACCAGCGCACCATCGTGGGGATGTAGGCGCCCGCCTTCGTGACGCCCAAGGCGACCATCTGGTCTCGATAGGGTCGAAGGGCCACGCAGCGGTCGGCCTCAGGCCAGCCGGGGAGCTGAATGAACGTGTTGTCCGAGGACCTCTTGCACATGGGCGCATGGCTCTCGCGATTGACGTAAGCCACGCCGCCCAGGAAGCTGGAGGTCACCGTTTGGGTGCTGTCGCCACCCAAGTGGCCGGGAGGCGTAAGGTCCTCGAAGGCTTGCCCATTGAGGCGCAAGAATTGCCCGTAGTCGTGGGAAACGGAGACAACCTCCTCGTACCCGACAGAGGTCATGGGGATCGCCAGGAGGTGGCCGGGTTCATGGGGAAGATCAGCCACCGATCGGTAGACTGGGCCACGCGAAACGCGGCCATTTGCAAACCGGACGTTTACCCCGCCGCTAAGGGCCGAGACGTTCTCAAGGTCGGGCGGGAAGACGTCCGGGACGAGGCCCGTAGAGCCGAGCCGTCGCACCGGGAATGTGGTCATGTCAGAGCTTCATGATAAAATGCACGCCCAGGACGGGCGGAAGGATGCGGAGCGCCACGGAATGGGTATGCTCGCCTCCCTCGGAGACGGTGTGGCTGTGGCCGCTTTCGCTGATCGAGAGGCTGTGGCTGTGGGCCTGCCCCTTACCTTCAGTCGTCGTGTAGCCCTCGCGAGTACCGCCTGAGGAGTTACCGTCGATGCTGTCGCCCTTCGTAGGGTTTGCAGCCAGGCCACCGTGGTTGAATAGGTTGTCGTTCTTATCGACTACACCGTTGCCATGCTTATGGGCCGGTATCTGGTCGATCGTCAGCGCATGAGAGCCGACTTGACCCTCATGGGTATGTGCGCCCCCGGCTACAGTGTGCGTGTGCTTGCCTGCGGCGCCCGTGGTCACCTGGTAGTCGACAGAGCCCGTCGCCTCTCCAAGGTCCACAAGGGAGCCTGCGCCGATCGGGAGGATGTTGGTCATCTTCGGCGTCTTGATGGTGCCAGTGCCGTCCACGCGGTTATGCTCGGAGCCGTCGCATAGCGCCCATCCAGTAGGGATAGTCGAGGCGGCCCCGAACCACATGCTGATGAGGCCTGTAGGCACCTGATTGGCCGCGCCGTTGATCTGGTCCTGGTTGAGGGTGATCGGGCCTGTAAGGTTCGGGAAGGTGGACTTCAGCGCCTGCTTGATCATGCGGATATGATCGTCGCCTTGATGGAGGCGGTCGGAGCCGGAAGGGTTCGCGGGATTAAGCCCGTTGATGAACGGAGCAGTCTCAAGGGCCATAAGGGGGTCTTTTAGGTCTATAAGGTCCCCATCAGAGGGGGACATCAATTGGTGAGGACACTCACACGTAAGGCAGGCGAAAGGGGCCTTAAGGTAGCCTAAAGGTACCCTTAAGGGGCCTTTTGGGTTTCCTTTTGTGGAGGACCATACTCACTTTCCATTCGGGGGGCCTTCGGGGAGCATAAGCCCCCTATAGTCCCCCGGAAGTTGCCGGCTGTGGAATGTTGTGCATAGATCGGCACTAATGCAAAACCCGCAGAAAACCGTGGCTTTAGTCCCCTCCGAACCTGGCGCTATATATAGGTGCAACCGGGGGCAAACGGGGGCTGGAGGCTGCCGGATGGAGCCAAAAGGCGGCTGGAGGGGCCCAAAAAATAATCGGGTAGTGTGTCCTCCAAAACCCGCAGAAAACCGTGTGTGTGCGTCAGGGTCCGAGTATCGACAGCAAGGGCTGAGCGAAGCGCCGATTTTCGATTTGCATTGGCCAAAATCCCAGCGGTACCGTCCGAGGCGGCCCAGGGGACCCGTGAGCTGCATTCCACATTCCATAGATATTCCAATGGCTTAGGCACCACACCGCAGACCGGCCCGAGCCCTCCCGCTCCCTTCGGCCTGCCCCTCGATCCCTCACGCTGGCTCTCGGCGACATTGGCCTGGGCATTGGACCTCACCCCCGCGTTCCCCCACATTTGCCTCCCCCACATCGTTGAAGGCCGCAGACTTCCGCCATTGGCCGCCAGATGTCCGGTCTCTCGCCCAGCCCTCGACGCCGTTCGGCCTGAGCCTGTGACGCTGCCGGGATTTCTGACTACGCGTGTAGTCGATGAGCGAGGGACTTCAGCCTCGAAAGCTGCCCACAGCCTCCTACAGCCGCCTCACGGCCCTCCCGTCACGCCGACAAGGGCCGAGGCTTTCGACGCGCTCGCAGGTCGCCTCAGGACAGCTCACGGCAGCTCACGGCAGCTCACGTCTCCATGCGCAGCTCACGCCTGCTCTCGGCAGCGATCGGCCACGGCTCACGCCGCGTCTACAGCGGACCATCGACTACACGCGTAGTCGAATGAAAAGCGAAAAAACTTCTCACTTACCGATTGTGGAGGGTTGACGTTCGGCAATCTCGCGTCCAAACATTAGTCCACAGACGGCAACACTCGCCGATCCGCAGGCCAGCACAAGGACTGACGCCATGACCAAGTCGACCATCGCTTCCATCGCCTTCGACCACGCTCTCCCAATACGTCAGCCTGCGGATCGTGCATCTGGTCCGAGCTGGGACAGTGTTCGGGACGCAGGTGTCGTTACGCTGGAAAACGGTAAGTCCTATCGCTTCCTCTGCCAACTCACGCATTACCTGCCGTGGTCCGAAGGTGGCGAGCAGCGCTACGAGGTTGAACTGCGGTCCTCCCGTGGGAAGGTCATCCTCCTTCAGCATTTGGCAGCCCTCCGCAAGGAGCTGCTGGGGCGCTTCAAGGCCCGCATCGAGCAGGCCGATCGGGACTTCGACCAGGAGGAGGCTGCCGCCACCATCTCCCTGGGCGGAAGTGAAGCAGCCGAGAACGAACCAGAGGCCGACCTGAAGATTGCAGGATGCGACCCGGATGGCGCTGATGCGTGCATCTCGACCCTAACGGCTCCTTTCGCCGGTCTTTGGGCAGAACATCTCGGCATCACTCCTGAAGAACTCCTGCGCCGCCTCAAGGCCGACGAAGTGCTCCGCTCGTCCTCACGGCTCATTTGCCAGGCACAAGCCCCCGAACAGGCCACTGACGATAACCCAGAGGCAGCGCTCATTCGCATTCTGGCTCGCGAGGCGCACGAAAGCTTCGAGCGCGAGCGTCTGGTCTCTAACGCCAAGGCCGCCCTGCGCCGCCTCAAGCCTTCCAACTAATCAACCGGACCAGGAGCAAGCCATCATGACCAATCCCTTCATCTCCTCGCTTTCGGTCTTCGGTAAGACGGAAGAGTACCTCGACGCGGCGAAGGTCGCAGATGCCCTGGCGAAGGCCTGGGGCGCCGCAGTCGGCGAATGCGAGCCTGGGCGCTATGGCCTCGGGCGTGTGATCTTCGACAGCGGCCTAACGGTCGTCATCCGGTCGGACCATCGCAAGCTCGGGAAGATCGAAGTCTTCGCCTGCTGCCCTCACCTAGAGCGCCAGCTCGACGTCTACAGCCGCCCCAAGTTCCCCAAGGCCTCGGCAGACACGGCGAAGGGCATCGAGAAGCTCGCGGCAGACCTCAAGCGCCGTGTAGTTGACGAGGCCAACGTGCCACTCGCCCAGCTGCATGGCCGCTTCGAGAGCCAGACCCAGAAGCGCGATCAGCTCCAGGCATTCGCCGATGCACTCGCCTATCAGGTGCCAGGCCTCCGGGTGGAAGTGCCCGAAGACAAGACCAAGCTCGACGCGACCCTCCGGCTCAACGTCAGTGGCCTCTACGTCTCGGGCCGCCTGTCTGCCTCGGGCTCCGTCTCTTTCGATCGGATCGACGGCGTAGGCAACGAGAAGGCCCTGGCGCTCCTCCAGGCACTGACGGGGGCGGGGGCATGACCAAGAGGCAGCGTCTCCTGCACTCGATCCTGTCGGGCATCCTGGTGGGCCTCGTGCTCGCCGTGGGTGCCACCTCGGGCCTCTCCTACGCCATCGACCGGCCCATCACAGGCTGCGCCTTTATCTCCATTGGCCTCTTCGGTGTCCTCCTCGGGGCACTCACGGGCGCCGTCGCTCAGGACCTCTCCAAGTGACCTATCCGACCATCACGCCCGCCCAGGTCCACCAGAGCCATCATGTGCTCGACGAAGGGACGCTCATCACGGACCCGATCTGCCAGCACTGCAGGAGAGATGCGACCTACCACGGGGAAGCCCTGAGGGCGCCCTGCCCTGGTTCTCGCAAGGAGCCGGAAGCTCCCCAGCGCCTCACCGACCAAGAGCTTCGTCAGCTCCTCATGCTCGCCCACGGTCACATCCACCAGTACGTGCCGCTCCGGCACTCCAAGGCCCACGATACCAGGAAGCTCCAGGAGCGCCTGCGGGCCGCTTGGGAAGGCTTGGAGCCCTCCGTCTAACCTCAGGTACCTCTCGGCGCCACGAGTGCGCCTATGATATCCACAATCGGCAATAATCCCATCTGAAAGGAATATCCACCATGGACGCAAAGACCCTCACCTCCGCATGGACCGCTATAAGCCACGCTTCGCCCCTGGTGGCCGATAGCTGGCAACTCGGCGAGTACCTCGTGGTGCGCATGAGCGGCAGCGCATCCTATGACCTCTTCGGCCTCGACAGCTACCGAGCGCTGGCAATGGGGGGCTTGGAGGAGATGAAGGCCGAGGGCGCCCGTCGCTGGGCTGCCGACATCGCAAAGCGCTTCCAGGCGCAGCAAGTACAGGCCCATGAGGAAGCGGAGAAGGACGTCAGTGTTGAGGATCACGGGTCGATCACGCTCTTCCGTCCGCGCTCCGAGGTCGCCAGGGCCTGGATCAACGACAACGTCGAGGCAGGCGCTCGGTGGTTCGGGGACGGCCTCATAGTGGAGCCCCGCTTCGTCCCCTATCTGATCGAGGGCATGGTCGAAGGCGGGCTAACTTTTGGCTAACCAGTAAGTGTCTGCAATCGGCCAATAAACACACTCGACAACATGCCTCGGCTTAACTAAAGGCCGGGGCATATTGCTGCGAAATGATCGGCAGTAATCAGAACACGTCGCAACAACAGGTCGCAGGATGAGGGAAGCTGCCACCGTAGAACGGATAGAGCCGTATGAAAGTCGAAGTAGAACGCCTGTGTGATCGCGTAATTGCAGTCTATCAAAAGCCCGAAGACGAAGAGGCGCAATGCGTCATCCTGGACGAAGAGGCCGTGGCACAGATACTCCACTTGCTCTACCCAGAGCTGGGAGACCTTACCGGCAAATCGCTACGCCTAAGGGCACAGGCCTACGGAAGGCCCCGTCTGGTAGCCTAGCGCTCCACATCCGAGACGAAAAGAAACCCCCCTGGCGCCGATGGGCACCTTGGGGGTTTTTGTTATGCCTGGGGATAGGCCCAGGTCAGCGAACGGGCGAAGTCGTCCACGTTCTTGATCAGGTCCTCCAAGGACCCTCCGTTGTCGATCCGGTTCATCGTCCGGGGATCGTAGGCGATGTCCATGGATTTGATGTCCTCGGGAGGCAGACCTCGGCCAGAGGCATCGACCCAGACAACCAGGTCGAACAGGTCACGCGATGCAAGGTATTCGGCATTCGAGCGCATCCCTACGTAGATGTCGTGGTCGACCAGGATGGCCTCGGCAAGACGGCTCCGGCCCCCTCCGTTGTAGGTCGAGATGGCCTCATACCAGAAGGCGCGGTGGTTCACGCGGTCGGCGTAGCATTCCTCCAGGCTGCCGTAGGTCACCCCACAGGCGGCGAGAGCCGGACGCACGACGCTTTCGGCGGCGAAGTAGCTGGATGACGCGAACGTGAAGCCATGGCGTTCGGCCAGAAGCTCGGCGACCGTGTCCTTTCCGTGTCGACCGTAGCCGATGATTAGGAGCTTGGGCTTGCGGGCCGCTTGGGCCGCGTTGGTGTCAATGGGAGGCACTGCCTCGGGTTCCTTGAAAATATCCCGCTGCGCCGTGTGGTTCAGCCGCGAGGGCCCACAGCCCACACAGGCCAACGGCCAGGGGGCGGCATCGCTCGTCAGGGACCTTGACCATGCGCAGGTCCAACAGGACAGCCCAGGGCCGACAGTGCGGCCCGATGGTACTGCGAAGGCGTTCATCAGTCCCCCTGGCGTTCCAGGAGGAGCTTCAAGAGCGCGGTCTGCTGCTCCGGCCCGATCACGAGAGAGTTGCTCTCGCCGTCTTCGGCCACCTGGAGGAGCGTGAGGTGCTCGTCGATCTCGACGATTTCGAGGGTGTCGAAGTTCGGTTCTTCGATGGTCATGATGTCAGGCTGGGGCATATTTGCATTCCTTCAGGCGTACAGAGCGCGGAGCTTGCGGGCGTCAGCCTCGAAAGCGGTCGCGTCGTCGATGATGTCTAGCGGGGTGAGAACAGAAGTGGAACATAGGATTTTTCCTATGCTCGTTTCGATGTCTGTAGGAAATACCTTTGTGAGAAAAATTGCCTCGGCATGTTCCCTCAGGCGGCGGGCCTGGCTCTCCAGGCGAAGGGCCGTTACTCGGGCGTCCACAGGATCGGCCTCTTAGCCCTCCGGTCCCAGTCGCCGGATCGGAGGATACGCGCCAGGCGGGCGTTCAGGAGCGCCAGCTCTTCGGGGGATCGGTCTAGCCATTTGGCCTTAGTTGGGTCCTTGTCCTTGGCGTAGGCGGCCCGGTAGGCCTCCACGACATTGGTCCAGGGATCGCCAGGCTTCTCCAGGACCTTCTTCGCGGCCACAGGGAAGATCCCAGGGCATACCTTGTAGCCGTCCGTCGTGTCGCCCATCAGGGTCTGGTAGAGCCAGAACTCCTCGGCGCTGGCGTCGTCAGTCTCGATGATCTGCCCCATGCGCCAGAGCTTGACGTTGGGCAGCGTCTGCATGTCCTTGTCGTCGGACACGATGATGCGTTCCACTGAGCTGGGCCGGGTCGCCAGGATGCCGATGTAGTCGTCGCCCTCCAGGCAGTCTTCAGAGACCACGCGGAAGTCGCCAGCCTCGCGGACGTCGGCGATCACATCCCAGTAGCACAGGGGCTTTCGGGTGGCCTTGCGGTTGGCCTTGTAGCCGTCCCAGACCTCCTTGCGGAAGTTGTTCGGGCCAGAGAAGACCAGCACGGCCTCGTCGGCGCGAAGGTCTCGGACGTAGCCCTTGACCATGCGCTCGAAGTTGGCGCGGGCCTCGGCGCGATCGGAGTGGACAACATGGACGATGTCGTCGTTTTCGTTGGGGAACCTGCTCTCCCGCTCGACGGCGGCGCAGGCCATGAAGAGCGTGAAGTCAGCGTCGATTAGGAGCTGTCGGGTCATTCGGTGCTTTCGGGCTTACCAGTGCCGATTATCGAACCAGAGGCGCATGGCCTCGGCGTGGGCCGGGAAGCACAGGTCCTCGGGGGACAAGGCGACCCTAAGCTCCAACGCCTCGGATGTGGGGCGCCATGCGTCGATCATGCGGCGGTTGAGCTGGAAGTTGTTGGTGGAGCGCACAAAGAGGAGGATGTGTCCGCTGGGGATGATCGTGGAATGGAAAAGGGCGCCAGGGGCGAGCCTCCACCCAGTCTCCTCGGCGAACTCTCGGGCTGCGGCGCTTTCGGCGCTGTCATCCAGGTCGGTCTCGACGTAGCCTGCCGGGAAAGCCCATCCTCCGGTATCAGGACGTTTGATCACGATCAGGCCCCGCTCATGGTCAGGGGTCCAGGCGGCTTGCATCTGGACCGCAACGGGCGTGGGGTTCTGATATTTCATGAGACTAGCCTCAGTGGAGGGAGCTGGAGGCGCAGCTTCGTGGCCTCACGCTGGAGCTGTTGGAGCCTGATCGCGTCATTGACCGACTGGAACTTGCCCAGGGCTCGGCGGCGGCGCTCGGCGCGTATAGCGGTATAGAGACGGCCTAAGCCGCTCATGATCTTGTGCGGCTCTACGGCGGCCATCTTTACCTCAAGGACAGGGATCGCTGTTGGCGGCCTGGAGCTTCTCGCGGTCGGCCCTCAGGGTCGCACGGTCTGCCAGGATCGTCTTCACGTCCTCAAATATGTCGCCGGTCGCTGGGCGATGGGCAGACGGGAGGGTCGAATTGTCGACCTGGGCCACCTCGCAAGGCTCGGAGATAGGCGTCAGGACTTCGACCACTGGTGGCGGTGTCGAGAACTTGGGACCGCATCCGGCCAGCGCGGCCACCAAAGCCAGCGCGAGCGCCAGCCAGACGATCAAGGCCGCCTGCTGGAACGAACGCGGCGGGAGGTGCGGGTAGGTCATCGTGGGTCGATCACCTTCTCGATAACCTGCGTGATTTCCGCCCAGCCACCCTCGTTGGAGCGCTCTGCCTTCGCAAAGGCCCGTGCGTCTTCGAGAGCGTCGAACGGCTTCTTGCCGCCACGATAGCGGACGCTGAAGGTCTGCTTCGCTCCGAGCGGCGGGCGAATGGTCGTGAGCTTGCGTTCTGGGAACATGCCCATGGTCAATTCTCCTCGGAAAGGGTGTCGTGGATCAGCTGGACGGCAGCGCGGCAGCGCCCCAGCTCATCGGTGGCCTCGGTAGTGGCCGTGAGGAGGCTCTTGGCCTGCCCCTTGTAGACCTCGGCCCGCTTATCGGCGGCGGCCAGGCGCTCCAGGTACGCGGCGCGGTCCTCTTCGGACTTGGCCTGCAGCTGGCGAACGGCGTCATTCTGCTTCGCTATCAGGACATCGCGATCGACGACGGCTGCCTTGTGTGTGGCGATCGTCGCCTCTCGGGCCTGGATGGTCTCGCGGGCAGCCGACAGGCGCTCGGTCTGGACGTATCCGAAGATGGAAGACCCGATAAGGGCGAGCCCCAGGCCTCCCGAAAGGAAGCCCAGGGCGCGGGTGGTTACCGGCGAGCCCATAGGGTCAGGCTTCGCCAGTTTTCATGACGTCGACGAAGTCCTCCAGGAACCAGCGGACCTCCTTGCCTGCCCGCACGATGGGGTAGAAGGAACGGTCTTCGATTGCCGAGATAACGCTAAGGACGGCCCAAGCCGCCAGGGCGAACGGGAACGCCAGGAAGAGGACCAGAAGCGCGATAAGACGCTGTTCGATTTGGGCCCGATAGACGGCCTTGATGCGGTCCCAGCCGATCATGGCGTAGAGCTTGGAGGTTTCGACCTTGTCGGCCACCCAGGCCTTCAGGCCGCCCCAGGCTTCGGTGACGGGCTCGAACGAATAGGCGAGCGCGTCCTTCAGCTCGCGGGCGATGTAGTGGCGCTCCTTCCAGGCTTCCTTGAGACCGTAGAAGGCAGCTGTTGCTGTCGCCCAGACGGGAAACGTGAGGGCGAGAAACGCGGTGGTGGGGCGATTGTAGCGGTAGGCGGTCATGCGGGGTACTTTCAGCGGTTCCCGACAAGGTCGAGAAATTGGTTGATGCGGATGCGGGCGTGGTCCGGGGTCATCCGGTCGTAGAGCCCGTCGAGGGATGGGGGTGTGCGGTCGCCGACACGGCGGTACGCGTTTGTCGGGATGCCTTCGGGCAACACGTCCGAGAGCTGCTCCAGGAGGATGACCGTCCCCTCGCAACGGATGTCGAGCGTGTGGATGTCGGTCTCGGAGGAGCGCCAGTGCTCGCCTCGGGTGCGGGTCCGTGAGGCCTCAGGGCCCCACAGGCGGCGTTCGCCTGCCCAGGTGAAGCCGTCGCCCCCGTTTAGAGGCGTGCGGTACTCGAAATGATCGAAGACCTCGGTCTGGTCCTCCCACTGGGAACGGACGCTCGGATGCGGACCATTCGGTAGTCCGACGTAGATACGATTAGCGACGGCACCGGACAGAACGGTCGTGACGAAGGGGTAGCGGTGGTCATGGGGGATCACCAGCTCGGGAAGGTCGTGGAGGTCGCCCTCGAAGAAGTAGACCTTCCGGGTTAACTCCGGCGTGCGCGAGAGGCACAGGTAGTCGAAGCCCCGCGTGTGGAAGTTGCGGTAGCTGTTGGCACAGATCGTCTCGATTTCGTCCATGGTTTGCCTCTCATGCGTTGGCACACGAGGCGCAGGCCGACCGCGTCTGGGTGGCGCCGCACCCACATGCCGGTGTCGGGGGAGAACTCGGTCGCGAAGAATGCGTCGAGCTGGGGGTGGCCGGTGGTGGCCGTTGGGTTGATGGTTTTGGCGAGCGCATCGAAAGCCTCGTCTGAGGCGATCGGGTCATCCTCGATCTCGTAGGCGAAGGCCCAAGCGGACAGTCGGATGCGATTGCGGCGCTCGACCTCTTCAGGCGAGCCCCAGGCTGTCATGTTCGACGCTCATTAGGATGTTCCATGATTGTTCTCCTTGCGCTAAGGGGAGCCATGGACCTGGAAAAAGCCCTACGCGTGGTGGAAGAGGCTGCCGATCAGTCGCATGTGCGCCTGGGCGCGGGCGATGACGTGGCCGAAGCCATGCGTTTCCTGCGAGACTACGGGGTCGAGAGGACCACGCTCGTCTGGTTCTGGAAGGCACTTTTCGGCGACAACGAGATTGGCCGGACGCAGAACACGAATGCAGCACGGAACCGGATCAACCTGCTCGTGGGGGAACTCAGAGGACCGAAAAATGGCCCCGAAGTCTTAGGTAACTTCAGGGCCGTTGCCGCCATTCGTTGCGCTCGAAGGGTTCAATCGCGCACTACTGGTCTGCGCTTCACGCATGGGGATAACGCAGCCGGGGATTTGGCTTGAAGTCTTTTCGACCATACTGTGCAGAAAGATTGGAGGCCCGAGTGGAAGCATCTAAACGCGAGCGTTTATTCCTATATGGCGTAGTGCCGTTGGCCAGCGCTATTGCGGGCGCCATCGTAAGTGCGCTTGCGACCAGGTACCTAGCAGCATCACCGGCACAGGACAGCTTGATGGAAATGCTGTCCGATCCTAAGCTCTCGACCTCCGAACGGCTTCAAATTCTGAAAGCGTTGAAAGATTTAGAAGAGCCGTTTTGGGGCGTGGTACGGACGTTAAGCGGCGCTCTCGCATTTGCGATTGTTTGGATAGGCGCAGAAGTGGCGGGTTGGATCAAGCGCCGCTCGTAATCCGGTCAGAACATCATTCGTCGCGTTCGGTCTTGCGTGTGATCCAGACGCCAAGGCCGCCTGCCGTGAGCACGAGGCCCATGCCGGTGCCGAAGTCCGTCGACGAGAACTCCTGCTGATGAGCGATCACTGCCCAAGCCGTCAGGAAGACTTGCGCCAGGGCCGCAAGGCACCAGTAGACGCGGGCGGGGACGTATGTTTCCCCGTCCTTGTGCGTCAGCATGTGCTTGAGCGGCGCCAGCGGCTTTAGGCCACTGAGGGCCTTAAAGATCGAGCGGAGCGGCGCCATTGGCGATGCCCTGGATGCCCGCTGCCAGCCGCACGGTGTCGATGCGGATCAACGGCAATCCGGTGGCCTCATCGGCCACGTAAGAGATGCCGACCTGGTTGAGGCTGTGCTGCAGCTCGCTTGCGAAGGAGGTGATGTTCTTGAACACCTCGTTGGCCGTGCTGATCTCGCCATGCAGGCGCTCGATTTCGCTGCGAAGGCCTTCACGGTAGACGCTCTCGCCCTTCAGCTCTTGCGACAGCTGAGTGCGGAGGCCTCCGACCTCGGCCTGGAGCCGTGCGATTTCGTCCTGCAGCTCGTCGCGCTCAATCATGAATGCTTCGCAGGCCATATCCTCGCCGTTCAGCGGGAGATTGAACTGGTCGACGGACTGGGCATTTGCGCCCAGAGCTTCCAGAGCGACGGCAAGTGCCTCGCCAGCGGTGGCAACACTAGCGAGGGTATTCAGGGAAACGGAGACAGCATTCATGGGGTTTTCTCCAATAGAGACAGCCCGGCTGCAGTAATGCGCCAGGTCCTGCCCCATTCGTTGAGGGTGTTGTTGTGTTTGACAGTGAGAAGCCCGAGGCACGCCGCGACAGCGACGTCTTCGATAAACCTTCGGGCAAAGTCGGATCGGGTAGTAAAAGGGCTCTCCCACGCCCGTCTCAGGACGGGGAGAAGCCGCTCGTATTCTTCAGTGGCAATCGGCCCAGCTGTGGCCGTGTTTGGCTTCGCCATCGAGCTGGCACCTCCATTGTGGGAAAGGGTCGCCTGCCTTCTGGGCACATCGGACAACGATCTCGGCGATCTGCTCCTTGATGCCCCCTCGGGAGGCGATCTGGATTTCGTCGTGTATCCATCCGAGGAACACGTAGTCGCCGTCCCAGCCATGCTTGAAGCCAGCCGCCTGGAGGGCGTCGTCGGCGTCAGCGATCCATTGCTTGCAGATGACCGCACCAGCGGACTGGAGCAGGACGTTGAGGGCCGCATGGGACGAACGCACCGGAAGGACGCGTCCGTCGAGGCCCTTGAGCCATCCCTTCTTGCTCGCGTCTTTGACGTACTTGATGAGCTTCGAGAGAGCCGGGAACTGCTTCAGGAAGCGATCGCGCAGCAACTGGCCCTTGTAGGCCCAACGCAGCTGTTGCTTCGTGGGACGTGCCTCGAAGTTGCGATCGGCGCGGCGGAACAACTCCTTACGCATCGCTAGGTAGGCCGCGAGGTGCGCGGGGTCAGCCTGCCAGGCCTTAGCCTCCTCCTCGGAGACGCCTGCCAGATAGCCGAGGTTCATATCGCCGGAGCCGTAGAGGAAGGCGTAAATGAAGGTCTTGGCGACCTTGCGGAACGCCTCGTGCTCGGGGATTTCGATGTCGTGGCCGTTCTCGTCCTTGCCCGCGTACCTTTCGGTATCCATGGGTAGGCCGAAGAGAGCCTTGGCGTTCTCCCAGTGTACGTCCCCAAAGAGGACCGTCTGGATGTACGCCCCGCCGTCGAAAGCCGCCATGAAGGAGCCCAGGCAGCGAAGCTCAAGGCCCGATTGGTCGGCGCCGGTCTGATCCCAGCCCTTGGGCACGGTGAACAGGGAGCGGCATTCTCGGCCAAACTCGACGCCTGTGGCAGGCACCTGACCGACATTAGGGTCCAGGTGGGACGCTCGGCCCGATACGGTGCCGTTGGTGTTGTAGCGCCCGTGGATTTTGCCGTTGCGGACCAGCTTGAGCCAGGCCTTCTTGCCCTCGCCCAGCTGCCCTATCCGCTTCTGGATCATGAAGTAGCGGGCGAGCGCCTTGGCCTCCGGGTACGGGAGGGCCGTGAGGACGTCGTCGTCGATCTTCGGCTTTCCGCTCTCGGTGTAGTCCTCAGGCTCCCAGCCGTACTTGGCCTTGAGCCTATCGGCGATGTGATCACGCGAAGCCGGGTTGAACTCGATCGTCTCGAAGCGCTCCACAGGGACGCCAGCGACGTACCCCTTGGTCTTGTTGTTGCGCTTAGGGATGAAGTCGGGGAGCTGGATCGTCCACGGCGGGAACAGGCCACGCAGGGATGTTGAGAGAGCGTCCCTCTCGGCGCAGAGGTCCAGGTAAAGCTCCTGGGCCGCCGCTTCGTTGAACGGCCATCCGTTGCGCTCCATTCGGGCGCACAGCGTCTGCACGCGCATTTCCAAGAGGACCGATTGCGGGGTGGGCCTCTCGGCCATCAGGTGCTTGTAGAGGAGCAGATTGAGCCTGCCGTCCTGGATCATGTACGCGTGCATGTCCGGGTTCCATTCGGCCCACGGATCGAGGCCCTTGGCCTTCATCTCCTTGGCGTAGTCGCCTTTCCGCTCAGTCCCGAGGCGATAGCCCCAGCTCTCAAGGGTGTGCAGGCCGCACATCCAGCCGGGGAACTCCTTTGGGACCTTTCCGGGGTATGGGGCGGCTACAGGGGTAGGGATGCCGTCTGCCTCGGCCCGCTCGATGCGGTACTTCTCCTGGGTGTCCCACTTGGCCTTGGCTGCCAGGTGTTTCTTCCACTTCGACGCGACTTTGACGTCGGTGTTCTTCTGGTCACTGAAGACCAGGCGAGCGAGGTTGACGGTGTCGATCGTGAGGTGGACTGGAGGCGGCTTGATGCCGTAGATTTTCTCGATGACCTGGAAGTCGTAGCCGATGATGTTGTGGCCGATCCAGACGATGCCTGGGGTCGTGTACAGCTCCAGGAACTTGCCGATTTCATGCGGCTTGAAGTCGAAGACCTCTTCCGTATCGACGTCGATTGCCACCGCGCAGTGAACGCGTGTGACGGTGTCGAGAAGGCCGTTAGTCTCCAAGTCGAAGACCAACTGCCTCCCCGCGTATGGGGAACTCATTTTAAGGGTACTCAAGTATTCGGGCAGGCCCAGCGGCGCTTCAGTCGGCGATACGCGCGGGTTCTAGGTGAATGATGCTTTTACTATTTTTTAAGCCGAATCAGTCAGAAAGACAGTGACCGAGGCGCTGGGGTACAACACAGGCTCGGCATCAAGATCGAGACTGGAGCATACAATGAGGTTCATCAAAAAGCTGCGCCGTGACGAAAAGGGCGCCACCGCCATTGAGTACGGCCTGATCGCTGCTCTTATCGCTGTTGCTGCCATTGCAGCCATGCAGGGTCTCGGCGGCGAGCTGCGCTCGACCTTTGACAAGACCACTACCGCGATGAAGACGCCCGCCGCGTCGTAAATCCGGCCTGGGTTGTTGGGGAGGTTTGCTCCCGTACAACCGCACTTATGGCGGCTGGCAGGATTGCAGTCCCGGCCAGTCGTCTAAACGCGACGGGGGCAGGTCTCATATCCCCCGTGGTGTACCCGAAGCGGCGAGAAGGTCTCTCTTCTCGCCGCTTTTCGTTCGCCTAAAGCTCCAGAGGGCCGCCTACGTCGGGCTCCCATGGGGGGATGTCGCCTCGACGGTGTCCTCCACTGCCCTCTTCCCGGTCGCCATAGTAGTCATCGGGAAGGTCTCGCTCGACCAGCTGTCCGCTGGCGACGTCGTAGTGGAGAGAGATGGTCGCGCCGTTATATCGGCCCGTGTAACGGTCCTTGACGCAGCGCAGGATCGAGTAATTGCGGTACTCGGGCACCTCATGCTGTGTGTTTCGCTCCAGGCCGAACGCGTAGTGCGGAAAGGCGCCCATTGCTCGGGAGCCCTTGAAATGCCGGAGGCTCACCTGCCCGCCCTCCTCGTGCGGCTTCCCGTCCGGGGTGGCGAGGTGGCAGAGCAGCATGATGATGATGTTCAGCTCTTGGCAGAGAAGCGCCATCTTCTTGATGATGCCCTCGACAGACGCACGTTCGTTGGTCTCGTCGACCAGGGCCGTCATGTTGTCGAGGTAGACGATCTTCACGCCCTCGGAGATGACCAGGTATCTGATCTTCTTCTCGACGTCGTCCCAGGCCGTGCTCTCGAAGTTGCCTGCGAAGATGAGGTTCGGCGATGCCTCCAGCCGGTCTAACGCCTCGTCCAGCTCCTGCTGGCTGTAGCGCTCGTCCTCCGGGAGGTCCTCCACGGGGATGTGGAAGGGGCGGCCTGCGATCTTACCCGCAAGGCGCTTCAGGGTCTCGACTGGGGGCTGCTCCAGGTAAATGACAGCCGTCATGATGCCGAGCGACAGGGCATCATATGAGATGCACTGCGTCGTCAGGTCAGTCTTACCGATCGAGTTGCCTGCGCCGAGAGTGTACAGCTCGCCATAGCGGCGCCCGAAGGTGATCTTCGTTAGACCGGGGAGGCACCAGGGGATGCCACGCTCCACAGGCCTGCGGGCCTCGGCGATCAGGTCCTTAACCCGGAAGATGCCCTGAGGGACGAACTTCTCGGCGTTGAAGAAGGCCGACTGGATCGCACGGCCATCGCCAGCCATCAGGGCGCTGCGGGCGTCCTTGTGGCCGATGATCTCGCCGATGTAACCCTTACCAGGCGGAAGGAGAGCGGCAGCGCGTTGCGCCCACTCTCGGCCCGTCTCGTCACCGTCGAAGATGAGGGTGACCTTATCGAAGCGGTCGATCCACTGGTAGTGATGCCGCAAGACATCCTCGACGCCTTTCGCCCCTGTGGTGCCGCGCGACAAACAGGATGAGAGCGCAGCGTCAATCAGGATGAGAATCGGGTGTTGGGGTGTCGGCGGAGGGCGGAGGGCGTAGCCCGAGGCC